>NZ_REHP01000005.1:0-327927 GCF_003693045.1 Lactobacillus sp. ESL0259 | reverse complement strand
TGGATAAGTTATTACAATGAAGATAGAATTCGGCACAAACTAAAAGGCTTAACTCCGATTCAATATCGGAATCAAGCCTTAAGTAAAATGATATAAAACTAACGTCCAGTTTTAGGGGTTAGCTTCACTATGCTCGGTTTTTTGTGTTTGACTACATTTGCCTTAATAAGATATACACTTTTTAATATCAGTCTTTTAGACCGCTAGTTATTATTACCTTTTTACAATTTTATACTTATAGCAATTAAAACTCATATGATCAAGCAGTTGACTTAAACTACGCTTTTTAAAGTGTTTATCTGAGCTTAAAATCGAATAACGACCCCCTTCGTCAACTAAATTATCTTGAGTTAGTTTGAAGCCATTATGTTTGTAAAATAATAATCTGTTGATCCTTTGAGAGTAGTTTTTTGCTGTTTTAATAACTGGTTCAATGTCCAAAACAATTTCCTGACCTGGATGGTTTCTTTTCATTAGATTTAAAATCTCACTACCATAGCCCTTGCCACGCCAGATTGGATCAACTGCCAAATACCCAATATAAATGATTTGCTTCGCATAAGTCCAGAAAATTAAACCTATAAAATTTTCTTGGTCATAAATGGCCTGAAAATTTACTCTTTTTTGCAGACCCATTGCAAGCAAGCCACTAATTGGAAACCGCTCTCTTTTTGGAAATGCACTTAAATATAATTTTTTTACTTTAAAATAATTTTTTGTTCCCCATTTAACATTTTTAAACGTTAAAATAAATATCACCTTTCTCTAACTTAAAATGCGTCAAATGAACCGTTTTTGCGCTCTTTTTTAATACAATAATTGAAAATCAATATACCAAACAAGAACCAAATTACATTTACCACTATCAATAACATCAGTTTCGACAATGAAACTCCATGACCAAGAAATATTTGCCGCACTATTTCGATGCCGCCCACGTAAGGAATAACCTCCTGAAAAGCATTATATACTGGAAAATAAACATTTGACAACATTAGCAATAAAGCCTGCAAAATAGTAGCCCACTGTCCCATTCTTTTAAATCTAATGGAGCCAGAAGCAAAAATCATTCCGATGCCAAACATTCCTAAGTTGGAAATTAAGGAAAAAGCAAACGTCAATAATATAGCTTTTAATAATTCCGCTACTGTAAACATTGAAAAAAACGAGGCTACAAGTCCTATAATTAAGAGATAGATCCAAACAAATAAGTTTTCTGCCAAAGTTTGAATAAAGTATAGAACCCACAAGGGAAAGACGGATTGAGTTTCACTTTCAAGCAGACCAGTTCGCTCATCAGTCTCCACCCCATTACTACATCCACCCAATGAGGCAATACCAATACTCCAAAACAAAAAGCCAACAATGGTAAATAAAACCCCTTGTTTGGTACCATATGCCTGGCCCAACTGGGCAGGGTTGGTGAAAAGGATAACAATTAAAAAAGCTCCAGCATATAAAACAAGCGAACTAATAGCAGAATTAACATAGCGCATTTGCAGTTTTAGCTCTAAATATAATTGTACCCAAAAAATATTAAATAGCTTTTTGATTTTTTTCATTTTGCTTCCTACTTTCGCTTATAAATTTCACGGTATTCAGAAATTAGGTCATCTTCAGCCATTTTATGTTCAATATTTTGCTCTATTTGGCCATCTCTTAAGAAGAGATAGTGATCAACAACTCCAGAGAGCATCTGTGTATCGTGAGAAGAAATGAAAATAATATTGCCATTCTTATTTTTTAAATCCAGAATAAAAGAGGCTAAATCCTCTTGAGCTGCTATGTCCAAACCATTTGATGGTTCATCCAAGAGTAAAACTTCTGTTCCCATTGCAGCTCCCACCAAGATAGCAGCTTTTTTCTTTAAGCCAGTGGACAAGTTCTGAAAAAAAGTATTAAGTTCATTTGAAAAATTAAAATCTTGAGCCATCTTACGAATATTATTTTCCGTTCTTTTAGTACTAATTCCCTTAAGTGAGGAAAAGTACATTCCGTTTTCAAGGGTATTTAGTCTGTACATAAGACCCCTCTCTCCAGAGGCAACAAAACTTGTGTGCAAACTTGCCCATTTAAAATAGGATCCTTTCGTTTGATCATTCCTGATCGTGCCCTCAGTTGGTACTAGTACTCCTGCAAGTAGTCTTAACATAGTTGATTTTCCCACACCATTAGGTCCAACTAAACCAATTACTGTAGGTTCCAAAGGGATTTTAATGTTAATATCATGTAAAACTGGCTTTTTACCGTAATTTTTCTTTACCTGATCAAAAACTATTGTCATAGATTTTGCTCCCCCCAGATTAAAATAAAATAATATTACTAATTTAATCATTATATTTTAAAAAAAGCAATAAAAATTTTATTTGAAAAATTTTTTAATTAAGATATGAAATATTTACTTGGAGTTGCGCTAAACGCATAATGGTGTCGATTAAATTTTGTCTGTCAGCTTTAGCACTGATAACGCCATTTTGGAGATTAAAATTAAACTCTGAGGCTATCGCTATATCACCAATAGTTGCTATTAAATCAACGTCACTTGCACTAGGATCAAGCTTAAAAAGTGAACGGCCATCATCACTGACAATAAACTTTTCTTTTGCAGTTCTTTCTACAAAACAATAAACTGACTCATTAAAAGAATCTCGATAAATTGTTTCAACTTCCAGGGTAATTTGATCCAGCAGTAAAACATGAGTATGATTATTAACCCATATTTGTAAAGCATCATTAAACTCATTCAAATCAGCATTTTTTCCTATCATAGCGAATTTTTACCCCGCTCTTGTTACTAACTTGACATCTTGCATCCCAATCATAGGATCTATCTGCCCTGAGTAAATCAATTCAGGTGTCAAAATATAATTCTTTTTCTCAGGACTTATTTCTTCAGAATTTGATAAAACGTCTTGGTCACTTTTAGCTGGAATCTGCTTCTTAGTTTCCTTGGGCTCAACTTTTAACGTCGCTTGTAATTTAGTAGTTAAGCCAGTCTTGCGATCGTTACCAGAAGTAGTCAAAGCCATTTCATAAGCACGAGGGTCACCAATTAAAACCAAATTTTTTTCTGCACGAGTAACAGCAGTATATAACAAATTACGTTTGAGCATGACATAATTTTGCATAGTCAGACTAAGGATAACTAAAGGAAATTCAGAACCCTGGGCTTTATGAATAGTAATTGCATATGCTCTAGTTAAATCGAAAAGATCCTTTTTGCTAAAAGTAATTTCCCTATTATCGAAGTCAGCAACCATACACTTTTGCGAATTTTCGTTATCAATTGCTAAAATTTTGCCGATTTGACCGTTATAAATATCTTTTTCCGGATTATTTTGCAGCTGTAGAATGCGATCACCAATACGAAAAATCTCGTCATGCACTTCCAGAATTTTACTGTTTGGCTTAGCTGGATTCATAATTTCCTGAATTACATCATTCAAATTATTTACTCCGCCATCGCCCTGATACATAGCCCCTAAGACTTGGATATCATCGGGATTAAAACCTTTTGCCAAAGCTCGCTCAACAATTTGACTAACTACGTGAGCGACTTCATGAGGTGGACAAGAAATGAAGGAATAGTTGCTGGTTTTTTGAAATAATTCTTGGACATTTTTACCCATATTAATGTCATGAGCAAGTGTGATAATGCTGGAATCATCACCTTGACGGTGGATTTGCTTGAGAACTGTAGTGGGAAAAGCTTGCGATTTGATCAAATCAGCAAACACATTTCCTGCACCAACAGAAGGCAGTTGATCTTTATCTCCTACGAAAACAATATGTTTAGTCTCATTAATGCTATAAACCAACTGTTTAAACAAAAACATATCTACCATTGACATTTCATCAATGATTAAAATCTCACCATTTAATTCGTTCAAATCAGTTGCATCATTTTCTCCAATTCCCAATCCTAATAAGCGATGGATTGTTTTAGCGGTAATACCAGTGATTTCTTCCATTCTTTTTGCAGCACGACCTGTGGGTGCTGCCAGCAAAAATGGTGGATCCGTACTATACAAGGATGATGCAGGTATTTTAGCTAAATCACGCAATGCTAACAGAATACCGTTAATGATAGTTGTTTTACCTGTTCCTGGGCCTCCTGTTAAAATTGAAATGGGATTAGTTAAAGCATTTTTAATAGCAGCTTTTTGGGTTTCATCATAAGTTATTTCTAACTTTACTTCAGCCTGCGCTATAGCGCGGTTTAATTCCTTCTCACTATAATTCGAACTCTTGTGGTTTTTTTCCACCAAATTTTTCATTGCATTGGCAATATCAGTTTCAGTTTCATAAATTTCCTGCAGCGCTGCATTTTCCCCTATTACCACCACTTTACCTTGATGCTGGAGATTATTAACGCAATCAGCTATGACATCAAATTGATCAACTTGAAGCAATTTACCAGCCTCTGTTAGCAACTGTTCCAGTTTAATGTATGTATTACCTTCTTTAGCAACTTCATCAAGCAAAATCTGAAAAATAGCGCCATTAACTCTTTTAGGATCTGCAGAACCAATTCCTAGTTTACTACCTATTCGGTCTGCACTTTTAAATGCATAACCCGTAACTTCAGCAATAGAAGCATATGGATCTTCTTCCAATTTGGTTAGAGTGTCACCATGATAAAGTTGGTAAAGTCTACCAGCTACTTTTTTATTTAAGCCAAATTGCGCTAATTTTAGTACAGTTTCAGAATAAGAATCCATTAAGCTGACACCATTTAGCAGACTATCTTTTTGTTTTTTGGTTAATGACAAAGTCGCTACTTTTTCAGGTTTTTCTTTTAAAATTGTTAGTGCATCCATTCCTAAGTCTGAAATTATTGCACTAGCTGCCTTTTTACCGATTCCCGGAAATTTACTTGAACTCAAGTAGCTGATTAAACTACCTTTTTCATGAGGTAAAGCCAGTTTATAGTTATCTGAACGAAATTGCAGGCCAAACTTATTATGAACAATTAGCCTGCCAGAAAAGCTATAAGTTGCACCAACTTGGACATCACCAAAATTACCGGTAACTTTAATTTCATCACGATCGTATTTTTCGAGTTTGCCAATTATGGTGACATCAAGTATCTTATATAGATCCTGGTCATTTTCAAAAACTATTCTGTTAATTTTTCCGGTAAAAGTTGTCATTTTTTCTTTCTCGCATTAGTTATTAATTTTAGTGCAGAAGCATACTTTTGCTCTTCTTGGGCAAAAACTTTGGGATCCTGCTCTTTAGCTTTGGCAAAATACTTTTCTGCTTCTAGGCGGTTTTGTGTCAAACTCGTGATTCCCAGCATGAAATTTACTTTTGCCGTCCTTTGCTCTTTCCTGATTTTTTTATAACTTGACTCTGCCTCATTGATTTCACCAAGACTAAGCCAAATATCTCCTATCAATTCCCACGTCTTGGCATCTCTTTGTTTAATAGTTAAAGCATAAGCAAGTGCTTTTTGCTTTTGTCCAATTTTGAAAAAAACGAGAGCCTTTTGGTATAAAACTAAATCGTCGTTGGGAATCTGGTTAAGTATATTTAAGGCCTTTTTAAATTCACCTTGCAAGTAATAGCACACTGCCAGATCATAATCTAAATCCTGCGGACGAGTAACCAGATTTTTAGCCTTTTCTAATAACTCGGTAGCTTGATCGCTGCTACCCTGTTTTATTAAATAGGTTGCCAATTTTAAATAGTTTTCACTGCTATCTGGCTTTTCATCAATCTGCGTAATTAATTCGTGTATCTTTTTTTGGACAATATCGGAATTACCTGTTGATTTTCTTTTCTCTATCATAATGAATCTGAATCCACCATTTTTCTACCTAAAAATCCTGTTTCGTTCCAAACTAAAGCGTTAAAAGTCTTGCCTTTATCTTTTGTTTCTAAAATCGTCAGACTGGTATTGCTTAAGCCACCGTTGTGTCTGATATCTGACAACGGATAGCCTAACAATCCACCCATAATTGCTCCTAAGGCCGCTCCGTGACTTACAGCAATTACTTTATCATCCGCCTTAAACTTCAGCGCAATATCATGACCAAAACTTTTACCGCGAGCAATGACTTCAGAATAATTTTCTCCACCTATACTGTGACCATCATATTTTTCGGGATGATCCCATATGTCAGTTACTTGCATGGGATACTGGGCTTGAGCTTCGGTGAAAGTAAGGCCTTCCATTGCTCCTAAATCGAATTCGCGCAGACGATCATCTACTTTAACTGCAGAAGGGCAGCTCAATGTTTTTACTAAGCCTTCCGCTGTAGCCTTAGCTCTTTTCAACGGACTAGAATATATTCCGGCAAATTTAGTGCCAGCTAAAAAACTGCCTAATTTTTGAATATCAATTAAGCTTTGGGGTAAAAGTGGTGAATCACCGTGAGCTCCTTGAAAACGTCTTTGTAAATTCCATTCTGTTTTACCATGTCTGACAAAATAAATTTGCATTCATTAATTACTCTTTTCTATAGCTGTTGCTATCTAGTTTATCATTTAATTAGTTTAAAAGAAAAATGAACACAAATAAAAAGGAAAATGCATGACACATTTTCCTAACTCATTTGTATTAGACTAATTGTAGTTGCTGCTCATTCTGGTAGGCGCAGTCGATATTACCGCCGCCTAAACACTCTTCACCTTGATAAAGAACCAGAGCTTGTCCAGGAGTGACAGCGCGAGCCGGCTCATCAAAGTAAACTTTTGCCCTGTTTGCTGCAGCATCATAAGAAACTGTCACGCCGACATCTGGTTGACGATAACGGAACTTGGCACTGCAATGAATTGTAAAATCATGCTTGGGCTGTCCAGTAAAAAATGACATGTCACTAGCTTCTAATTCAGTGGCATAAAGTAGCTTGCTGTCATAACCCTGCTCCACAATCAATTGATTTTTTTGCAAGTCTTTGCCGACAACAAACCAAGGAGCCGTAGATTCTTTAGTTGAACCTAGACCTAAACCGGATCTCTGACCGATTGTATAATACATTAAGCCAGCATGATGACCAACTACTCTACCATCTGGCGTAATCATTTCACCAGACTGGGCAGGTAAAAATTCACTCAAAAACTTACGAAAGTTTCTTTCCCCAATAAAGCAAATACCAGTGGAATCTTTCTTTTTCGCTGTAGCTAAACCATTTTCTATTGCAATTTCCCGGACTTGCGGCTTTGTGAGATTGGCTAATGGAAAAATAACGCGGCTAATCTGTTTTTGATTTAACTGACTTAAAAAATAAGTTTGATCCTTATTACCATCTTTAGGACGCATCATGTGTGTGATGCCATTTTTATCAGTTATAGTTTTTGCATAATGCCCCATTGCAATATAATCTGCGTCCAGATTGAAAGCAAACTCTAAAAAGGATTTGAATTTAATCTGACTATTACACATTACATCAGGATTTGGCGTGCGCCCTTTTTTATATTCATTTAAGAAATACTCAAAAACTCGCTGCCAATACTCCTTTTCAAAATTAATTGAATAATAAGGAATACCAATTTGATCAGCAACTTTTTTAACATCTTCATAATCGTCAGTAGCTGTACAAATACCAGAATCATCGGTATCATCCCAGTTTTTCATGAAGACACCAATTACGTCATATCCTTGTTTTTTCAAAAGAAGGGCGGAAACTGAAGAGTCTACCCCGCCACTCATTCCTACAACTACTCTTTTGTTTTTCTTTACCAAATTAATCAATCCTTCACAGCGACAATAATTTTACGTTCCTCAAGATCTTTTAAGATATAATTTAAAAGTTCCACTGTGGGAGCCAATTGCTTATTTTTAAAAATATTGACCTTTTGCAAGCCATTTCTATCAGTAACGACCATTGTTAAACGGGTCATTTCCTTGTTAATGGTCATTTTCAACTTTGTTGGGGCGTTATATGGTGAATCATTATAAAGTGGATGCTCATAATTAAAATTGCCCTTAACAGTTTTAACAAAACCGGCATCAATCAGTGCGTATAATTTCAAGTCTGGACTAAGCGTAAACTTACGTTGATCACCATTAATCATAACCGTATTTGCCATAATATTACCTCACTTACTTATAATAAGCATATCTTTTTAAAAAAGCAATTTTTTTTATTTCTTTTGTATTTTAGCCACAATTTTAACCAACTGCCTTGCAAAAGCAGAAACTTCTTCCTCAGTAGTATATCGTCCAAATGATATGCGAATTGATTCAGATATTCGCGGAGAGTTTTTACCAAAACAAGCCACTAAAACATGGGAAGGCTCAAGTGTTCCTGCGGTACATGCAGAACCCCCTGAAACCGCAAACCCAGCCAAATCTAAGTTTGTTTGTAGAATAGTCGTATTGACATTAGTAAAGTGCAAGTTTAGGACATGATGAGAATCAAATTTTTTAGTTCCACCATTAACTTGATACTCAATTTTAGCTTGATCAAGTTCATTTAAAATAATTTTTTGCAACTTCTGATAATTAGCCTGGAGCTTATTTTTATCTATAGCTCCAATTTCACTAATTGCTTCACCAAAACCCGCAATTCCAGGTACATTCTCAGTTCCAGCCCTGCGTTTAGTTTCCTGTTCCCCACCATAAACTAAAGGTGGTAGTTTAATAGAATTTTTTTCATATAAAAATCCCAGAAACTTAGGACCATTGATTTTATGAGCAGAAGTGGATAATAAGTCGATATTCATTTTAGCAACATCAAGATTAATGTTTCCTAATCCTTGAACTGCATCTACATGAAAATAGGCATTACTTTGTCTTACCATTGCACCAATTTCAGCCAAAGGATTGATTGTTCCAACCTCATTATTAACTGCCATTACAGATACCAAAATAGTTTGCGGAGTTAAAGCCCTTTTCAAATCAGCCAATGATATCCGACCATCTGTATCTACATCAAGGTAGATAACATCATAACCCTCTTTTTCCAATTGCTGCATTGGCTTTAAAACAGAGGGATGTTCAATTTTTGTTGTGATAATGCGTTTACCAATATTTTTGCGACTATGAGCAGTCCCAAAAATAGCAGTATTATTACTCTCAGATCCACCGGAGGTGAAAATTATCTCATTTTCGCTGGCATTGATTGCTCGGGCAGCTTCTTGCCTGGCAAGATCAATGACATGACGGGCCTTACGTCCTAATTCATAAGTACTGGAAGCATTACCAAAGTCATTTTTCATTTCTTCAGCTATCACATTAATTACTTTGGCAGACATAGGTGTCGTAGCAGCATTATCCAAGTAAATTTCTGTCATTTATGAATTCATCTTCTCTATGTAAGTACAAATAATTTTAGCCGCTTTAGCACCCACTTTTTGTGCAAACTGATCAAAGTCTTCATTTGCATCTTGATTGCCATTGTCAGAAATAGCTCGCAAAGCTATTAAAGGCTTATTAAAATGATAAGCCACCTGTGCAAAAGCAGCCCCTTCCATCTCAACTCCTAAAGCTTGAGCAAAATTATGCTTAATATCATTTTTTTGTGCTTGTGAACCAATGAAAGAATCGCCTGTGACAATAAGTCCCTCTTTATATTCAATGTTCTCATGCTGCAAAAACTGTGCAAATTGTGTTCTAACAGTCGACTTCAAAACAAACTCTGCCGGTTCACCTGGTATTTGTCCTTCAACATAATCCCCTGCTAGAGTATTATGCGCATCGTGATAAGCAAATGAACTGGCTAAAATCAAATCGCCCTTTTGAATATTGGGCTGTAAAGATCCTGCTGTACCAGTCATAAAAACTAAATCAATATTAAGCTGGCATAGCAAACTAGCTAAATTCATAGCAGCTTGGACTTTACCAATTCCACTCAAACCAATATATAAATCATTGTGGTTAACGCAAAAATGCTCGAATGTGGTAGATCCGAACATTTCTTTGTGACCAGAGTGAAAATACTTATGATAATATTCAGCCTCAATTTCCATCGGGACAATAATTGCTATCTTCATTTTTACCCTCGTTTTTATTTATAAGTGAAATAACGCCAATAATACCAAAATAATTAAAATTGAAACGATGAGAATGGCACGATTAAGCTTACCTTTCAGTCTTAACGCTTTGTCTTGACTGGTAGTTGGTTGAGATTGTGACTTATTCTTTTCTCTTCTCGGAGACTGCCCCTGAGTCTTTGCCCTTTTATTTGAAGATTCATTTGGTTGTATAACTTCATCTTCATTACGGGTAAAATCAGGGTTAACGTCAACTTCAGCATCATTATCATCAAAAGCAGATTTAATTGTATTTAAAATATTTTTGCTTTTTTTCTTTTTTAATTTTTTACGGTAATCAGATCGCTTTTCTGTCATTTTAATCCCTTGTATTAGCACTGGTAAGCAACATATTCTCCCAAACACTCATTGCATATAATGTCTTGGCATCAACAATTTTACCTTGTGCCGCAAGCTGTTTCAACTTTTCCAAACTATACCAGTGACCAGTTAAAAATTCGTCAGGATCAAGCGCCTTTTTATCAGTCAATTTGGTTAATGTATCACAATAAAATAAGTATAGTTTCTCATTAGTAAAGCCAGGCGACGAATAGAATTCCGTTATCTTTTCCCAGTAGTCAGCATGATAACCGCCTTCTTCATTTAATTCCCTTTTCATGGCATCTAATGGACTGGCATCAGTTTCATCTATCAATCCTGCTGGAATTTCCAAAGTCAACTCTTTAATCGGCTCACGCCACTGCTCAACCAGCAACATTTCTTGCTTATCATTTACTGCAATGGCAGCCGAAGCAGGCTGATGTTTTACTACTTCTCTTGTTGCAGTTTCACCATTAGGTAATTTGATCGTTCTAACTGAAAGATCAACTATACGCCCAGTAAAAATTTGTTTTGAAGAGATTTCAGTTTCTGTTAAATCCATTATTCACTTTCCTGTTAATCAGCTAAATATACGTTCACACATTGGAGTCCATTTTTTCCTTGAGCAAGCTGATATTTAACCTTTTGTCCTACTTGTAAGCGGCGATAACCTTCTTCTTTTATTGCTGTATAAAAAACAAAATATGATTTCTGGTTTTCATTATCAGTAATAAAACCAAAACTACTGTTACGATCGAATTGCTTTACTGTTCCGTAGCGCATTATTCTTCTAAGCCTTCCTGTACAGCTTCAGGGTAATCCTCTTTGACAATTTTAGCACATCTACCGCAAAGCATTGGTACTTCACTATCAGCTCCGATATCAGTTCTAATCATGCGACAACGAGGACAAACTTCTCCTTTAGCATGCTCAACTACAAAAGCACCATTTGGTAATTTTTGAGCATTTGCCGGTGCCTCACCCTTAGCAATCGTTAATTTAGAAACAATCAAAATTTGTCTAAAGTTGGCATCAAGATTAGCTAAAACAGTTTTTATCTCATCTGTGGGATAAACTGTAACAGCTGCTTCAAAAGATTTACCAATTAATTTTTGATCACGTGCTTCTTCGAGCACCTTCAAAACATCATCACGTAAATTCATGAATTTCTGCCAATTTTCCAGAAGCTCATCATGATTATCATATTGTTCAACTTCAGGCATGTCAGCAAGCTGGACATAATCTTCTTTTTCTTTTAAGAAGGACCAAACTTCTTCCATTGTGTGAGGCAATATTGGTGTCATGACTTTAGCAAGTTTTACCGCTGCGTCATAGATTACAGTTTGCATTGATCTTCTCGCATGACTATTTTTGCTTTCAATATAAAGAACATCTTTGGCAAAGTCCAGGTAAAATGCTGATAAATCGTTTGAGATAAAGGCAAATACCTTTTTATATACATTATTAAAGTCGTAACGTTCATAACTGTCAAGGCAAGTTTTAACTAAATCGTTAAGTTTAACTTCCAGGTATTGATCAATAGAATTGAGATTTTCATAAACCACGCGGTCTTTTTGTGGATCAAAGTCTGAGGTGTTAGCCAGCATGTAACGGAAAGTATTACGAATTTTACGATAACTTTCAGAAGTTTGACGTAAAATATCTTGTGAAACGGCAACGTCAGAAGTCGTGTCAACTGAGGCAACCCATAACCGAATTATTTCTGCACCCATTTGTTTGATGACATCGTTTGGAGAAATTACATTACCTAACGATTTAGACATTTTATGTCCTTTTTCATCTAAAACAAAGCCTTGTGACAAAATACCACGATAAGGTGCCTTACCCGTGGCAGCTACAGAAGTAATCAGACTTGAATTGAACCACCCACGGTATTGGTCACTACCTTCAAGGTAAAGATCACACGGAAATCTCAAGTCTGGTCTTTTGGCCATAACTGCCTGATGGGAAGACCCTGAATCAAACCAAACGTCCAAAATATCTTTTTCTTTAGTAAACTTACCATTTGGAGAATGTTCAGAAGTGAAACCTTCGGGCAATAATTCCTTAGCAGTCTTCTTGTACCAAGCATTTGAGCCCTCTTTAGCAAAAATCTGGGCAATATGCTCGATAGTTTCTGGCGTCACAATTGCAGTGCCATCTTCTGCGTAAAAGATTGGCAGTGGAACACCCCAAGCACGCTGTCTGGAAATTACCCAGTCACCACGATCTTTAATCATATTGTGTAAGCGTAATTGACCCCAAGAAGGCGTAAATTTAACCTGATCAATTTGGTCAAGAATTTGCTGACGAAACTTAGCAACAGAAGCAAACCATTGTGTGGTAGCACGGTAAATTACGGGCTTCTTGGTGCGCCAATCATGTGGGTAAGAGTGGGTAAAGAAACTTAACTTGAGTAAATTCCCTGACTTCTTTAATTTTTCGCTGACAACTTTATTCGCATCATCATAAAATAAGCCAGCTAAATCAGGATCATTAATATCTGCAGTAAAGCAGCCCTTGTCATCCATAGGACTATATACAGGTAGACCATATTTTTGAGCAACATTATAGTCGTCTTCACCAAAGCCGGAAGCTGTGTGAACTAAGCCAGTACCATCACTAGCAGTAACGTGCATCGCATTCATTAAAATGGCATCACGATCATACAAAGGATGCTTAGCAACCATACGGTCCATTTCACTACCCTTAAGATGTTGCACCACTTCATAGTCATTCCAGCCCAATTCTTCAGCAACGGCTTCTAAACGATCAGTTCCAACCACGTAACACTTATCGTTAACCTGGACTACTGAGTAATCAAACCCTGGATTGACTGTAATCCCTTGGTTAGTAGGAATAGTCCAAGGTGTAGTTGTCCAAATCAAGAAATATGTCTTCTCAGGATTCAGAATTCCCTTACCGTCCTTTACAGGAAATGAAACATAAATTGAAGGTGATTTAATATCGTGATATTCAACTTCAGCTTCAGCTAATGTTGATTCACTTGAAGGAGACCAATAAACGGGCTTTTTACCTTTATAGATATAACCTTTTTCATACATTTTACCAAAGACGCGAATTTCTTCTGCCTCATATTCTGGCTGATAAGTAATATATGGGTGGTCCCAGTCTCCCATTACGCCTAAACGCTTAAAGTCAGTCATTTGCTTTTTAACTTCTTTACTGGCAAAATCCTGACAAAGTTGACGGTAATCCGCAAGATTCATTTTTTTGCGGTCAACGCCCTGTTTAGTCAATTGCTGTTCAATTGGCAAACCATGAGTATCCCAACCCGGAACATAAGGAGCATAATAACCGTTCATGTTTTTGAAGCGAACGATTATGTCCTTAGACACTTTATTCATCGCATGACCAATATGAATATTACCATTTGCAAAGGGAGGACCATCATGCAAGTCGAATCTTGGCTTGCCTTTGTTTAATTTTAATCTCTGTTCATATAATTTATTTTCTTCCCATTCTTTTTGCCATTGTGCTTCACGTACTGGCAAATTGCCCCGCATCTTAAATTTAGTTTTACCTAAATTAAGTGTATCTTTCACTCTCATTTTTTAATCCTTCCTATCAAAAAACCTCGTCCTAAAATTAGGGCGAGGTTAATATCGTGGTACCACCTAAATTGAGTTGCTAAACTCCACTTAATGAATTGCGTATCGTGCAACTACCGTGACAAACCATCATTAACAGCTGATCAACTTTTAAGCTCTTATATTAGACTCACACCCTCACTAATTCGCTGAATTGCTCGCAAGTTTTACTGTCAGTTTGTCATTTATGATTTTTATAGTCATCCGGAAAAATAATAGTAGTTCCACCAGAATTATTATCGGCTGCAGCATCGTCGTTATTAACAGTTTCAATACTAGGACTGTCACCGGTCATTGGTTGAGGACTATTATTTGTTTCTTCAGAGTCTTGTTCAAAGTTTACTTCATCATCCGTATCGTTGTCAACCTCAAAATCCTCATCTTCTTCATCAGTATCATCATCGTCATCGTCTTCATCGACATCCTCGTCCTCATCGGTGAGCATGATTGGTTCTGCACCATCTGGAGGATAAAATCGTTCTGTATCAAAATATTGATCAAGAGCTTTTTGCCACTTTTCGTCATTCAGATTCTCAATTGCTTTTTGCAAAAGTTCTTGTATATACCTGCGATAACCGGAAGTTTCCTTTTTGACCCGTTCATAATCTAACTTAATAGTTTCCAGTTGCTGACGCTGATAATCAGTATCAATTTTAGCCTGCTCAGTTGCATTATTTGCCTGAACTGTAGCGTCATTGATAATTCTTTCTGCTTTGATCTTTGCATTATTTATGGCTTCTTTAGTAGCATTTTCATTCTGCTGATACTGTGCAACTTGCTTTTGCAAATTTGAAACTCGATCTTGTAATTGTATTATTTTATTTTTATAATCAACATTTTGATCTAATACATCACCATAATCGTTAATAATTTGATCTAAAAAACTATCAACTTCATGCCTGTCATATCCACTTAATCCTCTTTTTTTAAATTCTTTATTGTGAATTTTTATCGGAGTCAGCTTCTGCGTTTCTTTCTTTTCGTTTGCCATAGCTTATATACCACCTTATAATTGCCCTTTTTTGTTGTTGAAATACCCATAATTTTACATCTGCCAAAATGTCTTAGGCTAAGAACATTATCTTCTTCAATTATTATATTAAAATCTTTAATAGTATGCCAATTTAATTTAACTAAATTATTCTTAATATTGGCTTTAATTTGGCTTCTACTTTGTTTAGCGATCGCTGCCAAAACTGCATCCAATCGCAATGAAGAAGCAATTACCGTTAAGTGTTTACTATCATCATCAACTGCTAATATTTTTTCACTTGAAATAGGCCTTAATTTAACTTTTGTGTGGCCTATATGAGTAATTTCATATTGGAAAAAATCAGTTAGTTCACTTTTGCCAAAAAATTGCCAGCGCCCATTCCCATCCGTAATAATATCACCAAATGTAGACGTTTCTATTCCAGCATTAGCTATACTTCCTAATACATCACTATGTGTCAAAGAAACAAATTTTTGAGGATATTCAATTTCAAAAAGACTGATTTGATATGACAGAGATGAACCAGTAGCCCAATCTTCTGTTATAACAACTCTCTTTTTTTCAGCGTTTAAATAGCCACCAAAGCTTTGCAGGCAAACTTCATTTCCAGCCAGCTTTTTTAAAATATCTCTTTCCCCTGGGTCTAAAAATTCAGTTAAAACTTTTTGATGTTTATAAATGACATCATTTATAAGCCCATTCATTCTATCAACTGTTTTTTGGTCAGATAAATTTCCCCTAAAGACCACATTTTTAATATAAAAACTACGTTTTGAGATATTAGATGCTTTCAAGAACTGCCTCCTAATAGTGAAGGTGAAATTACTACTCTGTCACTTCGTAAATTATTATAGCATGAACTGTGACTTTCTTTTATTTTAGGAAATAATTGAGCCAACTGATAAATAAAGAGCTAGTAGCTCTCGTCAAAGTTATAACGAAATTTACCAGCTCTTTATTAGGATTGGAGGTTAAACAAATAAATGAAATAAAATATTTGCAATCCAATTTAAAACATAATCTTGGACAAAATAAAGTAAAAGCAAACCAATTAAAAATGAAATATCTAATCCAGTGGCATTAGACAGTCTGGCAATTGGCCCCTTTCGAAAAATATTCAAATAAGGGTCAATTACTCGATTAATTATGCGACCCACAGCTGAATCGCGTAGAGAAGGAACCCAACTTAAAATTGCATCAATTACCATGACTATACTGTAAATCCATATTACATAGTCAATAACATTAATGCTGTAATATATGATATTTGCTGCCATTAACTTAAAGAATCTTTCTTATCAACTAGATCGCTAATTTTACCATTCGTGACAAACTTTGGGGGAGTAGCTAAAAAAATTTTATCACCGATACGTTGAATTTCACCATTTAAAGCGTACACTGTACCAGTAATAAAATCAACGATTCTTCTGGCTGATGCATCTTCCATTCTGCTAAAGTTAATAATTACTGCTTTATTATTCAATAAATTCTGTGCAACTTCTTTAGCATCTGAATAAACACGTGGCTCATAAAGCACAATTTTGCTTTTGGCAGCATTCATACCAGATTTAATGGAAACAACTTTATCGCGGTTAACAGCACCAGCAGGAAAACTGTCTTCATCACTTAATTGCTGCTCTTCTGCATATTCGTCATCTAACATTTCATCTTCATCATTTGCCACGCCGAAAAATTTGCCTATTTTACTAAAAGCCATTTCTCTTGCCTCCTATTAGTTTTCACCACGATGCCTGAAAAATGGAATATCATCAGTATCGTCATCATCAAAAGCATTAGTTTCGATTTGTGAAATGCTACTTTGATCGTCTTCATCAAATGAACTAGATCTATCATCCTGATTTGCTGCAAAAGGTGTTGACCGACGGTTACCCTCATCATCGTTATCCAGGCCCCAAACACTTGTCGGATCAACCATTGGCTTATGTTTAGGTGCACTTTGAACTGCACTGGAATTTTCGCTTACTGCCGTATTTTGCTCCATAGGTCTGTTAACTGAGTTAATTTTTCTTTCTGGAGATGTATTGGCTTGACCTGGTTGGGATTTAATCTGGTGACTATGACCCGGGAGCTGCTTTGAGGCTTCCTCCTCTGCTTGAGAGTTGATTCCTGTCGCAATAACAGTAACTACAACTTCATCTCCCAAATTAGGATTAATAGAAGTACCAAAAATTATATTAACATCGTCACCTGCAGCCTTAGAAACGATTTCTGAAGCATCCTGCGCTTCAAATAAAGTTAAGTCAGGACCACCAGTTATATTTAGCAGTACCTGCTTAGCACCATCAATCGATACTTCAAGCAAAGGGGAAGAAATTGCCAGTTTTGTAGCTTCAACAGTGCGATTTTCGCCACTTGCACGGCCAATACCCATTAAAGCAGCGCCTTGATTAGCCATAACAGTTTTAACATCGGCAAAGTCGAGGTTGACATAGTCAGTTGAAGTAATTAGGTCAGAAATACCTTGAACACCTTGTTTTAAGACATTGTCAGCTTCTTTGAAGGCATCCATCATTGGTGTCTTTTTGTCAACCATTTCTAGCAAACGATTATTGGCAATAATTACAAGAGTATCAACGTACTGCTTCAACTGCGCAATACCCTCAGCGGCATTTTTTGATCTTTTTGGTCCTTCAAAAGTAAAAGGACGAGTTACAACGCCAACAGTTAAAGCACCCGTTTCGCGGGCAATCTTAGCTACAATTGGTGCAGCACCAGTTCCAGTACCACCACCCATTCCAGCAGTAATGAAGATCATGTCAGCGCCCTTTAGAGCATCTTCAATTGTCTGTTCACTTTCTTCTGCAGCCTTTTGGCCAACTTCAGGGTGAGAGCCAGCTCCCAGTCCTCTTGTCAACTTAGGGCCTAACTGAATTTTATTCTCTGCTTTATTGCTATTTAATGCTTGTACATCAGTGTTAGCAGCAACGAAGGAAACTCCCTGCACACCGTCATCAATCATTCGATTAACAGCGTTACCACCAGCACCACCGACACCGATAACTTTGATGACAGCATTTTTATTGTCGTCTGAATCGAACGTGAAATCCATCTAATTAACCACCTTTAATCAAAGAACTTTTTGAAGAAGTTCTTAAAGCCTTTATCTTTATTTTGCGTATTATTTTTTGTCTTACTATGCGGAGATTGCTCTCGCTTTAGTAACCCATGTCTATTATATTCTTCTTTTCTTTTAGTTTCATTAAGAGTTACTGTTCTTTTTGAAATTTTTGGTTTTTCTTGAGTAGACTGCTTCCCTTGACCGAGAGCACCTCTGCCATAAATAGCACTAATTACTAGGAAATCGATTTCGGACATTTTATATGCATAGTTAACTACTCCGTAAGCCGCTGAGTATATTGGATTACGCATTCCAATTTGGTCAGGCTGATAAATTCGCGCCTTAACATTCAAAGTATTAGCTATTATACTATCAAAGCCCTGCAAAAGACTGCTTCCGCCAGTAATAATAATACCACCAGGTAATTCCAAAGCATCATGCTTAACCAAACCTTTTTTAATTCTAGCAATAGTCTGGATAACCCTGGCGTTAATAATTTCACTTAAATATTTTTCGTCAACCATTTGCTGGCCATTTGAACCAACGCTGTTAACGGCAAATTTATTTTTAGCAGATGCCAGGCTAGGATCAGCATAACCATAATCAAGTTTTATTTGTTCTGCATCCTTGTTAGAAGTACTTAAAACAACCGAAATGTCATTACTAATATCACTGCCACCTTCAAAATCGATATTAGCATATTTAATTTGATTATTATGAATTACCGTAGCTGTCGTAACTCCTCCACCTAAGTCGAGGATAATTGAACCAAAATGGCGTTCACTTTCATTTAAAGCTACGCTGGCAATAGCAAGTGGAGTTGGAATAAAAAAGTTATTGGAATAGCCAGCACGCTCAATAGCCTTTTTGATATTATGTAAAGGACTGGCTGGTGCTGTTAACATGATTCCTTGTACCGATAAAGAATGAGCAATCATTTTTCGCGGATCATCTACTTCGGTTTTACCATCAATTAGAAAACGACTTGGTAAAAAAGAAATAGGCTCCCGTTCGTTTTTCACAGCAGACCTGATGGCAGCTCGGACTACACGTGTAACATCATGGTTACCTACTTCTTGACCATTATCGCTAACATTAACTAAATCACTTACAGTTTCAAGTTGAAGCATACCCACAGGGATACCTGTTACGACCCGATAAATATTTGCATTTGTTTTTTTGGCTATTTCTTTTAAAGCCCTATTAATTGCAGAAGCTGTTTCGTCGATATCAACTATATTACCATGTCGCATCCCTTTATTAGGAATTGCAACAGCTCCAATAACTTTACCAGAATCAGCTACAACCGCTTTCACACTTGTGGTACCAATATCTAAGCCCACTAATAAATTCGAATTGTCCAAAATTTTTCCCCCCGTCAGTGCTACCTAAAAAAATTTTACCATAAAACCAGCTTAAAATCAGTTTATATTAAACCGTATGCACGCTTTTCATTTGGTGTAAGCGGCCTGCTAAACGCCCCTACTTCCATATCAATCAGCGTATTTTTTCCCACTTTAGGTTTTATTTTATTATAGTATTTTATTTTACTTTTTAGGGTTGAGACGTTGCCAATAACTACATTCCCGTTTTTCATTAGAAAAATCACTTGTGATTTTCTTCGGGTATTACCACTTAATAATTTAATTTGATCCTGAAAATCAGGAGGTAAACTATTAAATAAATGAAGAATTTTTTTGAGAGATACTTCATGATCGTAGCCTACAAAAACTGGTTTATCTGGATACACTTTTGACCAAGGAATAAACTGAGATCCCAATTTTCCCTGTGGAAGTATTTTACGATATCCTTTAGAAGTTTTAATGTATCCTTTTGTGGGATATTCATCAATTTCAATTATTAAATGATTAAAATCTTTAACTTGAACTTTGATGTTTTTTACTTCTGAGTATTTGGCAGAGAGTTTACGGGATACGCCATTTTTATTAAGAAGATAATCGACTACTTTATCACTAGCTGTAATATCTGTTGCTCTTACAACTTCTTTTACTGGTAAATCATTTTCCCCGCTAATTTGAATACTTTGAACATTTGCCAGTGGCGAAATATAATAACCAAGTCCTAAAAGCGCTATTACTGAAACACCTATTATAAGTCCCAATCTCTTTAAAAGTGCAGTTTTACGTTCATTATGTAATTTAGAAAGAGAGGCAGAAATTTTTGTATTAGTCCTGAAATTTTTCTTTTTCTTACTTGATTGATGACTTAAATATGGCGATAGCTTTTCTTTAGGGTCAATTTTAGTTACTCGATTTTTTGTCAACTGCCTCACCTTCTTTTTATTTAGCTAAATCTTGCATTACTCTAATTACTTCATCAGAAGCATCAGAAACTCCTAGTTTTTTAGACGCCTTACTCATTTCCTTATAGTATTTACGATCCAACACAATATGATCAATTGAAGAAATAAAGTTATTAATATTGAGTTCACTTTCTGCAATCACTGTCGCTGCGCCAGCTTTTTCAAGATCAAGAGCATTTTTCATTTGGTGATTATTAGTTACATTTGGACTAGGAATCAAAATAGCTGGGACTCCTAAAGCAGTAAATTCCGCGATACTAGTGGCTCCTGAACGCGAAACTACACAAATCATTTTTGGTAAGAGTGCTGGCATATCCTTAACATACGGTAAGATTTTGATGCTTTCACCATAATTAACATTGGATAGTTTTTCTGCAATTTTTTGATAATAATAAGTTCCTGTCACCCAAATGACTTGGTATGGCTTTGTTTCAAGCCGAGTCAGTGATTTTAACATTATCCGGTTGATAGCCAAAGCACCACGAGAACCGCCAAAAACCAACACTGTCGGTATTTGGGGATTAAGACCCCATTTGCTTTGCAAATCAATCTTTGTTGATGACAAGTTTAATACTTGTTGAGAACGTGGATTTCCTGTTTTTACCAACTTTTTCTTTTCCGAAAATTGCTTGGCAGCATCATCAAACGTATAACAAATTTTGTTTACATAGTGACCTAAGAACTTATTAGCAACGCCAACTACTGAATTAGATTCATGAATCAGAGTCGGAATCTTCATTTTTGCTGCTTCATACACTAGGGCACCACTGACATAACCACCAGTTCCCATCACGATATCAGGCTTAAAATCATTAATAATTTTTTGAGCTTTTTTTGTGGCCTTAAGAAACAAACTAATTGTAGAAAAATTACTCATTATATGTTTACGAGAAAATCCGCGCATTTCAATCGTTTTAAAATTTACTCCTGCTGCTGGAACTATTTTAGCTTCAAGACCATTTTTGGTACCAACAAAGAGTATTTCATCATTGGTCGCCAAATTGCGCTCTTTTAATCGTTCAATAATTGCCATAATAGGATAAATATGGCCGCCAGTTCCTCCACCTGTAAATATTATTCTCATTTTATTTAGTCTTCAATTCCTTTATAAAGTTAACAAAATAGTCTCCACGTTCTTCAAAGGTTCGAAATTGATCCCATGACGCACAAGCTGGTGAAAATAACAATACATCACCAGGATTTGTTAATTCATATGCTCTTGGTACTGCTTCTTGTAATGTATTTTCAATGACAATGTTTTTAATGCCAGCTTTACGAGCTGCATCAGCCAGTAAATAACGAGTTTCGCCATATAAAACCACGGCTTTAACATGTTTTTTTAAAAGTGGGACCAAGGAATCAAAAGTAAAACCGCGATCTAACCCACCAGCGATCCAGACTTCAGGATCTTCAAAAGAGGGAATAGCAACTGAAGCCGCCTCTATATTTGTCGATTTGGAGTCATTATAGATTTTGCGGCCTTCCAAGGTCATAACATATTGCAAACGATGCTTTGCCCCAGTAAAACTAGTTAATACTGCCCGGATATCGCTGATAGCTGCTCCCATAATCTGTGCAATTGCGCTGGCAACCAACGCATTCTGTTGGTTATGGATACCGGGTAATTTCATCTCGGTGGTCTTAATGATTTTTTCATGTTGATTCTGTAAATAGCCATCAGCAATAAAATAGTCGGCAGTTCGATCATTTTCGGAAAAAGTTATTAGTTTTGCTTTTGTAACTTTCTTTTCTTCTTCAAAAATATTTTTTTGATCTAAGTTAGCTAAAAAATAATGATCTGAAGTTTGCGTCCTGGTAACGTTTAGCTTGGCATTAACATAATTAGCAAAAGTCTTGTGATAATCTAAATGGACATTGTGATAAATATCAATAATCGCAGCTACTTTAGGATCAATATCTGTTACGCCAAGCAGTTGAAAACTAGAAGTTTCGCAAACCAAGATATCATCTTTGGTAACTTTTTTCACGACTTCAGAAATTGGAACACCAATGTTACCAACTGCATAGGCATGATGGCCATTTTTAGCCAGATGATGCTCCAGAATTTTCTGTGCTAGCATTACCGTAGTAGTTTTGCCATTTGAGCCTGTAACACAAATATATGGAGCTTCACTAACACTCAGTGCAATTTCAGGTTCGGTAATAATTGGCAAATTTAATTTTCTTGCTTCCTGCACCATTGAATTTTCATAGGGAATCCCCGGATTTTTTACTAAGTAAGCAAAAGATTCTTGGTGTAATAATTCTACTGGATGTCTGCCACCTATTATTCGCACGCCCAGTTTTTCCAATTCCTGTGCTTTTTGATTTTTACTTAAATCAGCCTTGTCGTTTAAAGTTAGCTTTGCACCAAGTTCAAGCAGTAATTTACTTACTGCAAAACCACTTTTGCCGAGGCCTAAAACTAAAATATTTTTACCTTGATAAGTCTTAACTTGCCTCATTGAACTATTTTATCCCCATATTACTAAATACAAGATACTTCCCAGTAAGCCAACAATCCAGAAAATAATGTCTACTTTCCATTCAGAGTAGCCCAGCATTTCAAAATGATGATGTATTGGTGTCATTTTGAAAATCCGTTTACCAGTTGTTTGAAAAGAGATAACCTGCAAAATCACGCTCGCTGTTTCACATACAAATACAATTCCCACTAACAAAAGTGACCAGGGTCTATTTAAAAAGATACTGACAGCGGCCAGTCCTCCTCCCAAAGCCAGAGATCCTGCATCACCCATAAAAATTTTAGCAGGCTTATGATTAAAAATAAAAAATGAAATTAAGCCACCTATGACACTCATGCAAAAAATTAAAACGGCAAAGTTTTTTTGCTTAAGTGCAATATAAGAGTAAGTGGCATAAGCAATAATTGCCAGCCCAGTTGCTAGACCATCTAAACCATCTGACAGATTAACTGCGTTGGAATAACCTACCAACCAGAAAATTACAAAAATTGTGAATAAAACAACACTATTAACTACACCAAAAAACGGTATGAAAAGTTTAAACTGAAAATGATCCGTTGCCGCGATAATAATAATTAGAATAGCAACCAAAATTTGTAAAGAAAATTTTTGCCATGCACGAAGACCCAAGTTACGTTTGTAAAACAATTTTATACTATCATCTAAGAAGCCTATAATACCGTAGCCTAGCAAACTGATTAATAAAATCCACATCATTTTTGTGACTTCGTGTTGCCATACACAAACCCAGATTGTAGAAACTGTGGCTGCTAAAACAAAAACCACACCACCCATTGTAGGTGTACCAGACTTCTTTTCATGCCATTTAGGACCTTCATCACGAATTTCCTGTCCTTCATGGTGTGACCTCATGAAAATAATCATCCAGGGTAAAATAATCCCAGTTAACGCCAACGAACTTACTAATGCAATAATGCTTATGATCAGCATAAAATGCTACTCCTTTAATTGTATTTTTATTTTTGTCCCGGATTTGACAGTTTCACCAACAGTTACACTTTGCTTAGATACTGCACCTGTACCCTTAATGCTTAATTTAGCTCCAGTCAAATCTGCAAACTGCTGCAGCTCATCATTTGTCCAGCCTTTCATATTAGGACACTTTATAATGCCAGCAGTCCGCACCAGCATTAATTTACCAGACTGCTTTTTTTGACCTACCTGATAAGACTGCTTGGTTATTTTATCACCTGAACCAATCCTGACAAGTCTGAAACCAACCTGTTGAGCAATTGCTTCAGCTTCCTTATAATTTTGCCCTGCTAAATCAGGTATTTTAATCATGGTTGAACTGCTTAAGCCATTTTTAGACATAAGAATTGTTCTATTCATTACAGGTTTAAAAATTGAAGAAAGAATTACTTCAGCCGGTTTACTCATTCTTTGAGGCTGCTTGACAGTGATATAAATGCAATAACGTGGATGTTTAGCGGGTGTAACGCCAACTACGGAAAAGATGTAATTATTGTTACCCTTAAGATAGCCACCACCTTTAAGATTAGCAATTTGAGCTGTTCCCGTTTTAACAGCAATACTTTGATTTTTCATCTGGTATGCAGCTCCCGTACCAATTCTTTTATTTAAAACTTGTCGCATGTTTCCAAGAACTATGTTTGCTGTTTCTTTACTATAAACTGGTCTGCCAACATTTTTTATTTGATAACCCGTTATTGTGTGATCATCTGCATCCGTAATTTTTTCAACAAATTGGGGTTTTACCATTTGACCATTATTCGCCAAGCTGCTAAAAGCTTGCATCATTTGCATGACGTTCACATCAACGCCCTGTCCAAAACTAGTGACAGCTTGATCAATAGGTGAATTAAACGCGATCAATCCTGGTTGTTCACCTGGGAGCGTTACGCCAGTTTTCTGACCAATGTGAAACTTTCTTAAATACTTTTTCCAAGTCTTAGCACCCATCTGCTGCTCAATATGAACAAATCCGGTATTGCTTGACCGTGGAAATGCTTGTGAAAAAGGGATGCTTCCCCAGCCACGCGGCTTCCAATCGTGAATTACTGAGCCATTCACAGAAACTGATCCTGAATTATAATATTGATTTGGATGATAGTTCCCACTATTGACGGCAGAGGACAATGTCAGGACTTTAAAAACTGATCCGGGTTCATATGTATCTTGCACCAAAATATTGCGATAAGAATTTTTAAGTCCCTTTTTGGTCTGCGGGTTGAAGCTTGGTCTTTGTGAAGCAGCTAACACTTTTCCCGTCTTCATATCTTCCACAACGGCTGTCATAGAAACGGGATTAAAGGTATCCTGAACATAAGATAACCTACTTTCAAGGCATTCCTGCAACTGCGAGTCAATAGTTAGATATATATTATTACCATCTACAGGGGCTTTATAAGTATGGGTACTATTTGGCGTCTGGAAATTTGAGGCATCAACAGCTGAAACCTGATAGCCGTTTTTTCCGGTAAGAACGTCGTCATACCAAGCTTCCAGTCCCATTGTACCCTCTAAATTTTGTTGTCTTGTTTTTTTATCATAAACTGGTGTAGCCATACCAATTATGTGTGATGCAAAATTACCATTAGGGTACAACCGTGACTGAGTTTCAAAAAATTTAATTCCCGGCAAATTCATTTTTTCAATCCGGTCTTTTTGTTTTTTGGTCAAATTAGAACCGGCCGTACCAAATTGTACCTGAAAAACCGGCTGCGAAGGATTAAGATACTTTAAAATTTTATTTGCTTTAAGAGGTAAAACTTGTGCTAACTTTTCAGCAGTTTTACTTTTGTTAACAACATATTCCGGCTTATTTTTGTAATTAATGGAAGATTTATCTAGAATGGCATAAATTGTGTATAAATGAGAATCCTGCGCTACAGCTAAACCATTCCGGTCATAAATATTTCCCCGATTGGCTTTCAACACTTGATTACGCATATACAATTGCTCGATCTTAGCGGTTAAATCTTGTCCATTAACGGTTTTTGAGATTCCAAGATATAAAAATCTGCCTATAAATACAAGAAAAACCAAAGCAACAGCTACCTCGAGAAATCTCCCGACTGTAAAACGGTATCCGTGGGCTTTGGAATTTAAGTTATTTCTTTTACTAATGTGCTTATTCATTAGCGTATAGTCCTAATATTTTTTTCATTCAAAGCCAACCCCTTGCTGCGAGCAATTTTATTCATTCTTGAGCTTGAGGTCAACTCACCTAATTCTTGATGCAAATCTCCAACTTGACTTTGCTCTTTTGCAACCGAGCGCTGCAAACTAGTAAGTTCATGTTGAGCTGAAGTAGCAGAAATACTAGAAGAAACGAGCATTGTCATTAAGCCAATTGTGATCATTGTTCCCAATATAAGCAAGGACTTTTCGAAGCCGGTCCAAGCAACGTTGTGATGATTGAGAACTTGACGTTGTCTCTTCTCTGGATCTCTTTGCTCATTAGGATTAAACTCTATTTTTCTTGCTAAATTATCAGCCATTGTTTTTCCTCTTTACAATTTTTCTGCAACCCGCAACTTGGCACTGTGTGAGCGATTGTTATTTTTAAGCTCTTCAGTTGAAGCAACAATGGGCTTACGATTTACTAATCGAAGCGTTGGCTTCAAGTCATCGGGAATAGCAGGCATTCCCCTAGGTACCTCAACATCGGAGTATTTTTTAAAAATATTTTTTACAATTTTGTCTTCATCAGACTGAAAAGTAATCACATTAATGCGACCGCCCGGTTTGAGTAGTTTGATCGCTTCCTCAAGTGATGTACTTAAAGCATCAAGCTCGTGGTTTACAGCAACACGCAAAGCCTGAAAAGTCTTTTTTGCTGGATGCCCTCCAGTCCTTCTTGCAAACGCAGGAATTGCTTCCTTAATAACATCAACCAGTTCAAAGGTTGTCGCAATTGGCTTTTTTTGTCTTTTAAGGACAATTTTATGAGCGATCTGGCGAGAATACTTTTCTCCGCCAAATTTATACAAAATATTAGCCAGTTCCTTTTGACTTGAGTCATTAACTAATTGGTAAGCATCGAGACTTTGATCCTGATCCATTCTCATATCCAATCTGGCATCGAAGCGGTAAGAAAAACCTCTTTTTGCCTGATCAAATTGGGGAGAGGAAACGCCCAAGTCATAATAGATACCGTCAATGCCATTTTGATAACCCAGCTTAACTAAGTTAATTTTTAAATGACTAAAGTTGTCGTGTACTAATTGTAATTTAGGGTCTGCTTCAGATTTAAGTAAATCGGCAAAGTTTAACTTGGCCGAATTTATTGCATATTCATCTTGATCAAAACCAATCACGGTACCACTAACAAGTTTGCTCAGTAAGTATTTTGCATGACCGCCGCCGCCAAAAGTTGCGTCCACATAAAGACCACCATTTTTGGGGTTTAAATTTTCGATTGTTTGATGTAAGAGTACACTGGTGTGTTTGAATTCCATGTTTATAGTTCCAAATCATCTAAATTTTCTGCGATATCATCATAGTTCTCGTTGGCTTCATCACTAAATTTTTCCCAACGTTCCTTTGACCAAATCTCAATTCGATCAGAAACTCCTATAATGACACATTCTTTAACAAGGCAAGCGTGCTTCTTCAACGTTGTGGTCAGATTCACACGCCCTTGCTTATCAAATTCGCATTCCATTGCACCAGAATAAAATAAACGCGTAAAACTGCGTGCATTCCTCTTAGTCAAAGGAAGGTGGGCTAGTTTGGCTTCAATTTCTTGCCATGCCTCAGTGGTATAGCCAAAAATGCAGCCTTCCATTCCACGAGTAAATATCATTTTTTCTCCAATTTGACTACGCAAACGGGCAGGTATTATTAAACGCCCTTTACTGTCGAGATTGTGATGATATTCACCCATGAACATGACATTGCCCCCTTCCACTAAATAATTTACCACAATTCACCACTTCCTACCACATTTTAGTCAAAAAAAGTTAAATATTTATTTTTTAATGACACAAAAAGCAAAAGTCGCAAACCAGTTCAGGTTTGCGACTAATATTTTTTCTAATTTTTTATTTTAAGTTTGACTATATCATTAAAAATAATAATCCTAAATACCAAAAAATAGTATTAACAGTTAAATAGTCCCATATTTTGCGGAAAGTTTTACTTATGGACAAATTCTTATTTTTAATTGCTTCAGTTATAGCAATTATTATAATTAAAATGAAGAAGACAAAAAAACCATAAGGCAAAAACTCAGGCCTTTTCTGCTTCAGGGTAATCAAGTGACATGCGTATATAAAAAAGAATGGTAATAAATCGTATCCGCGAAAGTGAGCCTTGGGAAACATCTTATTAATAAGAAAAGCTAAAGCAAGACCAACAATAGGTATCAAAAAAATTAAAAACATTGGCTATATCCTCTATTATCTATTCTCTATTTTATCTTACTCTCTGATTGAAAAAAACTTTTAAGTAGCATAAAATATTGTTCAAACAGGGAGGTCTATCAATGACGAGAAGACATAAGAAAAAGAGATCTAAATTTCAAAAGCTAACAATTGCCATGGCCTGGCTAATGGCAATAATAACTTTAGCTGCTGTAGTAATGCAAGTTGTTGGTGCATTATCTAGCTTTGGCTTTTTCGAATAAAAAAGCGTGAGATCATTGTCTCACGTTTTTTATTGTTGATAATTATTTAAATTTACCATAAAGGGATAGTTATCAGCTAAATTCCACCATAATTTATAAGTAACGGAAGCGAAAATAAATGCCCAGCATAAGGTTGGCAAAATACTTTTTAACAATTTCATTGAACTAATACTCGTCAGACCTGTCGTATTCATAATAAGCCAAGTATAGCACTCAATCAGAATAGAAGCGATTAAAATCGCTAAAATTCGTGCCCAAAAAACTTCTGGTAAAAATCTGGCAGTTTTTTGCAACAGCCAGCAAATTATAGGTAAACTAATGGCATAAACACCGATAATACCAAAAAAATAAATATCACTTACTACACCAGTACCAAAAGCTAACCAAATCTCTTTATGATTAGTGTCATCAAAAAGTGCTATTAACATCATGCTAACGGGTACCAATAAGTTTGTAGCATTACCTATTAAAAAAAACCGGTGAAAGAATAAAGACAAACTGCCGCTGATAGCTAAAACTATATATAAAGCTATAACAAGACTAAATTTTCGCAGAGACTTCATTAGTCGTTCACTTTCCTTTTAATAACTGAAACTACAGAAGGATCATTTAATTCACCTGCTGGATTAATTTTAATTAAATCAGATAAGCCAAATGTATCATGGGTTGTAGTAGAAACTGTTCCTACCAATAATCCTTTGGGTGAATTACCACCTAATCCGCTAGTGTAAATTTTTGCACCACGCTTTAGTTTTTTACTGTCGACCGCCTGAGTAAATGCTAGTGTCTTGTTACCGATTACCGTAATAATTCCATGAACTTTTTTTCCGTTTACGGCTTGTGCTTCAACTGCGAAACGATTGGCTGATTTATCACTAGTTGTTATTAATTCAACTTTTGCAGTAGCGGCATTGACTTCTATTATGCGACCAATAATACCACCGCCGGACATTACCGCCATATTTTTACGCAAGCCAGATGTAGATCCTTTATTAATAACCAACAGGTCTGTCCAACTGTCCGGTGAACGAGAAATGACAGATGCTTGAATAATATTATAGTCAGTAAGCGTATTTTTTACTTTTAATGCTGATTTAAGTTGTTTGTTTTCAGCTTCCAAGCTAGCATTACGAGCTTTTGTTTGTTCTAAGTCAGTAACTTTGCTCTTGAGGTAGTTATTTTCATCTTGAGTATTCAACAAATCGTGAACATTATTTAAACTGCCAGAAACAAAACTTAATGGAAAATCAATTATTCTTGATCCCACTGCGACCACATCATTGCCAAAACTCTGAATAATCAGGGGGGTATCACGTCTATTACGTAAGCTGACACTGCCTCCTATAACAGTAAAAGCCAAAATAACTGCTATACATGCCGATAATAATTTTTTGTTTTGTAGAAATTTCTTCATTTGGAAACAGTCCCTAAAGAAAAGCCGGCGAAAACAGCCGACTTTTAGTATTATCTGCGATTTTTGCGCATTACTTCAATATTTTTCAGAGACTCACCTGTACCAACTGCAACACAATCTAGTGGATCTTGGGCTATAAATACTGGCACTTTAGTAGCTTCGGAAATAATCTCAGGTAAGTTTTTTAGTAAAGCTCCACCGCCTGTTAATACAATTCCGTGATCAATGACGTCTGCTGCTATTTCAGGAGAGGTCTGTTCAAGCGTTTCCTTAATTGCAACGATAATGTCCTGAACAACATCTTGAATAGCATGAGCTACATCGACTGCTTTTACATCAACTGATTTTGGTAAACCAGTAACTAAATCACGGCCACGAATATTGACTGCTTCAATATCTTTAGCCTTTTCAACTGAAGCAGAACCAATCTGAATTTTAATATCTTCAGCAGTTCTCTCACCAATCAGCAAATTAAAATTAGAGTGAACATAATTCACAATTGCCGTATTGAACTTATCACCGGCTTGGCGGATTGAGGTAGAAGAAACTATTCCCCCTAAAGAAATAGTGGCAACATCGGTAGTTCCCCCACCAATATCTACAACCATTGAGCCAGTGGGATCCATTACTGGCAATCCTGCCCCAATAGCAGCTGCAAATGGTTCTTCTATTACAAAAGCTTCACGTGCTCCAGCTACACGAGCAGCATCAATCACTGCCCGCTTTTCAACCTCAGTAACACCAGAAGGTACACAAATCATAGCTGAAGGTTTGGAATTGCCAACAGTCTTTTCGATAAAATACTTAAGCATTGAGGCAGTTGTATCATAATCAGCAATTACGCCATCTTTCATTGGCCTAATAGCCACTATACTTTCTGGTGTTCTGCCGATCATTTCTCTTGCTTCTGACCCTACCGCAATTACCTTGCCGGTATGGGTGTTTTTTGCCACCACAGAAGGCTCTCTTAAAACAATCCCTTTACCTTCCATATAAACAAGAGTATTGGCAGTTCCTAAGTCAATGCCAATATTTTTTGCTCCTAATCCAAACACGTAAATCTCTCCTTATTATTGCAGTCTCTAAATCTTGAATAATTATAGCATAAAGTGCAACTTAAAAAAGAAAATGGAACGTAACTTTAAGATGATTTTAAAATAATTGCCGTTCACAGAAACTAAAGTAATTTCCTTTGCCCACAATAAAATGATCAAGAAATTCAATCCGAAATAGTTTTGCTGCCTCATGAAGCATCTCAGTGAGTTCAATATCACTTTTTGAAGGTAACAAATTACCGCTGGGATGATTATGCACTACAAAGAAGCCGGCACAGGCATAAATAACTGCCCAACGAAAAACCTCTCGTGGATGCGCAATTGACTTATCCAAAGTACCTTGAAACAACTTCTTTTCAGCAATTATATGATTACTGTTATCTATGTAGATTGCCCATAGTTCTTCTTGTTTATGTCCTGCAAATTTATCTAATAAATAAGTACCAACTTCATCGCTTGAAGTCATAATAAGTTCCCGGTCTGATACCGCGGAGCGCAATCTTTCAAGTAATCCCTCACCTAAAATTGCTAAACTGTCACAGCATTGGTCACCAGAAACATATTTAAGCAGATCATTGGCATTTCTTATCTTTAATTCTTCCAACTTAACAAGAAGTTCATCAAAATTTTCAATTCCATGTTCTTTCAGTTCATCAAAAAAACTGTTCAGCATTTCCCAGTCAGTTTTAATTAAATAGTGATGAGACCTTATTAATTCCATAAAATCATTCCTTTCACTATTTATATACGCCAAAACTAACTAACTTTTTGTAAAAATTCAAAGAAATCTTGACAAACAAAAGCCGCATTCTGATGATCTTCGGCGGTAGCTGGAATTAAATCCGGCACCATTACACATTTTAAGCCGGCATTAACAGCAGCTAGCAAGCCAGGAGAAGAATCTTCGAATGCTAAAATATTATTTTTGGCAACATGTAATTTTTGGGCTGCCAAAAGATAAATATCTGGTGCAGGCTTAGGCTTGACATTATTATTTTTTACATCGTCATAATTTAAGTGAAATTGAAAATAGTTACGCGTTCCTGTGGCCCATAAATTATGCTCCACCACATTTTCAGAATTACTGGTTACCACAGCCATAGGCAATCCGGCAGCCTGAAACCGATCAAGAGCTTTTTGCACTCCCGGCCTTAACTTTAATTTACCTTGTTCAGTCCACTGCCATACTAGTTCATCAGTACGTTTAATAAATTGGTCACGTTGTTCTTTATTCTTAAAGTATTGCTGGTAAAAATCGTCCATATCAGTTGTTGTCGAGCCAACTAATTTGAGATAAATATCATCGGGCGTACCAAGATTTGCCTCCTTAGCTGCCTGAATATTGGCTTCCCAGTATAAATTTTCGGAATTAACCAGCAAGCCATCCATATCAAACAAAATGCCTTTGATATCATCCTTAATGCCTTGAACACGCATCTTTTATCTCCATTTGTAAAATATCCCCAACTAAGTAAAATGATCCTGATACTAGCAGTATATCATTTGTTTGACTCTTCTGCTTTAATTCTTGATAAGAAGTTCGCCAGTCAACGTGATAATGATATTTTTTTTGAATCCAAACCGGATAGTCTTCTTTTTTAGCTGCACGCGGATAATCAATTGTAGTTAAGTGAACTTCATCTGCCGGTTTAAACAGTTTAAAAACTTGCTCAATATCCTTATCTTTCATCATCATCATCAATACTCTAATTTTTCCTTGCTTTTTTTTCTGCTTAAAATGAGCAAAATTTAGCAGGTTTTGCATTGCCTGAATATTGTGCGCTCCATCAAGGATAATTAAAGGATTATTTTGCAAGATTTGATAACGTCCAGGTACAGTTGTTTGGTTTATTGCATCTTCTATCTCTGAAGCAGAAAGTGATAGATTTAATAAGCTAAAGGCTTGAATTGCAATACCAATATCATAGCCTTCAACTAGTGGCCTGGGTAAAAAAGAAATGTTTTGAAATTGGTCTTGATACTCCAAGTTTTCTTGAAGTAAAACATTAAAGTCAGAACCAAGTTTTTTAACCAGAGCATTTTCTTTTTGAGCCTTTTGCTGAATAATAGGTAGCACTTCCTTTGGAATATTACCTAAAACAACTGGCCGATTTTTCTTTATTATGCCACTTTTTTCACGGGCAATATCTGCTAGCGTTGGTCCGATAACTTGCTCATGATCTAGTCCAACTGTAGTAATCACACTAACTTGCGGTGTAATGACATTAGTTTTGTCATGTTCACCACCTATGCCAACTTCTATCACAGCATAGTCACATTTTTCTTGTGCAAAATAAAGAAATGCCAATACTACTTCATATTCAAACGTCACTAATGAAAAAGCAGGATTGTTTTTACGAATTTTTGTCAAAACCGACTCTATTTTATTAGCTATTCCAATCAAACTTTGGTTACTGATATTTTGACCATTCAGCTGAATTCGCTCGTTAAATTCAAAAACGTAGGGCGAAACAAAAAGGCCAGTCTTTTGACCAGCCTTTTGCAACAAATTACTTAAATAGTAAGAAGTTGAGCCTTTACCATTCGTGCCCGTAACATGGATTGTTTTTATCTGATCTTGCGGATTACCTAACATAGCCAAAATTGTCTTAATATATGTTAAATCTGCTTTTTCATGTAATTTAGGAAGTGAGTATAAATAATTAATCACATCTTGAGCTTTGGTAAAAGTCACGCTATTCACTCTTCTTTAATTCTTTAATTCTTTCCTGAACGCTTTGAAGTTGACTTTCATAATCAGCTTTTTTCGCCTTTTCTTTATTTACCACAGCTTCCGGAGCATGTGCGACAAAGCCTTGATTATTTAGTTTCTTAGTTGAGCGTTCAACTTCAGCTTGCAAATCTTTTTCTTCTTTGGTCATGCGCTTGATTTCATCTGCAATATTGACTAAATCAGCTAACGGCACAAAGATCTGAGCTCCTGAAATCACCGCAGTTTTAGCAAGTTTTGGTGCAGCAATTTGAGTTGAAATGGTTAATTCCTTTGGATGCAAGAAGTTCTTAACGTAATCTTCATTGTCAGTTAAAATTCTTTCATTCTTTGCGTCTTCTAACTGAATCATGATGTCTATTGAAGAAGATAACGGAGCATTTACTTCCATGCGAATGTTACGTACCGCCTTAATAATTTCAATTAAGAAAGCCATGTCATGACAAGCTGGTTCATTTTCAAATTCAGCATGTACTTCAGGATACTTAGCCACCATAATTGACTCACCATCGTGTGGCATTGAGAGCCAAAGCTTTTCAGTTACAAATGGCATAATTGGATGTAATAAACGCAAGATTTGGTCAAGAATCCAAATTAAATTATCTTGTTTTCTTGCTTTTAATTCTTCATCACTACCATTCAAAGCCACTTTGGCCATTTCGATGTACCAGTCACAGAAGTCGTTCCAAATGAAGTTGTATAATTCACGACCAGCTTCACCAAATTGATAATCATCAAATAATCGTATAACTTCACTAACAGTATGATTTAGGCGATCAAAAATCCAACCATCTGCTAAATCAAATTTAGCTGTATCTGGCATATGAGCAGGTTGTGCATCTTCTGGTAAATTCATAATTACGAATCTAGCAGCATTCCAAATCTTATTGATAAAGTTCCAAGCAGATGCCAATTGTTTAGGATTATAACGAGTATCTTGACCTGGAGCTGTACCGTTAAGCAAGAACCAGCGTAAAGCATCGGCACCATACTGGTCAATAACATCCATTGGGTCAACACCGTTACCCAATGATTTACTCATCTTGCGCCCTTGCTCATCCCTGATTAATCCATGAAAGACAGCATCTTTAAATGGACGTTGATGAGTGAAGTGTAAGCCTTGGAATATCATTCTGGCTACCCAAAACGGTAAAATGTCATAGCCAGTAACCAACGCATTAGTTGGGAAATAACGTTTATAATCGGCTGAATCTTCATCTGGCCAGCCCATCGTTGAAAATGGCCATAATGCACTTGAGAACCAGGTATCTAATACATCTGGATCTTGGTTCCAGTTTTCAATGTCCTTTGGCGCTTCTTCACCAACGTACATTTCACCAGTCTTCTTGTTATACCAAGCTGGAATTTGGTGACCCCACCATAACTGACGAGAAATAACCCAATCGTGGATGTTTTCCATCCATTGTTTAAAAGTACGCTCAAATCTTTCAGGAACAAAAGTAATCTTATTGTCAGTTTCCTGATTTTTTAATGCAGCTTCAGCTAATGGTTTCATCTTAACAAACCATTGAGTGGAAAGACGAGGTTCAACTTGAACGCCAGAACGCTCTGAGTGTCCAACAGAGTGCACAATCGGCTTAACTTTAATCAGATAGCCCTGTTCCTTCAGGTCCTTAACTAATGCTTCACGGCACTCAAAACGATCCATCCCTTCATACTTACCGGCATTTTCGTTCATAGTGCCATCGTCGTTCATGACGTTAATCCGTTTTAAGTTATGACGATTGCCGACTAAAAAGTCGTTAGGGTCATGAGCAGGTGTAATCTTTACTAAACCTGTACCAAATTCAGGATCAACGTGTTGATCTTCAATAATTGGAATATGGCGTCCCACTAGCGGTAAAACTAATTCTTTGCCGACAAGATCTTTATATCGTTCATCCCCTGGTGCCACGGCAACAGCAGTATCACCGAACATGGTTTCAGGACGTGTAGTTGCAATTTCAACAAAGCCAGAACCATCCGCAAACGGATATTTAATATGATAAAAAGCGCCTTTATCGTCTTGGTGAATAACTTCGATATCGCTTAAAGCTGTTTGCAACTCAGGATCCCAATTGATAATGTATTCCCCGCGATAAATTAATCCTTCATTGTAAAGTTGGACAAAGACGCGGCGAACAGCTTTAGACAAACCCTTATCTAATGTAAATCTTTCACGTGAATAATCTAGTGACAGGCCCAATTTTGCCCACTGGCTCTTGATAATAGCAGCGTACTCATCTTTCCAGTCCCAAACTTGTTTAACAAAAGCTTCACGTCCCATTTCATGACGGTCTTTACCCTGTTTGCGTAATTTAGCCTCAACTTTTGCCTGAGTTGCAATTCCGGCATGATCCATTCCCGGAAGATACAAGGTATCATAACCCTGCATTCTTTTAAATCTAATTAATGTATCCTGAATTGCTGTATCCCAAGCATGACCTAAATGAAGCTTACCAGTAACATTTGGTGGCGGAATAACAATTGCATACGGATGTGCCTTTTTATCTCCAGATGGCTTAAATAAATCTTGATCAAGCCACTTTTGATATCTACCCTGTTCAACCTCGCGTGGGTCATATTTTGGTGCTAAATCTGTCATAGTTCTCCTCCCAATAAAAAAGTCCTAGACAACATGTCTAGGACGATGTGATTAACCGCGGTACCACCTAAAGTTAAGCAGAATAAATTCTGCCTCTCTTAATAATGATAACGGCGAATTTGCCGGATCAGCCTACTGTTAGTTCAGCCAATCAGTCCAATTGAGCTACCAATTAACCTTCATTCGGCCTTTCACCACTATCAGCCTTTCTCTATCTATAAGGTTAATACCTCTCAATTATTGCTTTGGGCGTATTATAACACGTTTTTTACAGTAGTGCAGCATCTTCTGCCGCTTTATCTGCCAAAAACTTATCATTAGGATAAATTGAAGTTACTTGTATACCAGCTAGAGCGCGGTCAATTAATCCTTCAACATCCAAACGATTTTCAAATTCCCGTGCTTTATCGATTTTGGGCTTAGTTTTGGGACGAGGAGGGGCAAAAATTGTACAACAATCTTCAAATGGCTGGATAGACAAATCAAAAGTACCAATTTTTTCAGCCAAATTAATAATTTCAGTTTTATCCATCGTGGCAACTGGTCTGACAACTGGTGTGGTCGTCACATCATTAATTGCAGCCATTGATTCCAAAGTTTGCGAAGCCACTTGACCAACGGATTCACCGTTAAAAATAGCCAGGCCTCTTCTTTTAGCTCTTATTTTATCTGCCAACTGCAACATGAGCCTTCTTTGCACAGTCATTAAATAACCCTCAGGAATTTTTTCCTTAATGGTTTCCTGAATTTCAGCAAAAGGCACGGCAATAAAATTGATCTTGCCTGCATAATTAGCAAGAATTCCAGTTAATTCTTTAGCCTTATTTAGCGCTTTTTCAGTAGTATATGGCGGACTGTAAAAATGAACCATTTCAATATCAACACCACGCTTAAGAGCTAAATATGAAGCTACTGGCGAATCAATTCCGCCAGATAGCATCATAACGGCGCGTCCACCTGTCCCAACGGGCATTCCACCTGCACCGCGAAGTAACTGATTAGAAATATAGACAGCATCCTTGCGCACTTCAATTCTAAGGACAATGTCAGGGTGTTTCATTTCTACCTTTAAATTCTCCATATTGGCAAAGAGATAGTCACCCACCATTTTATTCAACTCATTGGTATCATATAAAAATTGGTGATCACTGCGTTTAGTGTTGACTTTAAAAGTCATACCCTTTTTAAAAGTTTCTTTCATTAAAGCTAGAGCAGTTTCTTCAATTTTTGCCAAAGTTTTTTCAACTTTGATAGTTGGTGAATAAGTTTGAATACCAAAAACCCTTTTTAAACGTTTATCAACTTCTGCAAAAGGTGCATCATTTAAAACTATGTGCATGCGGTCATGCCGCGGGTGTATTTCGACTTGCGGAAAATCGCGCAATACTTTAGTCACGTTACCAGCTAAGCGGCCAATGAAATCTTTACGATTTTTTCCTTTAGTTGACAGCTCACCATAACGTACCATTATTTCAGTATATTTCATAAAAAATTATTCTCCTAAATGATTAATTCTGGCAAAATGATGGTAAATTTTATCAAAGACCTTAATAAATTCATCTGCCTCGGCAAGAGTATTAGTTTCATCAAAACTAAGACGAATCGCACTTGTTGCTACTTTATCATCAACATGCATTGCCACCAATGTGCTTGCTTGATCAGTCTTAGTGGAAGAACAGGCCGAAGTAGTTGAAGTATAAATGTCATACTCTTCGAGTGTATGAACAAGAGTCTCTCCTCGAATACCTTCAAGAGCAAAACATAAAATATGAGGGGCAAAGTTATCATTCAATGGTGAAAATATAGTGATTCCTGGCTTATCTTGGAGATACTTCACTATTTTGGCTTTAATTTCAACCTCACGTTGAGCTTTTTCCTGTTCATTTTCCAAAAGCAAACGTACTGCTTTAGCCATTCCTGCTATTGCCGGTAAGTTTTCAGTACCTGAACGCAAACCTTTTTCCTGACCGCCACCATCATGCAAGGGAGCAAGCATCTTGCCCTCTTTTTTATAAAGGATTCCGGTACCCCGTGGTGCATGAAATTTATGCGCTGACAGACTGGAAAAATCAACACGAGGGGTAAAAACACGAGACCAAATATTTTTACCTAATGCTTGCACATTATCCACATGAAAACTTACAGTTGGGTAATTAGTTAATAAATCACTAATTTCAGCGATTGGCTGGATAGTACCAATTTCATTGTTAACGCCCATTATTGAAACTAAAGTGGTATCAGAATCTAAAGCATTACGTAAATCATTTACGTTAACACGGCCTTCTTTATCAACGGATAAACGGGTTACACGAAAGCCAATATATTCTAAAGCGTTAAAAGCATTGGCAACAGAAGCATGTTCAACGCTTGAAGTAATGAGATGCTTGCCAAATTCCCGTTTTTGCAAAGCGGTTCCTTTTATTGCCCAGTTATTTGACTCAGTTCCACCAGAGGTAAAGAAAATTTCATCCTGTTTTGTGCCCAAAAGACTGGCAATTTGCTTACGTGAACTTTCTAAAAGTTGAAATGCACGGTCTCCCAGTTTATGTAAACTGGACGGATTGCCCCAAATGGTTTGAGCTACTTTATCATAAGTGGCTAAAACAGCAGGATCAATCTTAGTCGTGGCGCTGTTGTCAAAGTAAATCACGGAAGTTCTCCCCCTCCAAAAACACTACATGGTCAGCTATTAACTTATAAATTGTAACTTAAATTCTTGTCAGCTTCAATTATTTATTCATGAGCACTAAAAAAGCTTTAAAATTCTTTTTTTAATTTTAAAGCTAAATAATTTTCTGCAGGTTTATGATTCTTATCAGCTATTTTTCTTATCAGAATAGTACAAATTTTCTAAGCGTTGATATGAACCTGGCTCAACTTTTTCAATAGCAGTTGCAATGGTGTCCAAAGCATCTTTATAGTTATAATCCTGTTCATAAAGTTGCATTGCCTTTTTCTGAGCGCTTTTAATGGAACCATTATTGGAATATTTATTAGAATATTGCAAGGTTAGCTGAACTAGATCTGCAGAATTAATTATGTCATCTGCTTCTCGTTTTAACCTTTCGACATCATCAGAAATTTGGATTAATTCCTGAGAAATCTTTTCCATGTTTAGCCTTACCTGACTCAATTCTTTTGCCACATGACCAATCTCGTTGACAACCAAAGTATACATTTGCACAAAAGTATCAGGATTACCAGGGATTTTTTTACGTTCCAAACGGCGATAAACTAGAGAAACTTCCTGCTTAAAGCGGTTGATTGAATCATTGGCTACATTTTCAGAATCATAAAGACCATCAACGTCTTGGGACATTTTCTTTTGTTCATCACTAATTTCACGCAATCGTTCCAGCATACTCAACCACGATGACTTAATTTTGGAATAAACTCCCTTACCATCAGCAACATTCTGGGTATCAACCGTATATTGCCGCTCCATATCATTGACTTCCTGTTCCAACTTCCTACTAGTGGCAAGTTCATTGTGAGTAAGCTCATAACTCTCATCAATATGGCGCAATTTTGCTACTAGTTTTTTTGATTCAACTTGTTCGTGAGCAAGCAGACGCTGGATTTTATCTTGATTTTCTTCTACAAATGGTCTCGCTTTGTACTCTTTAGCTAAAATATCATAAAGAGCAGAAATTTCTTTTTGGATTTCCGCATTTTTTGCTTTGAGATCGGACACTTTAAGTTCTTTGAGCAAATTATTTGCATCGGCTACTTGTCCTCTGATTTTTTTAATCTCAGCTAAAACGTCTACCTGAGTTATGTAATATTTAGAAGACATCATCTTCTTGTAACTGTCGGACAATTCACTCAACTGATCTTGAAAAACTTTATTGAGTTGGTGACGAGCATTCCTAATTTCGGGTAGGATAGAACTAATGTTAGTCAAAGCAGCTTTAATTTTTGACAAAATACGTTTTGCTTCAACTTGATCTCCTTGAGCAGTCAAACTCTTGGCTTCTGAAAAGTCATTTTCAATATTTGTCAATTCGTTTTCAATCTGATCCAGAGCAGCACCATAATCATATGAATTTGCCAGAATGTCTTTACGCATTTCTTTAAAGCCATTGAACAAGTCATTATATTTTTTTTGATTCTCACGGTTTGATTCAAGTAATTCTGTGAATACTTCCTTAGTGTTCTTGGCATCTTTATAAGTTGGATCCATGATTTCACGGGCTTGTTTAATATTTTTATGAGCTTTAAATAAGTGATAGTGTGTATTTTGCTCAGCAGCCTGTTCAAGAAAGTTCTGCGCTGCAGGAATCTTTTTAGCCAATGCCTGCTCGTAGTTTTTACGCCAAGTAGTTAATGTTGTCAAACTTTCACCGGCTAAATCCATTTTATCCAGATTGACAATATCTGTTTCTAAATGCATTTTATCAATTTTGGTAATCAAATCGTCTAATTCAAGAATTTGCCTTAATTGGCGGCGATTGATTATTAACATAGCGGCTATAATTATAATGATGATTAAAATTGCAATGATTACAACTATGGATTGAGTTGGTGACATAATTTTCCTCCAAAACTACCCCAATTATACCAAACTTCTACATTATTGTGGTCAAGAGTTTTTTCAAGCCAATAAAATTCGTTATTTAAATAAAATCGTGCGATCAGATATTTATAAATATCTCTTTAATTAAAAGCAGTATACTAGTATTAACAAGTTGCTACCACCTTTTTATTTTTTCTAGTTAAATTATTAAATATTAAAGCAATTGCTATTTTCCTTGCTTTAATAAGGTAATACAACTATAATATAGAACGTGTAAAATATTTGCAGCTATAAGTGGCAAGAACGTCAACATCTTAATACGTTTTAGTGAACGAGTAACCGACGCTGCAATAGGCGAAAATGAAAATTAAGATGCACGAATGTTAAACTTATACGTAATTATTTTACTCCAAAAACTGTTATCAGATTTTATTGGAGGATTTTATGTCAAGATATACAGGTCCAAGTTGGAAACGTTCCAGAAGATTAGGAATTTCACTTTCAGGTACTGGCAAGGAGCTTAGTCGTAGAAACTACGCCCCTGGTCAACACGGCCCTAATTCACGTGGTCGTTTATCAGAATATGGCGAACAATTGCATGAAAAGCAAAAGTTACGTTGGATGTACGGTTTAAATGAGCGTCAATTTAGAACTTTGTTCAAACGTGCCGGTAAGATCCGTGAAGGTGAACACGGTACTAACTTTATGGTTCTGCTTGAATGCCGTTTAGACAGTATTGTTTACCGTTTAGGTTTGGCTACTACTAGAGAGCAAGCTAGACAATTAGTTAACCACGGTCACATCACTGTTGACGGCAAGCGTGTTGATATTCCTTCCTATGAAGTCAAGGTTGGTCAAACCATTGGTCTTAAGGAAAAGTCAAAGAACCTGCAACAAGTTAAGGATGCACTTGAAGCAGTTGTATCCCGCCCATCCTTTGTTTCATTCGATGACAACAAGGTAGAAGGTTCACTTGTTCGCCTTCCAGAACGTGATGAAATGGAACCAGAAATTAACGAAGCTCTAGTTGTTGAATACTACAACAAGTTACTTTAATTTCCATGTTTTTACAAACCCCTTTCCTTCTTGGAGAGGGGTTTTTGTTACCCGAAAGGAGTACCAATCAATGACGGAGGATTTAAATACCAGAGTTTCAAATGCTGCTCAAGGCATCACACCCCAAACAAAGCCGGATGAACGCAGAAGATTTTTAGGGTCTCTTCGCGAGCGGGTATTAGTTAGAATGACCAATGCTGAAGTGCAAGATCCTAAATTAACCAACCTATTTTTACGCCATTTTAAAGATTATATTGGTTACAATATCCTGATTAATGGCAATTTACACGATAAGTTTGTTGATCAAGTGGAAACTAGTTGTGGCAAATACGAAATTTCTTTTACTATCGTTAACAATGAAACGGCAAAAACGGGTCCGAATGACTCGGCAATCTTAGTAGTAGCTGCAAATGCAATTAACAAAATGCGCATTGAAATAAGTCAAGTGTATCCACCCGAAATGCCTCAAGAATTGCTTACTAGTGGCAAAACTAAAAAAGCTGGTTTCTGGCAGCGACTTTTTCATGGAGACAATTAAATGAAACCATTAGCTTACAGAATGAGACCAAAAACGTTAGATGAGGTAGTCGGTCAGGAGCATTTAATTGGCCCTGGAAAAATTATTCGCCGGATGGTTGAAGCCAAAATGTTGTCCTCGATGATTCTTTACGGTCCTCCGGGAATAGGTAAAACAAGTATTGCCAGTGCCATAGCTGGTTCCACCAAATACGCTTTTCGCCAGCTTAACGCTGCAACAGACAGTAAAAAACAGCTGGAGCAAGTAGCCGCGGAAGGAAAATTGAGTGGTACGGTGATATTGCTCCTAGACGAAATTCACCGCTTGGATAAAACCAAGCAGGACTTTTTATTACCTCTTTTAGAATCCGGACAAATTATTTTGATCGGTGCGACAACTGAAAATCCGTATATAGCAATTTCCCCCGCTATTCGTTCCCGCTGCCAGATTTTTGAATTAAAGCCTTTGGCAAAAAATGATGTCAATAAAGCAATTGACCGGGCGCTTAAAGATTGTGAACTTGGTTTGGGTAAGTACAACGTTAAATTGACTTCAAGCGCCAGAGAATTATTAGTGCAAAAAGGCAACGGTGACTTACGTTCGACACTGAACGGACTCGAACTTGCAGTCCGCTCAACGAAACAGGAAATGATAGCTGCCGGTAAAAATGATGAAACTGAATTAATCATTGATCAAGATGAAATGGCCAATTCTATCCAGCTGCGTAATCAAAACTTTGATGCTAAGGGCAATGGGCATTATGATCTGGTTTCTGCTTTTCAAAAATCAATTCGTGGTTCTGATACAGATGCAGCCTTGCATTATTTAGCTCGACTAATTGAGTCTGGTGATTTAATAGCAATTTGTAGGCGTTTAAGTGTAATTGCCTATGAAGACATCGGCCTTGCAAATCCCGCAGCCGTTCAGCATGCTCAAATAGCTATTCAGTCTGCTAAGAGTCTGGGTTTCCCTGAAGCGCGGATACCTTTAGCTAACGCGGTGATTGAACTGGCTTTATCACCTAAAAGTAACAGTGCTATCAGTGCTATTGATCAGGCTTTAGCTGATGTAAAAAATAAGGACTATGGCAATATCCCTTCTACTTTAAAAGATGCACACTATAGTGGTGCAGCAAAATTAGGTCACGGTAAAGGTTATATTTATCCTCATTCTTATGTGAATGATTGGGTACCACAGCAATATTTACCAGATAAACTCGTTGGCACGCGATATTTTCAGCCTAAAGGCAATTCTAAAATAGAAAAAGGGTTTAAAAAGCAATACGAAACTTTGCATGAATTGCAAAAACAGGGTCTAAAATAATTAGTTTTGCATAGAAGGAAAATATTTTAGTAGATGCTGGCCGAAGATTTATTTTGAAATCAGCCCTTTTATTTTGGTCATGCACAAAATAAGCCGGTATATTGATAACCTTAGTTCGTTCAGGAGCTTAAAAGCTATCCTAAAAAGTACCCTCTAATTTTTCTGCCTTGACAAAACTCGTGATGCTTAGTAGTATAATAGTTGATCTGAGTTGATCGACTAGCTCAATTGTATAAGGTTGACCGGTCAAACATAAGACATGCGAGATAGTAAATAACTTTCGAATCGGAAAACTATCTTCAAAGATAGGATCCATATTCGTTGCGATACATCTCATTTTTTGAACACTGCGGGTTCAACAAGCATTGTTTTGCTATGTTTCGACGACTCGGATTTCTTGAGAAATTTAGAAAGCGGTCTGCGGACCGTTTTTTGTTTGGAGAATTTATGGCTATTAAAATTGTTATTCTAATTTACCTGGCAGTATTGCTATTGACTGCCTTTTACTTATGGCATAATCGGCACCGTCATTTCCTAATATACAACAGTAAAAATATTTCTAATTTTAGTTCTCTAATGTCTTGGACAGCTATTATTTTAATTATAGAGACCATTTTGGGTTTATTTTTAGTTTTCCAGAAGAATAAATACTTAAATCTTATTACTTTAATTCTCAGCAGCATTACTATCCTAATTTTTAGTCTTTTACTTAATCAAAAGGATGATTAACTGGACTAAAATTTGGTAAAATAATGGTAAGAGAGGTGTTTTAAATGATGAAACAATATCACCGTATTCAAGTCGCAGTTGATGGCTCAAAAGAAGCTGATTTAGCTTTTAAAAAAGCTGTAGCTGCGGCTAAGCGAAATGAAGCTGCTTTGGAAATTTTACATGTCATTGACACCAGATCCTTCCAAAATGTTTCTAGCTTTGATTCAGAAATGGTTGAACAAGTATCAAACGATGCTAAAGAAAAATTGCAAAATTACTACCAACAGGCTACAGAAGCTGGAGTAAGTGAGGTTCACTATTCAATTGAATTTGGGGCTCCTAAAGCAATTATCGCCCACCAATTCCCTAAAAAGCACCAGATTGATTTAATCGTATTAGGAGCTACAGGTCTCAACGCTGTTGAACGCATATTAATCGGCAGTGTTACCGAATATGTTACTAGAACTGCAGATTGTGACGTGCTAGTTTGTCGTTCTAACGAAAATTTGAGTAATTAAAAAAGAGCATTTCAGTTGAAATGCTCTTTTTTATGTATAGATAAATTAGAAATCTCCTGCTTGACTGAACATATAATCTTTATTATGAAATTTCATGGACAAAATCATACCAATACCAATCATATTACCAATTAAGGCTGATCCACCTTGAGAAATAAAAGGCAACGGGATACCGGTCAGAGGTAGCAGATCAATACTCATACCAATATTTTCAAATACATGGAAGAGTATCATCATGATAACGCCAGTAGAAACGTAAGAATAAAATGCGTTTTTGGTATCAAAAGTGATCCGTACCATTTGCACTATCAAGTATAAGTAAAGCAAAATGATTGCTACACTTCCAATAAAGCCAAATGATTCTCCTATCACTGAATAAACCATGTCTGACCCTCGGACCGGCACATAAACACTTAGTTTACCAAAGCCGTTGCCGAATATTTGACCAGAACCAATCGCTTGCATACTTTGCCATAATTGATACGCAGCTTTTGACGTGTCATTAGATGGATTCAACCATGACATAATGCGTCTAAATTGATAAGGCTGAAAGAAATGACTTAGAAATGATTGACCACTTGGTGTGGTAACCATATAAATAACTACGACCCCTAGCACAAAGACAGCGACAAACATTGGCGCAATTATTTTCCACGAAATACCAGATACTAGCACTACGCCACCAACAATTGCAATGAAGACCAGCATCGTACCAAAGTCATTTTGCAGTTTTAAAAGCACAGCAATCGGTAGCAGCCAAGCCAGCATTTTACCAATTAAAATCCAGTCGTTTTTAATTGTGTGAGCAAATTTATTGTTATGCTCACGCACAACCCGGGCCAGCATCAATATAAAGGCTGGTTTCATGACTTCTGATGGCTGAAAAGAAATTGGCCCCAGCTTAAACCAGCTTTTAGCGCCAGTATCTACAGCTATACTGCGATTATAAAAGAACAAAACCGCAACTAAAAGCACTATCCCCAGACCATATACATAAGGTGCAATGCGGTAGAGCTGTTCAGCATCAAATTGGATTACAAAAGCAACTGCGGCAATCGAGATAACATACCATAATCCTTGCATTGCCACTGCCCTAACTGGACTTCCCATATGACTGGGATCATCAATTGCGGCAAAATAAATGGAATAAAGGCCCACAGCTGCCAATATGAGCACAGGGACAACAATATTCCAGGCAATTCGATCAAACAGATTGGTTTTATTTTGTACTTTGACCATTAATTAATCACAACCTATTATTTTTCATGCAAAGCGAAGTATGAAAGCAAATCATTAATACTGCTTTCCAAACTTTTTGCATACAAGACGCTGTTGGTTTTGCCGGTTGTAGCCCGATAACGGCCAGCAATTTTTTCAATCACGCCAATAGATTTTTTCTGGGGAATTACTACTTCCCAGGTTGGGTTTTGCTTACCCTTAATTTCATTAATTTCCACATTAATATTTTCTGGTTTTTTTGACATAAATACTCCTATTTCGTATTAGGATGGAATTTCTTTGCAATAATCTCATCTTCATATCGTTCTGGATGAGGATTACGAAAAATTGTAAATTTATCTGGTACCGGATCAACACCACCACGCACAAAAGGATTGCAGCGTAATATACGTGATATTCCCATAATAAGTCCTAAAAGAGGACCAAATTTGGTCAATGCGTCAACCATATAGGTCGAACATGTTGGATAATAACGGCATGATTTTGGTAAAGCAGGAGAAATAAACTTCTGGTAGATTTTAACCAAATAAATCAAAATTTTACGCAAATCTAGCCTCCCAAGATTAGTGACGCTGATGTTTTTCAATATTCTTAAGTAAAATTCCCGTCCCAAGTGCCACAGCTTCAAGTGGATGATCGGCCGTTAATACTGGTACCTTAAGGTAATAAGAAATTAGCTTATCAATATTCTTAAGCAATGCTCCACCACCTGTCAGCATAATTCCACGGTCAATAATATCCGCAGAAAGCTCCGGTGGCGTTTTTTCCAAAACCTCTTTAGTAGCAGCAATAATAGTCATCAAGCCATCATGAAGAGCTTCTTGAATTTCAGGCGCAGTAACAGTAGCCTGTTTTGGCAGACCGTCAACCACATCGCGACCGCGAACAGTGATAGTTTCGTTCTTATCAGGTTCAAAAGCACTACCAATTTCGATTTTAATCTGTTCCGCAGTGCGTGAACCAATTAGCAAGTTATGTTTATTCTTAATGTAAGAAACAACAGCTTGGTTCATATGATCCCCAGCATAACGCAATGATTGACTTGTAACAATTTCACCCATTGATAAAACGGCAATATCAGTAGTACCACCACCAATATCAATTACGATGTTGCCTTGAGGTTTGAAAATATCAAGCCCTGCACCTACAGCAGCAACTTTAGGCTCAAAATCAAGGTAAACTTTGCCTCCACCCGATTTTTCCGCAGCCTGAATAATTGCCTTCTGTTCAATTGATGTTACTCCTGTCGGAGCACAAATTAAAATATTTGGCTTGGACATAAAGCCCTTAACGTTTAATTTTTCAATAAAGTAAGACAGCATTGCTTCTGTGATATCAAAATCAGCGATAACACCATTTTTTAAAGGACGGATTACACGGATGTTCCCCGGAGTCCTTCCTACCATCTTGTAGGCTTCTGTACCAACTGCTACTACTTTATTTGTACTTGTATTGACAGCAACAACAGAAGGCTCATTTAAGACAATTCCTTTACCAGAAACATTAATGAGCACATTTGCTGTTCCTAAATCTATTCCTATATCTCGTGCCACGATAATCCTCCATCATATTCAATGTATATTTTACCATAAAGATTTTAAGTTTGTCGGCGACTTTATCCGCTTTACCAAGTCTTAAAAGAAATTACTTAACTGCAATGAAGTATCAATTAATGTAATAAAGAAATTACCCACTAGAAAGCCTAAAGCAATTGCAGCAAAGATAAGTAGCAGTTGTGCTTCAAATATCCTGTTTTTACGAATTATCTTTTCAATACGAACACTTTTCATAATCTGAAAGGACAAACCAATCGTAATTAAATAAATTACTATACTAATTAAAGCATGAACGCCAAGTTGAAACATATTCTTTTCCACTTTTCCTAAGTTACAATAAAAGCGGACACACAAAAGCAGTGCATCCGCTTAAAACTTTAAATCTATTTGACTGAATTGTAAACACTTATTCGGTTAACGGCTCTTCTAAGTGCAACCTGTGCCCGCTCAAGTGATCGTTGATCATGGGCAGCCTGAGCCTTTTTCAGTGCATTTTGAGCACGTTCTCTAGCTGCTTTAGCCCGGGAAACGTCAATATTATTTGCCCGCTCAGCGCTGTCAGCAATAATGGTAGCCACATTATTTGAAAATTCAAAATAGCCACCACTAACAGCAATATGGTTGACAATATTGTTCATTTCCCGACTTCTTTTAACTTTAATCTCACCTATTGCTAGCGGAGTCAAAATCGGTAAGTGATTATACATCACTGAACGTTGACCATCAATTGCACGCATTTCAACAATACTAGAATGATGAGAAAATATTAGACCATCCGGAGTTACAACATTTACCATAAAAAGTTTTTCTGGATCTGCCACTTGACATCACCTTACTTTTCTAATAATGCTTTAGCTTCAGGATCACTCGGAGTTACACCCATTTGCTTTGCTTTTTTCAAAACATCTTCAATTGGGCCGACACTACGGAATGCATCTTCTGGAAGATCATCTAAATGACCATCTAAAATCATCTTAAAGCCCTTAATAGTTTCTTTAATTGGAACATAAGAACCAGGCACACCAGTAAACTGTTCAGCCACAAAGAAGTTTTGCGATAAGAAGAATTGAACTTTACGAGCACGGCTAACTATCACCTTTTCCTCGTCAGATAATTCATCCATTCCCAAAACAGAAATGATGTCTTGCAATTCATGGTATCTTTGCAATATATGCTGGACGCCAGTAGCGACTTCATAGTGCTCTTGGCCCACAATTTCAGGATCCAAAGCACTTGAAGTAGATTGCAGCGGGTCAACAGCCGGGTATATACCTTGCTCAACTAAACTACGTTCCAAATTGGTAGTAGCATCAAGGTGAGCAAAAGTAGTAGCTGGAGCCGGGTCAGTATAGTCATCAGCCGGAACATAGACCGCTTGAATTGAGGTAATAGAACCCTTCTTGGTAGAAGTAATTCTTTCCTGCAATTGGCCCATTTCTGTTGCCAAGGTTGGCTGATAACCAACGGCACTGGGCATGCGTCCTAACAGAGCGGAAACTTCGGAACCAGCTTGAGTAAACCGGAAAATGTTGTCGATAAAGAGCAGAACGTCTTGGCCTTCAACATCTCTAAAGTACTCAGCTAAGGTCAGTCCAGTTAATGCCACACGCATTCTGGCACCAGGCGGCTCATTCATTTGACCAAAGACCATGGCAGTTTTGCTTAAAACTCCAGATGCTTTCATCTCAAAGTAAAGGTCATTACCTTCACGTGTTCTTTCACCAACACCAGTAAAGACTGAAATACCACCATGCTCTTGGGCGATATTATGGATAAGTTCCTGAATAATAGTGGTTTTACCAACACCGGCACCACCAAACAGGCCGACTTTTCCTCCACGGACATAAGGTTCAAGTAAATCAATTACTTTAATACCAGTTTCAAGAATCTCCTGACTCGTTGTTAATTCATCATATTTAGGAGCATTCTTATGAATACTGTCACGAGCATGATCTTTTGCAAATTTAGGGCCGTTGTCAATAGGCTCACCTAAAACATTAAAAACACGTCCTAAAGTATCATTACCAACCGGTACTGAAATAGGGCCACCTGTGTCTTCAACCTTCATTCCGCGTCTAAGACCATTGGTAGATTCCATCGCAATTGTTCTTAAAACACCATCGCCAAGCTCTAGTGTAACCTCGAGAACAACAGATTCATCGTCCGACTTAACGACGCGCAAAGCATTGTCAATATCAGGCAGATTTTTGTCAAGCGGGAATTTGACATCGACAACTGGGCCGATTACTTGAACAACTTCACCTTCACTCAAAACATCTACCTCCTTTTCTTAATTATTTCAAAGCGTTAGCACCACTGACAATTTCAGTAATTTCAGTAGTGATTTCTGCTTGTCTTGCACGGTTTAATTTAGTAGTTAAACTCGAAACCAAATCGTCAACGTTGTCCGTAGCACTCTGCATGGCAGTCATTGAACTGGCATGTTCAGCAGTTTTGGCATCCAGAATAGCACCGTAAATAGTAGAACGGGCATATTGGGGAATTAGTGTGGTTAAAACAGCATTAACATCAGGTTCGATATCGTATTCCAAATCTTGATGGGCTTCAGCTTCCTTGACACCTATATCAATGTCAACGATTGGCAACATTTTTTCAACCCGAAATGCAGATGAAAGTGAGTTGATGTGGTGAGTATAACATACATATAATTCATCATAAACTCCGTTCAAATACATTTTGATTGCAGTTGAAACAATTGGTAAAACTTCATCAAAAGTAGGTACGTCACTAATACTGTCATTTTCATAAACAACGTTCAGCTTGTTTTTCTTAAAGAAATCAGCACCGACTGAGCCAACAGCCAAAACCTTAATATCTTTGTGTTCAGCCTTCGAATCCTCAAACAATCCCATCATGTTTTTGATGACAGCACTATTATAAGAACCAACAAGACCACGGTCACCGGTAATAACCAAATAACCAGTGGAATTGACCTTTTTGCGTGCTTGAACCATATCGGAAACAACACCCAAACCAAAGACATTTTCATAATCGATTTTGCTAATGCTGTCTTCATCAATTGCAACATGTGCCTTACGCAAATGGCTGACGACTTCAGCACTCATCAAGCGCGATAAAGTTTGCCGTATGTGATCATTGTAGATCGTGTAACCCTTATCCCGCTTTTCAGTTTGGTTTAACTTTGATGCCGAAACCATTCTCATGGCCTCAGTAATTTTACCAGTTTGCTTAACTGAAGCTATTTTCTTCTTCAACGCAAGTAAAGATGCAGGCATCTAACTACCTCCTATTTATTACTTGGTGAAAAACTATCCGCAAATTTAGAAATTGCTTCTTGTAATTTCTTCTCATCCGGCAATTCACCAGTCTTACGAATGTGCTCTAGCAAATCTGCATGATTAGTATCGAAATTGTCATATAACTCTTTTTCAAATCTGGCAATATCATCAACTGGAACGGAATCAAGATAGCCGTGAGTTAAGGCGTAAAGAATGATAACCTGTTTTTCAACCGGAATTGGTGTATGAAGTGGCTGCTTTAACACTTCAACAACCCTGCGTCCACGATTTAACTTTGCTTGAGTTGCTTGATCCAGATCACTACCAAATTGAGCAAAACTTTCAAGTTCATGGTAAGCTGCCAGGTCGGTACGAAGCGTACCAGCAACTTTTTTCATTGCCTTAATCTGGGCACTACCACCAACACGGGAAACTGAGTTACCGGCATCAATGGCAGGACGGGTTCCTGCAAAGAACAAGTCGCTTTGCAAGAAAATTTGTCCATCAGTAATTGAAATCACGTTAGTTGGAATATAAGCTGAAATATCTCCCGCTTCAGTTTGAATAAATGGAATGGCCGTCATTGAACCGCCACCAAGTTTATCACTCAACTTCGCACTACGTTCAAGTAAACGTGAATGCAAATAGAAGACATCACCAGGATACGCTTCACGACCAGGCGGACGACGGAGAAGTAAAGAAAGTTCACGATAAGCAACAGCTTGCTTTGATAGATCATCAAAGACTACCAAAACATCTTTGCCGTTATACATGAATTCTTCACCCATTGCCGTTCCGGCATATGGTGCTATATATAGCATTGGTGCGGGTTCACTTGGCCCAGCTTCGACAACAATTGTATAGTCCATTGCGCCAAAACGCTTTAAAGTTTCTACTTGTGCTCTGACAGTTGATTCCTTCTGACCAATAAAGACATAAATGCAAATTACGTCCTGACCTTTTTGGCTCAAAATAGTATCAATTGCCAAACTAGTTTTTCCAGTCTTACGGTCACCAATAATTAACTCACGCTGACCGCGACCAATTGGCACTAAGGCATCAATAGCCTTGATACCTGTTTGCAGCGGTTGATTAACTGACTGGCGTTCCATAACACCCGGTGCCGAAGCCTCGATTGGACGAGTCTTTGACGTTTTTATTTCGCCAAGTCCATCAACTGGCTGCCCCAATGGGTTTACCACGCGACCAATTAGTGCATCACCAACCGGCACACGCATAATCTCACCGGTTCTTTTGACTTGGTCACCTTCACGAATATCATCAAAATTGCCTAGAATAATGATACCAACATCATTTGATTCAAGGTTTTGTGCAATACCATAAGAACCATTGTCAAATTCCAATAGTTCGTTGGCCAAAACATTGTTCAATCCGTGAGCCCGGGCGATACCATCACCTATGTATGTTACAACTCCAACTTCATTAATGTCGAGTTTATCATCATAGTGTTCAAGCTGCTGCTTGATTAAAGAGCTAATCTCTTCTGCTTTTATGCTCAATGGTTTCACCTCTTTTAATTTTTATTAATTAACTGCGCACGAATCTTATTCAGTTTGTTCTTGACTGACCCATCGATTACGCAATCACCAACTTTTAAAATCACGCCGCCAATTATACTTTGATCAACCTCATTAGTGAGAATGACTTTTCGCAAATTAAATTTTCGAGCGTAACTAGTACCTAATTCCTGCAATTGTCTTTGATCAAGCGCTACTGCTGAAACAGCAACTCCCGTTTCAATTTTTTGATTTTTATTATACAAATCATTGAAACAGTTTATAATGTCCGGCAATTCCATAAAATGGTCATAATCCAGTAATAGGTTCAAAAAATTCTGAACTTCTTCTGACAGACCTTGCTCAATCACAGAAAGCGATTTCGCTTTTTCGGCACTATTAAAAATTGGGTCGCTAAAAACTTGCAAAATTTGCGGATAATTGGAAATAGCCTCAGCTAGTTCCTGCATATCTGCATGAACAGTATCCAAAGCAGCCATATCTTCGGCATAATCAAATAGTGCAGTACCATAACGTGCAGCAATTTCCGCTTTACTTAAGGCCATTATTTATTCAGCCCCTTAATAAATTGATCAACCAAATCTTTTTGGTCATCAGCAGATAAGTTCTTCGCAATTACTTTTTCTGCAATCGTGACAGAAATATCTGCAACTTGTGCACGAGCTTCATCTAAGGCATCCGCTTTAGCCTGAGCAGCATCGGCCTTTGCCTTCTCATGAATCGAAGCCGCATTATCATTAGCTTCTGCAACAATCTGGGTGCTGGTTTTTTCAGCATTCGCTTTTGCATCAGTAAGAATTTGCGTTGCTTCTTGTCTTGAGTTCTTCAAGGCAGCTTCACGCTCATTAGCCAAAACTTCGGCTTTTTTGCGATTGTCTGCAGCTGAATCAAGATCATTGATTACCTTTTGGCGTCTTTTTTCCATCATGTCGGAAACAGGTCCCCATGCATAATGTTTAACCAAAATAAGTAAAATTGCGAAAACAATTAAATACCAGATAGTATTACCCAGATAAATATGACCTGCCGAGGCTGCAAATAAAATTTGAAATGTCATTTACTGCCCTTCTCTCTTTTATCTAAATTGTTTTAAATAAAAAAATTAAACGAAGAGAATCAGGAAAGCAACAACAATCGCCAAAATAGGAACGGCTTCAATCAGACCAACACCGATAAACATTGTTGATCTTAAGTTACCAGCACTTTCAGGTTGACGAGCCATGCTCTCAACTGTCTTAGTGATAACTTTACCATTACCCCAAGAAGCTGCCAATGCAGCAATACCAGCTACAATCGCTGCTGAGATATATTTAAAAGCTTGTGACATATTTAAACCTCCAATAAATTATTCTTTTGTAACTTTTTTCCCAACATAAACCATGGATAAAGTTACGAAAACATATGCCTGGATAGAGCCAATGAAGACAGAGAATCCTTGCCAGATCATAGCAAGCGGTGCTGCTAACACCAAAGTGATAACACCAAAGCTAGGAGCAAAGCTATTACCTATTAAAGTTAATAACACTTCGCCAGCGTAAATATTACCATATAAACGCAAAGATAATGTCAAAAAGTTAGTGATTTCTTCAATCATATTGATTGGAAAAAGAAAACTAACAGGTTCGGCATAATTACGCCAGTAGCCACCAGTACCGAATTTCTGCATACCGAATGTGAATGAAAGAAGCAAGGTCATCATTGCAAACGACATTGTCGTTACCGGATCTGCTGTGGGAGATTTTACAAAAATGTTGTCTCCCGCCTTAACCTCTAAGAAGAGGCCCAACTGGTTCATAAACCAAATGTAAATAAAAAGGACAAAAGCATAAAGCGAAAGGTGCTTTCGTGCATCAACATCACTGACATTGTCTTTAACAATTCCATCAGTAAAGTCAATCAAATATTCCATGATATTTTGCTTTTTATTTGGTTTCATCTCAACTTTTCTTGATAACCAGATGCAGACAAACAATACGACAGCTGCCATTAAAGTTGAACCAATGATCCCAGAAAGATCAAATGTCAAACCCAGAAATTTAAAAACAAATGATTGCTCCAATTCTTCGTGACCTCCCTTCTCGTGCCCAAATTATCGAACACTCATACAATATTAACACCATTCAATAATTTTGTGAAAAATGTAAGCGTATTTTGCAATTAATTTACATAAAAAAGATTATTTGGTACCAAATAATCTATCGCCGGCATCTCCTAAGCCAGGTGTAATATAGCCGTTTGGCAACAATTTTTCATCTTCGGCGGCAGCATAAATATCGACATCCGGATTCTCTTCTTGAATAGCTTTGACACCCTCAGGAGCGGCTACAAGAACAGCCAGCTTAATCACTTTAACGCCCCGCTTTTTAAGCGCACCAATTGCCATATTAGCGGAGCCGCCAGTGGCAAGCATTGGGTCAACCACAAGACATTCACGCTCTGCAACGTCTTTAGGCATTTTGCAGAAATATTCGTGAGGCATAAGAGTTTCTTCATCCCGATACATACCAATTACTCCTACCTTGGCTGACGGAATCATTTCCATAACACCATTAAGCATACCGATACCTGCACGTAAAATTGGCACAATAGTCAATTTCTTGCCGGCAATCTCTTTTTGGGTTGTCTTGCCAATTGGTGTTTCAATTTCAACATCTTTCAGCGGCAAATCTCTGGTAATCTCGTAAGTCATCAGTCCCCCGATTTCACCAACTATTCTCCGAAACTCGTTAGAACTTGTCTCCTTACGCCTGATAATTGTTAACTTGTGTTGAATTAACGGATGATTCAAAACCGTAAATTTGCCCATCTTTTTCCTCCTATAAACATAATTACGTTTACGTGTATTTTAATAAAAAAAGCAGAGGGTTTAAAGTCCCTTGCTACTAAAATTTTTACTCTTTGACATAATGATGACCAGCGGCAGCTTTATTTAGCCTGTTCATATATGCCAAAGTATTCTCGCTGCCACTAAATCCCTGCACAAAAATTTGTTTGATCTCTGGTTTATCATCGAAGTAACGTAAACCGCCAAATAAATTATGGTCGGCCTCTAACAAGTTTTTACCTAAATTAAATTTATTTGCGGCTGGCAGCTTAATTTTTTCAAGCACATCTGTTAATGCCATTACTCCTGTTGCATTGGTTAAATCAATGTTTGCAAAGTCTTCTGGATCATCAACCACGACTACGGGTGCACTCGGAGCATAATGACGATATTTCATTCCTGGAGCTTTCGGAACATCTTTATCAGCAACTTTACCACTGTTAATTAAAACTTTTTCACCCAAAACCTGACTTAACTCTGCGGGAGTAACTGCACCAGGACGTAAAACAATGGGCGTAGCTACAGACAAGTCTATAATCGTTGATTCCAATCCAACTTCTGTAGGTCCACCATCAATAATTCCCGCTATTTTTCCCTTTAAATCATGATAAACATGCGCAGCTGTCGTTGGACTAGGCTTAGTCGAAGTGTTGGCGGAAGGTCCAACAATTGGGTAACCCAATTTACTGATCAACTGATGAGTTAAGTCATCATTAGGACAGCGAAAAGCCACAGTATCAAGACCACCAGTTACAGCTTTAGGCAGACTGTGAGGTTTAACATAAAGCAAAAGGGTTAAAGGACCTGGCCAAAATTTTTTAATTAACTTTTGAGCACGCTCTGGCACCTCTTTGGCATAATGAGACATCATTTGAGCATCAGAAACTGTTACGATTAATGGATTGTCACTAGGACGTCCCTTAGCCTTATAAACATTTTTTACAGCTTTTTCATTTGTGGCAATGGCACCCAAGCCATAGACTGTTTCTGTCGGAAAAGCAACCAATTCTCCCTGAGCGAGTAATTTTACTGCATCATCTATTTGATCCTGTGAAAAAATTTTAGTTTCCATTATTTATTCCACTTTCCTTTAACCATGCGTGGCTTTCCAGCTAAATCATTTTTGAATTCAATGGTAAAATCCGGCAGCTCCCGTCCAAATAAATCAACCAGCTGCTCTTTCTCACTGAAGCCAAATTCCAAGAAAAACTCTCCTCTGCTGTTTAAGTGATCACGTACTTGTTTGACAAACTTCTGGTAAAATTCTATACCATTTTTTCCACCAAAAAGTGCCTCCTGGGGTTCATTTTGCAATACGTTTTGGTCCATCACATCTTTTTCCGTTTCCTTTATATAGGGAGGATTAGAAATGATTTTATCGAACTTTTCAAGACCAATTAAAATGTTTGCTTTTCGAACGGTAACATCAACTTTATGAATCAAAAAATTTTCTTCGCTAGTTCTTAGTGCAGCATCAGTGACGTCAGAAGCATATAAATCAAGATCGGTAATCTGCTTTTTAGCAGCTTCTTTAGCTAGAGCTACTGTAATGCAGCCGGAGCCTGTTCCTAAATCAAGCACTTTATCACCACTGGTCAGATTTGCTAAAGCCCATTCCACTAACTCTTCAGTTTCAAAACGGGGAATTAAAACTCCGCGCTGCACTAAAATTTTATAACCAAAAAACCAGGAGTAACCCAAAATATACTGAGGAGATATCCCTTTAGCCAGCTTGCGCACATCCTTTTGTGCTTGCTTAATTTGGTCTGGTGATAATTCCATGTCCTGTTTTAATTGAAACTCACTAGGACTCAGCTGCAGTCTTTCAGCTAGCAAAAAAGCGATATCTTTTGGTCTTTGTTCTGGTGCAGTTTCAGCAGCCCAGATTCTCAAGCTTTTTAAAGTGTCAATTTTAGACATTCTGTTCGGCCAGCTCCTCTAGTTGCTTTGTTTGATTATATAAAATCAAAGCATCAATAATTTCATCAAGTTCCCCATTCATTACCCGGTCAAGCTTATTAAGAGTCAAACCGATACGATGGTCAGTTACCCGGTTTTGCGGGTAATTATAAGTTCTGATGCGCTCAGACCTGTCACCTGTACCAACAGCATTTTTTCTCTTAGCATCATACTTATCACGGTTTTGACTTTCGTAGTAATCGTAAACACGGGATTTCAGAATCTGCATGGCTTTCTCCCGGTTTTGCTGTTGACTACGCTGATCCTGCATTGCCACTACAATACCAGTAGGTAAGTGCGTCATGCGCACAGCACTGGAGGTTTTGTTAATATGCTGGCCTCCGGCACCACTTGAGCGATAAACATCAACTCTAATGTCTTTGGGATCCAGATCAAGGTCAACTTGCTCATATTCAGGCATGACTGCCACTGTAGCAGTTGAGGTATGAACACGGCCTTGAGATTCAGTTACAGGAACGCGTTGCACGCGGTGCGCTCCGTTTTCATATTTTAATTTAGAATAGACTTTATTACCGGTAATCATGATGGCAACTCGTTTATAGCCACCAACTTCAGTTGGCTCACTGTCAACGATAGAAACCTGCCAGTTTTGTCTTTCAGCGTATTTTTCATACATTCTGAGCAAGTCTCCGGCAAACAAGGAAGCTTCATCACCACCAGCTGCTCCTCTAATTTCCATAATAATGTCTTTATCATCATTAGGGTCTTTGGGCAACATTAATATTTTGATTTCATCTTCAAGCTTAGCAATATCCTGCTCTAAATCGTTATTTTCATCTTTGGCCATCTCAACCAAATCTGAATCACTTTCGTTTGCAATAATATCCTTATTGTCTGAAATTTCTTTTTTATCAGCCTTATATTTGCGATATTTTTCAACTACATCGCGTAAATCTGCTTCTTCCTTAGAAACTTCCATGTACCTTTTGGTATCATTGATAACTTCCGGGTCAGCCATCATTTCCTGTAATTCGTCATAATGAGCAACAAGACTTTCAAGCTGTGCCATAATTTTATCCATGTTGTTCTAATCCCTTCCTATCTTGTTTGATGCGGATGAAAATAATGAAACCGACAAACCGGGTAATAACTTTCATCCCCACCTATTTGAACCTGTTCACCCTCGTAAACTGGTTTACCATTGTGTATCCGTTGATTCATTGTAGCCTTTCTACCGCAGTAGTGGCAAATTGTTTTGATCTCTTTTATTTTATCAGCAAAAATCAACAAATTCTTGGTTCCTTCAAATAAATTATTTTGAAAGTCGTTTTTTAAGCCGAAAGTCATTACGGGAATGCATAAATCATCAACAATTTTGGCACATTCTACCACATGATGACGTTCCAAAAACTGGGCTTCATCGACAAAAACGCAGGCGATTGCGCCGTCACCTTGTGCTTTTTCCTGTTCGTTCAACTTTTTTATATAAGCAAAAATATCAAAATCATGGTCGATCGGAACTGCCTTTCGGTGGAGCCCAATTCTTGAAGCCACAGTTCCTACACCACTACGATTATCAATTTTACTGGTTAACAAAGCAATCTTGCGCCCCTGAGCCTCATAGTTATGAGCATCCTTCAGTATTTCTAAAGTTTTGCCGCTGCTCATCGTGCCGTACTCAAAAAATAATTGTGCCATTTTTGCTCCTTTGTTTCATTTAAATTCATCTAACTTATCTAGTATAATGTAAAAATAAAATATGTGTAGTTAAATGGTTATAAAAACTCGTTTTCGGTTTATGGCTATGCTATAGTTGATAATGATTTTAAAGCGAGGGAAAAATATGAGTTTTAAATCTGTAATAGCAAAAAGCGCGGGTAAATCAAGCTACTGGTTTTTACATAACGTTTTAAAAGGTGGCACTAGTTTTCCCGGCAAACTGGCAATGAATCTTGATCCGGAGATTTTAAAGACACTGGCTGACGGCTATGAAACGGTCATTGTTACAGGAACAAACGGTAAAACCATGACTACCGCATTGATTGTGGCGGCATTAAGAGAAAAATACGGTGACGTCTTAACCAATCCATCAGGTTCCAATATGCAACAAGGAATCGTGACGGCTTTTTTAGCCCATAAAAAGAAAAAATCATCCAGACCGATTGCAGTGTTAGAGGTTGACGAAGCTAATGTCAAAATGGTGACGGAATTGCTTCACCCCAGCGTGTTTGTTCTTACCAACATCTTTCGCGACCAAATGGATCGCTACGGGGAAATCTACACCACTTACGAAAAAATTGTAGATGGTATTAAATTAGCACCTGAAGCTACTATTATAGCCAATGGTGACGCCAGTATCTTTTCTTCAGTCGACTTGCCTAATCCTAAAATTTTTTATGGCTTTAAACTGCCAAATGATAATCCGCAAAATGATACCAAGGCTCCAGTTAATACTGACGGCATCTTATGTCCTGATTGTGATCATATCTTACATTATCATGAAAGGATTTACGCCAATCTGGGAGATTTTTTCTGCCCCAACTGCAACTATCGCAGACCTGAATTAACTTATTTTGTTAACAAGATTACTGAGCAGACGCCGAATAACCTTGAGTTTCAAATGGGCAGTAAAAACTATACTATCAACATTGGCGGCACTTACAATATTTATAATGCTCTAGCTGCCTATTCAGTGGCGCGCTATTTTGACCTCAGTGAAGAAGAAATTGCTCAGGCTTTTGCTAAAAACAAGCGCATTTTTGGCAGACAAGAATTAATTAAATATGAAGGAAAAGAAATTGATTTGATTTTAGTTAAAAATCCGGTGGGATTAGATGAAGTGCTGCACATGCTTAACACGGAAAAAGATGATTATTCCTTAGTTACATTGCTTAACGCTAACCACGCTGACGGCATCGACACTTCCTGGATTTGGGATGGTCAATTTGAAGACTTAAATCACGATCAAATTAAAAAAATTTTGGTTGGCGGAGAGCGTTGGCACGACATGGGCTTTCGTCTGGAAGTTGCCGGTTTTGATCCGGGTAAAATGGTTACATGCACAGATAATGAGGAAGTAATCGCTAATATTGCCAATTTGCCGACGAAAAAGGTTTACATTTTGTCTACCTATACCGCTATGCTCTCTTTACGTAAGACTATGGCTGAAAAGAAGATAATTAAGGCAGGGATGTAAAGCAACAATAATATTAATGAAAAACCTGTAAAATGTGCAATGAAACATTTTGCGGGTTATTTTTATTTTGTATTTTGCGCTAAGTTAAAAATCTTAACGTTATTTTCTTGCGCAATTTTTTCATTATAATTGTGCGCCACTTCAATAACAATTGAAGGCAGTTGGTAAATTAAGCGGTGAACTTCATCCGCATTTTGATGATCCAGGCTAGATGTAATTTCATCAAGTAAAAAGATCTTCTTATGACGTAAAAGTCCTCTGGCAATAGCCAGTCTTTGTGCTTGTCCACCCGAAAGATTGCTGCCTTGCTCTTTAATTTCAAAATCCAATGCTTTGCTACCGAGCTCTTTGTCTAAACCTACCTTATTTAAAGCAGCAACTAATTCTTGGTCTGTGAAATTTTGCAACAGAGAAAGATTTTCGCGAACTGTTCCTGCAAATAGCCAAATATTCTGTGAAATAAATACAAAATCTGAATACTTCAATTTGTGTCCGCCAAATTCTACTTCACCTTTTTCAATTGGAATATATCCTGCTATGGCATTTAGCAAAGTTGATTTACCAACACCTGAAGGTCCTGTAATAATCATTTTTTCGTTTTCATCTAGGCTTAAAGACAGATTTTTAAAAATTTCTCGATCACCACGTTTAACTGACAAATTGTCAACAACTAATCTGTGGTTGTTTTCTGGTAGAACAGTCTCTTGATCCGTTTTTGTTTCAGTCCAAGAAATCTTTCTGATGCCTTCTGTACTTTGAATTTGAGTTTCAAAATTAGTCAGTTGCCGAAAGCCACCAACTACATGATCCGCAGTCAGAGTCAAAGTTAAAATTGTACTTACGGTAACACCTAAGATGTTATTTTTGGCCATCCATAACCCTATGAAAATTGGAGATAGAGTTATTACAATTGCAAATAACCAAGAAATAAACTGCAGAACATATTGGAAAGCATTTAATTGGTAATATTTCTGTTCCTCATTATGCAAAGAATGATCAAATTTCTGCATAAATAATTTTTTAACACCAAAATTCGTAATTTCAAAGCGCCCTGCAAATAAGTCACGTGTGATCGCTAAAAAGTTTGAATTCGAGTGACTCCAAACTTCGGTTTTAGTCTTCATTTTTTCTTTACCCATATAACTAGGAAGAAGTGACAGGAAAGAAAGAGCTAGATAAACAAGACCTAAAACTGGATTAGTCATTAATACTACGACTGTAGAAGATATGACTGTCATCAAACTTTGAAAAAGCAATAAAAGCGGTTCAAAATACTTTTCCTCTATCTGTTTGGAAATACTAGTCATGTTGTTCAAAACATCAGATGAATCTAAATTCGGATTGTTAAATGAACTGGCAAAATTTGCTCTGAAATATATAGCCTTTATCTTTTCATTTAAAATTTGAATTGCTTTTTGCATTAACAGGCAAAATAAGAAAAGAGAAATATAAACGGTTAGATATGATAAAACTGCGGCAATTCCAAATAGGATTAAACTGCGACCATCCTTGACATTAAGCCTGGGAATGTAGCCTAAAATATAACCATTTAAAACTCCTTCAAAAGAACTAGTAACACCAAAGATAAATAAACAAAATATCATCCATGGCTTGAGACTGGTCAAGACCCACCTTACTGTAACATTTACTTCTTTTTTATTCATGGTTTTACCTCACCCTTCAAATTATTCTTTGTTGTTGTGTATTATTAAAACAAAATTAAAATGAGTTAACAATATGTTTTGAGTAAGAGGTCGAAATTTGTAACTAAGTGGGCTAATAAATAGGTGTATGAGAAAAAATGAAATTCTCTAAGAGGAGGAAATAAGCTTATAAAGTAGAGGACTTTCTATTATCTCCAAACCAATTGACAATATTCGTAGAAGCCAAAAAATACACAACCCTATTTAAGTAATCGAGTTGTGTACCAGTTTTTTAGCAGTGAAAATTAGTCTTCAAGTTCTATTTAGATAGTGATTTCTTTTAAAATCAAATTGCATCTAAAATTTAATTCTACATACTAAACAGGACATCACATATTTGAAATCAAATAACATTCCAGAAATCATTTTTAAAAATTAGATTTTTTGACAAATTTATTTTTACCTACAATATAAAATTTCCGATTCTTCATTATAATTGGATTACCATATGTATTTATGGTAGAACCCTTTTTGAGAATTTTCTTACCCTTCCGCTCACCATATTGATTATAAACATAAGAATTATGTTTTAGTTTGAGTTGTGTGCCGTCAATATTACCGGCAGCTATAAACAACCCATCTTCAAGCTCATAGTAGTTTCTATTATTAATCACTCTTTGACCAGTAACACCAACAACAGAGCCTGCATTGACAATTAACCTATTAGCACGAGTACCATTTTCATCGTATAAATACGCGTTATGCATGACGGTTTTCTCTGTAACATCCGAATCTACAAGAACAGTAGATGTAACACTATTTAACAAGGTAAAATTTAGGGCTTTGACAAAGCGATTTTTAGCAATAATATAATACTTTTTACCCTTTATTGTGACGGGTGAACCATAGGTTTTGACAATTCTGCCTTTTTTAAAGGTACCATACTTTTTAATTCTATGACCATATTGATTATAAATATAACTATTATGATCTAGTTTTCTTTCAACAGGCTCAACGTTAGTAACAGCAACATAGTACTTTTTATTATCTTTTTTGTCGATTACAATATAAAAATTCCGTTTATTAATACTTAATTTACCATAAGTGGTTAATACTGAATCAATACCCAAAATAATACCGTTTGCACGGTTGCCTTTTTCATTATAAATATAAGCATTATGCATTAAAGTTACATCAGTACCAATTAAAGGATTCACATTATTTGAATTTTCATCATTAGGCTCAATGGGTAAACTTGGAAGACTAGGTTTAGTTCCTGAACCAGTCTGATCTGATACCACATTAATAGTTGCTATACGGCTAATTTTTAGACCATCTTGATCAACAAAACTATAGGTTACATTGTATTTACCTACTTTAGTGGGATCAACGCGACCTGTTACCTCAATTTGGTCAAAGTCTAACGGCGTACCATCTGTATTCGTTGCACTAACAAAATTGTCTTCAGCTGACCATTTGGCATTAGGACCAGCTACTAGAATGCTATCCTTAACTCTCAGGTCAGTTTTACTAGTTTTACTTACCAATACATTAATAGTTTTGGTTACTGTATTGCCATCACTGTCAGTGACCGAAAGAGTCACAGGAAACGTTCCTGTTTGATTGCTTGCTATTGCACTAGTCAATTCAGAATCATCCTTAACGGTGATCTTGCTTGTTATATTTCCATCCTCTAGGTCATTTGCAGTATCTTTTTCAAGCAACCAAGCATTTAAATCTGTTACTTTATTTTCAATTTTATAAATTTTGTCACTGGCAAATAATTTTGGTATAAAACCTTTATTGTTAGTATTTTGAAAAACACCCATAGCTGTGTTTAAAGAATGTTGGACGTTTGTCATGAAATCGGAATAGTATTTCCCACTTAATTCATACCGACCTTTAAGATCAGGAGTATACGGAACAACAGCCAATATTCCCCAGCCAAAAGAAATATCATCAGGAATATAAATTTTAACAGTTTGTGGGTTAATTGGTTCCACAACCCACCCTAACTGTGATAAAGTAACAAATTTCTTTGATTTATTGGGATAATTTCCGACTTGTTCAGTAATATAAATACCGTCTGGAGACAATTTTGCACCAGGGCCAGTAACTGTTAGTTCAATAACCCTTCCTTTATAATCTTTTTCTCTATTTGCATTATAACCGGGGTCAAGAATAACATTAAAAATCATTGAGCGATCATTTGGAATATAATATCCAATGCTATTCGAATCCTTTTTAATATAATTATTTTCAATACCAGGATAACGGTAAGGATAATTGTCCAGTATTAGTCTGTTATTGTCATACGGGATACCTCCACCGCTGCCACCATTATCAGTTCTTTTCTTTGTATTGAACTTTGAACCTCCATTAATAGTGAGCACTTTATTATCGAAAGTTGCTGCAATTTGGACATCGTTGTGATCAGTATTAGTAGTATGTAAATTAATAATAAAATGAATATCAGCATTTTTGTCAACATCAACGTCAAACGTAAATATAATAATATGAGAATCCTTATCAATAGACAACTTTCCATATTTTTCATTGGCATTTAGTTGAACGTTATCCCAATCTATGGCTTCTGGTTGCGAAATTTTAAAGACAAGCTTCGTTCCTTTACTTATAACTGCATCTTTATTCACAATGACATTTAATTCAATTGTCCCATCACCAACAAAAGTATATCCATTGCTGAAATCAGTTTTTATACTAACACCATCTTGATCAGAAATATTTTCTTTGTCACCAAGCAAATTTCCTTTACTATTTTTTTTAAACTGAATATTGCTGTATTCGGTAGTTTTGCTTGTTGATTTTAAGTTTGTTGTTTTATTTTTTTGAATATTACTTGCCGGTCTATCTTTGTAATTACTTGAAATACTGCTTGCTTGAACCTTATTGTGATTAAAAGTTAGCAACAATCCTAAAGCTCCCGCTGTAGTAATACTACCTTTTATAATTTTTCTAGCTGACTGAAAATCTTGTTTCTTCAATACTACTATCTCCTTTAAATTTTTTACTAAATTTACTTGGAATATTTGGAATATAAAGTAAGATTAACTTTTGAATTGAAAATGATGACATTTTATGTGAAACATATCCTTTAGTATATTTGTATGAGTAATAACAAATATACCGATAAACTATCCCACTTTTATAATTCTTTCAATATTTTCTCTAAACAATGAGTTTATGACTATTCTATTTTTAAAATTTATATTCACCGCCTTAGTTACTAATAATTATTTAACAAAACCTTGGAAATTAAAAACTGCTATAAGAAATATATTATAATCAATATTATCTTTATTCAAAATACTATATTGATATGTAGTTAATCAACTATACATACATATTTAATTATAACACAAATTTTAAAAAATAATTATTTTTATCCTTAACTCTGTTATTATAAACAAATATATTTAAAAGATCAAATCCCATATTATTGGCAAATTATCTTATTAAAATTATTATTATTCGATAATTTTTTGTTATTTAATTTTTATAGTTAAACTGGTTAATTTCAAAATTATAAGCTGGCTATTAGCTATAAACTTTAATTATATTAAAGTTTGAATTAACATTTAAGAATAACTCAAAAAGTACTTTAAGCCAAGTAATTAAGACCATAAAATTTAAGAGAGAACATAAGAAAAATATTAATAAATAAGTTAACGTAATATTTATTATTAAAAATCCCAATATTATATACTAGATAAATTGTCAAGAAAATTGTCCAAGAATAGTTTTAAAATTCGGAATTTAATTTATACACCTACAATAATAATGAAGAAGTCTCCCCTCTTTAAAATGTGATTTTGTATAAAAATAATCTGATGAATTATTAGTTTAGACTTATTTCTGATAGAAATTTGGAGATATTCTTGTATTTAACTTTTCACTAATCAGGATGCCAGAATGCCAGGATGTCAAATGTGTGCTGCAACTCTATATTTTTTGGACGAAATGATAACGTGAAATTACTCAAATATGTTAATAAATTCCGTATAACATTATTTCTAAAGAGAGTTTACATAATATAAAGCTGTTTTCCAATCAAGATTGTAAATAATTCAGTCAACAGAAAGGGAGCCTTAACGTGACCCACCTTATTTATATTTAGTAATTTAAAAATGCTCTAAAAAGTTTAATCACTTAAAAACTAGTTTTGGCTTTAAAATATTTAGCAATCATACTAATTTTTATGCCCGATCCACATTTGGTTTGGGTACAAAATAAGTTAAACAACCTACATTCTTTTTCAATTGTAATAACTAGTGTGAAAGCACTAGGACAATCCAACTTTGGTTTTTCCCTATTGATTATAAAAGGGATGCCCATTTTGTTCACCCCTCTGAATAACGCATAAAAAGTGTGCAGTGACAAAATACGCTATAAATCAGCATTTTTGACGGTTTTTGTTAAATAAATATCCTAGTAAATGCTAGGATTTGCTAGGATTAATTCTTTTTAACTAGTTGAAATAGACACATAATATTTTCGATTAAAGCCTGAAAAAACTTGAACATTTTTATTAAAGCTATTGTGAAAGACGATCACTATTTTATTAGCTTAACGAAAGGTTCTATACTTATCTACTTTTGATATGTAGCAAAGTTTTTCATAAATTCATTTATAGCTATCTGTTTCAGCTCCCAATACCTAGTTTTACCATAGCCCATTTTTTTCATGACTTCTTTATTAGTATGGTCAAATAAATAAACACCAGTAAGAATTTTCTTTGATTTAATAGAACATGCTTGAATAGCTTTGCCCACACACCAAGTCACGTTCTCGGCAAATGCTATTTCTTCTGTAACTATTGTCTTATCCATTGTAGTAAGGTTATCTACCTTATCAGCTGTTAAATCAGTTTTATATCTGGCTGAGTGCGCCACAAACATATCTAAATCTTGCTTAAGAAATACTTTTAGATATTCCGTCACTTCCATAGGGATGGTTCCCTCCTTACATGTCCTTTTCTACCTCAAAAGATCTAATTTATTTACGCTAATTGCAAAGACAATTACTTATTCTATAAAAAAAGAAAAATTTGTACCGATTTTGCAGTTTCAAACAAAAAAGAAAGTCCAAAATAAACTTTCTTAAGGTAAATAAACTATAAATTATTAAATCTCTGAACACTTGCTATTATAGCACTTTTCAGTATTTAACTATACCAATTTTAGGATATTTTGACTAATCCACCATTGCCAAAAATTTTGCACCGAATTTTGCACCTATTGGGCTAATTTCAGTTAATTTCAAAAAATGGCAAAAAATAAAAATGCCTTAGTACCAACACTTCAAGCGAATTGAAACTAAGACAAATTACAAAAATTGGGATATCCGGGCTCGAACCGAAACATGCAGGAACCAGAAACCTGTGCCTTACCATTTGGCTATATCCCAGTGTTAAATCACCCGCACGAGAATTGAACTCGTAACTCCACCTTGAGAGGGTGGCGTCTTAACCATTTGACCAGCGGGCAAAATCAACAGTAATTATTATGCTTGAAGATACACGTAATGTCAAGTAGTTTTCACGCTTTAGCGGTAAAAATTATCGAACTATTCTTTTGACAATCGCATCATCATTTTCAGTTGACTACCAGTAGCCACAATTTCTCAAAATTAATTTGAGAATTGTATATAATAGAGTAAGATACTTTTACTAAAGGATAGTTTTTATGATTGACTACTCAAACACCCAAAACTTAATCGAATCAATGGTCACGGAGCGCATTGTACCGGGTGTGAATTATGCTTTTATTAAAGATGAACAGGTTTTTACTTCAACCATTGGCTTTGCGAGTACTTACCCCAAGGTGACGCAACTGAGTCCGTTTGCCATTTATGATTTAGCCAGTTTAACCAAAGTGCTTATCACAGAAAATATTTTGCTTAAGCTATTTCAAGACGGACAACTCAATTTTACCGAGCCATTGCACGATTTTATTCCAGATTTCCAAGATGAGCGCGTACGTCTTTTTCATCTGCTGACTCACACCAGTGGAATAAGGGGCTGGATTAAAAATCGGGATCAATTATCTCGCGACGAGTTAATCGATGCTATCATCCATTTGCCTGTAACAGAAGAATTTGAACATAAAATGCGTTACGCAGATACCAATTTTATCCTTTTAGGTTTAGCTATCAAAAAAATATTGGGTAAACCAGTTCAAGAAGTTGGTCAAAAAATAATAATCGAGCCCGCTGGACTCAAAAATACGACTTTTAGACCTGAAAAAGACTTATGTGTTCCCACTGCAGTTTATCAAGGAAGAGTTTTACAAGGAATTCCTCATGATCCAAAAGCACGCCAATTAGGAAGTGATTGTGGCTCAGCCGGTCTGTTCTCTTCTATGAACGATTTGGTTAAGTTAAGTAAAGGATATTTGGGCCTGGATAAAAGTATATTGCCTTATAGTCAAAACTTAGTCGCAAAGCTATTCGACAATAAAAATCCCCAAGGCTTAAAGCCTCGTTCATGGGGTTGGGACCTACGCTTTGATCCAGAGTTGCACTACCCCTTAATTCTTCATACGGGATTTACTGGAGTTCTGATGCTTCTCGATAGAGTTAAAAAATCTGGCTTAATTCTTTTGACCAATCGCATACACCCTACTGGCCATAATCAAGTCTTCTTAACAATGAGAGAAAGAATCATTCAAAGTTTTTTAAAAGAAAATGACCAATAAAAAAGCAGCTTCCATAAGAAGCTGTTTTTTAACACTTTTTACGATTAGGCCAAAAATGATAGACTAGATCTACTACCGCTTGAGCAAGCATCCCGCCAGCCATCCAGTACATTCCCATCATCATATTGCCTGTAAAGGTAAAGTAAGCAGTAATAGCGTATACTACTACCCACAAAACTTTAAAAAATAAGTTATCACACATCATTTGTAAAAAACTCCCTTCAATTTACTTAGAATTATACCGTTTTTAACGTAAAAAAGGGGGTTATTTCAAGTTATTTAATCACATTAAAGCTCAAGTTTCATTATGATCTGCCATAATTGTTATTAATTCAAAATGTTTACATTCGTAAGCATTAACGAACTTTTTTTAAAAAATTTCTTTGATAAAAACTTTTCGATCATTTTTGTGAGTTATGTAATTTAATTGCTTTTTCAACTATCAAAAAGGACTTCAAAATCACTATTCTAAAGTCCTTTTATTTGTTATTCAAAATAATTAGAAACTGTAATAAATGCACACGATTGTGGCATTAGTTCCAAGTTAATCTTGCCATCTTGCATTTTTAGGCTTTCCGCTTTTAATTGTGAAGCAGCACGCAATTCTTTAACTTGCTCATTGTTAACATAGGTTGGTTCTCCCATCTCCTGCCACAATTTCTTCGGATTAGCATGGTTTTCATCAATTCTGTTAATTTCACAAGTACCACTAATTGTTTTGTCCAGATTTATTTCCAATTGTTCTGTTTTTATTGGCTCTTTTGGCACATTATGATTATATGCGACGATTTGCAAATCTTTACCTTTTTGAACAGCTAAAATTTCTGCAGTAGCATTATTATTATCTTCAACTTTTATTCTTTGATCACCGAGATTGTGGAATATTTCAAATAATCTAAAAACAGGTTTTTCTATACCATCAACTGTTTGCAGACCAAAGCCGCCGTGAAATACACCTGGCTTTTGGGATTCTTCTTCAAAAATGTCTGAGAATGCCCAATAATCATAACCTTCAACCAGGCCATCATTATCAGCCAAAGTTTTGGCAACCATTGCTGCTCCATAAGGAGTATCATGAGCGGAATCGCCGACCATCGCTGAAACGCTCCATTCTGTATAAAATAGTGGGTAGTTTTGAGCTTCTTCTCTTGTCTTCGAAGTCATAACTTTAAGTATTCCTCGAGGATAATCTTGTGGAACTCCATTACTCTTTTTAAAGAATTCGTCAATATCCATGCCACTTTCCCACAACGGATCATCTGTTGGATAATGATGTGTTGAAATAAAGTCCAGCGGTAAATTATTTTTCTGACAAAAGTCTATCATATCTGGTATCCAGGAATTGTAAGATGTGGCAGGACCACCAAAGCGAAGCTTTTCATCAATCTTCTTAGCAGTTCTTACTGTTATTTCATATAAGTGGAAGTAATCTTCTTTGGTACCTGAGAAAAAGCGCGATAAATTTGGTTCATTCCAAACTTCAAAGTACCATGATTCAACCTCATCCTTACCATAGCGCTCAAGAATATGCTCTATGAATCTAGTAATTAGTTCTTCCCAGGCCTTATCGGATTTAGGCATAGAATTATTGCCACCATAAGGAAAGATTTGATTCTGTTTTGAAGCTAAACAGCTGGGCATAAAGCTTAATTCTACAAATGGCTTCATGCCAATTTTTAGTAGAAAATCATAAATTTTATCGATATTAACAAAATTATAGGTGATGCCTTGTGATTTGCCCGTAAAATCAAAGTTCTCAATGCAAACACTCATTTCATCGTCGAACAAACCATGAAAACGGACAAATTTAATACCCATATCCTGATGTACTTTTGTTAATTGCTCTTGATAATCTGCTCTTAATGCGGTATAAGCGTGACTGCTGCCAACACACATTTCCCAATAGTGTGGAAATGGCGTCTTTGAATTTGAATTAATCTTAAAATCTAGCATTCTAATTTTTTCCTTCCATTTTTTCAAAATCACTGACTGCAGGCAGTTTAAGAGCAAAATTATTTTCTAACCACTTGGCACATAAATTGGTCCATTGATTAACAACAGGAGAAATTTGAGATTTAGAACCAGCAGCAGCTTGTGAAGCCAAGCTTAGACCATGAGTACCTCGATCAAAAACATGAATTTCATACGAAATATTATTTTGGGCTAAAATGGAAGCCAATTCCAGTGAGTGAAGCGGATTAACTAGAGGGTCAGTTGCAGTTGTCCATATGAAAAATGGTGGTGTTTCACTATCAACATGATCAACTGGGCTAAGTTTGGTTTCAAGCTCTTTATCTGGAATTTCTGTCCCACAGGTAACAATGTTTGAAGCTGTCATAAAGTGGTAGTCCGTAGGGTTATTTTTTCTCTTTTCAAGATCGGCATCTAAAAGATGATAGTCAGTGATGGGATAACCAAGAATACCAAAGGCTGGCCGTAAATCATTTTTGTCTACGCCTAAATAATCTGTAAGAACTGGCTCATTAAATTCTGTGGAATAAAGAGCGGCAACATGTCCACCAGCTGAAAAACCGCATACACCAATTCTTTCGGTATCAACGTGCCACTTTGAAGCATTTTTTCTGATCAACAACATGGCCTCACCGAGTTCTCTTATCTGCTTCGGATAAATCGTATTTTCCTTCTTGGGCAAAGTCTTTAACAAATCTGACATTTCTAATGTATCTGAGAAGTATGTAGTATATCTTAAAACAAAAGCGTGATAGCCAAGCGAGGCAAAATACATGGCAATTGGTTCAGCTTCGCGATCAGAGCAAGTGAAGAAGCCTCCACCAGGGCAAATTATGACTGCTGGTCTACTCTTGCCATTTAAAGTTTCTATTGAGTCGTCTAAAACATATGTTGTCAGCGATGCAGATTGATTTTCTTTACCTAAAAATATTTTTTTGATTTTCATTTTAATCTTCTCCTTTTTCATTACTTTGTTGTTTTTATACTCGACTACCGAATCTGGTAATAAACAATACACCTGCAGTCACAACTGATACAGCTATGCCAGCCATAAATGAATCGTGGCCTGGTGCAATCTTTACAGCTGCTAGTAACATTGGCACAATCATGCCAGCTACGGAACCAAGTAAAGTAGTGATTGAAACTGCTAATGGAAATTGCTTTTGATCAGTTAAAATTGACATTTCATAGGGGGCTGTGGCGTTAACAAGCACGCCCGAAAAGGCGTTGCCAATGATGTGCAAAACAACGTTAGATGAGAACACAATGCAGATAAAAGATAGAGCAAATTCATACTCAAGATGCCTATGGCCTTAGAAATTTGTTTTTTAGTCATAAAAGTCACATTCATTTTCTTAATCAAAATCCACATTAAGTTTAGGCAAAACACTTTCTTCGTGTTTTACAATCACAACTGCTTTACCAGAAAAAAGTTTAATTTTACTTAAAGAATATTCGCTGTTATCAGAAGGGTTGCCATTAGTCAATCCGATGATCTGACCATTATTTGCTTTAATTTGCAACGAACTATTATCATCGGGAACAAAGTAATTTTGTCCATCAATTGCCTTTAACTCAAATAAAGTACAGTTTTTGCCCCGGTACAAAATAGCAGTATTTACTTTACTAATTTTGTCACTGGTTTCCTTTTTATCTTCAAGCGCAAGCTTATCTTTCACGTATCCTTTAGCTAAAAGTTCTCCAGGTTCATATTTAATCTGCCAATTACATTCATAGTTTTTAACGGCTTTTTTGCCTAAACTTTTATGATTGACAAATAATTCCACCTCATCCAAGTTTGAAAAGACTCTGACTTCGGTTTGACCATTTTCAATTGTTAAATCAGTTTTATTCCAAGAAGGCATAAGATGAAGTACCGGCTGATCTTGCCACTGAGCCTGATAATAATAGAAATAATCCTTAGGCAAGCCACCTAAATCCATAATTCCAAATTGAGAACTAATACCCGGCCAACCAAAAGGTGACGGTTCACCATAATAATCAAAGGCGGTCCACAAAAATACACCACCCATATATTCATGTTTATGCAGGTAAGACATCACAGTTTCAGGACGTGCAGTCCCGCCTACTCCCGGATCTCCCGGCTTTCTTTTCCCTGGTAAAACCATTGAATATAAAGAGCCAAAATTATTAGTGTGACAGTTTTCAGCGTCGTCTTTGTAAATACCACGTGTTGAAAAGTACGATGCGTTTTCAGTACACATCATTGGTAAGTTCGGATGACTTTGATGAATAAGTTCAGCTCCTTCACCCATTACACCTGCTTCAGGATAATTGACTCCTAATATGTCAAAATACTTGATGTAATCATCATTTACTTTTCCCTCTGGATTTAACAATTCTGCAGAAATTAATAATGTATCAGGAGATAAATAACGAATAATCTCTGTGATCTTTTTTACTGAACGACAACCATATTCTGTATTGCCGATAATCTCTTCATTGGCAATTGACCAAAATGAGATGCATACATGGGATCGACTTTGCTTTACCATTCTAGTCAAATTTCTTAATCGCCAAGGTGTAGCCTCTAAAAGACGGTTTTCATCAATTAAAATTATTCCCAAGCGATCACATGCGTTTAATAACTCTTTTGAAGCAAAGTGGTGTGAACTCCTAAGCGCATTAACACCCATTTCCTTTAGCCTTTTGATTTTAAAATCAATAATATCTTGATTTAAAGCTATGCCAACCCCACCAAAATCCTGATGCTCACATACACCTTTCAACAGATAAAGTTTGCCATTCAAATGAAAACCATTGACATCATAGTTGACTGTTTTAATACCAAAAGTTTGTTTTAAAGAGTCATTTTCAATTTCCAATCTTGCTTGGTATAAATTAGGATGCTCAGGCGACCATAATTTTGGTTCTTTTATCTCAAATGCTTTGTTAAACCGTCTGACTGACTGAGATTGTATTGTCACAGTCGCAAAATCAATTTGAGTCGTTTGATTTATTGTGAGTTTTGGCGTGACAGAAATAGGGTGATTTAAATCATTTTTGACAACAAAGCTGACCAACATTTTTGCATTTTGATCATTTATTTTCGTTGTCCTAAAGTAAAACTCATCGCTTTCTAAATGGACTAAATCTCTGACTTCAAGCCAAACATTCTTATAGATTCCGGCTCCTTCATACCACCACCCTTCGGAACCGGTTGTTGTATCGGTACGCACGAGAATAACATTATTCCCATCGCTAGCGAATCTAATTATTTGTGAAACATCATAGTCTATCTCTACATAGCCACTGTCATTGTGTCCCAAATAACAGCCATTAAACCAAATATCACTTGACCCCATAATGCCATCAAAATGTAACAGATACTCCCTATCTTCTGATGAATCTGCTGCAAGTTTAAAAGTCTTGCGGTAATAGGCTATTCGATCAAGTTTAGAACCGGTCATCAACGTATTCGGATCATTTTGATATGGTTCACGTCTTTTCCAATCATCAGGTATATTAATTTCCTGCCACGTTTTATCCAAAGACTTAATAAAATCTGTACCAGCCAAATTCTGTAAACCTTTATCGGGATCACCATTAGAAATTAAGTTTAAGAAGTGATTACCTCCCGGACCAACTGGAATAATACTGCCAGTTTCATTTTCAAGTGGAGCCGTTAACCCACCAAAAGCATACGATTTTTTTGCTAATAATTTTGGTTTTTGGATTTCACCCAAATGAAATTTCCAGTTATAATTTAAAGAAATGGATTCGTTCATATTAGCCTCCTTTTTTACTTTTCAATATGATTATAAGCGCTTTCATAGACTAATCAGATATACTTTTTAGTCCTAAATTTAACAAAATTAGTGTTAGGAGAAAAAATGAACCGTAGAATTTATATGTCTTACAATGCTATTCAAAAATACTTATCTTTTTGCTTTTTTAAAAGACATCAAAAAATTTCTTTATTAGATGCAATTTTGCATTTATACCAAAAAGGTGATTTTTCATATGAAGTGCCTAAAACTCCAAATTCTTTAAACAAGTCTCATGATATTTTTTCACTTTATGAATGTTTAAAAAATTTAACTGTTGACGTAACTCCAATTATCCATAAGCCCCAACAGTTGTACAAAAACGTGTCAGAATCTTATTTCATATTTGCAGAAAAAGACGCTAAAATTTTACAACAATTTCAAAATGAACTGGTCCACTTCCATAAACATGATTATTTTGAAATAGATCTTGTTTTAAAAGGAAAAACAAATTTTTTTACTGATAATTCAGTCTTTACCTTGCACAAAGGTGACTTAGTAATAATTTCACCCGGTACTTCTCATAAAGTCGAAGTCATTGAGAGTAGTATTGTTATTTGCATTGTGATGAAGAAAAGTACTTTTGATAATTCATTTTTTAATTTAATAGAAGCTGATAACATACTAGCGGATTTTTTTAACAAATGTCTCTATAGTTCTACAGAAAACTATTTAACTTTTAACGTTCAAATCACAGAGAAAATTTTAGAAATAATCAAAAATATATTCATTGAATCTTATTCTTCCTTACCACAATCAAATGCGATTTGTTGTGATTATATTTCTATTTTATTATCATATGCTTTACGCGGGTTAAGCGAGTCAAATAATTTTAAAACTTATGATAATGATCTGACCAATAGATTTGCTAAAATCATTAATACCATTAAAGTTAATAGTGATACTGTCAAGCTAAAGGATTTAGCCCAACAATATAATTATGATAAAGCGTACTTAGGAAAGTTGATTTCTAAAAAAACAGGTCATTCTTTTAACTATTTACGCAACTATTACCGTATACAAAAAAGTTGTAACTTACTGAAATATACCGATGACAGTATCAATAGCATCAGCGAACAAGTTGGCTACAGTTCAGTCAACAGCTTTGAAAGAAGTTTTCAAACTATACTCCACCTCACACCCAGCGCATATCGGAGAAGTTTTTAGAAAGACTGCATTTTTATACTTAGAAAATCAAGTCATTTAATATTTATAAAGCAAAAATTAATTTAGTTGAATTTATTAGTTTAAATTTTGTAATAATAACTATACAACTAGAATAAAGTCAGTATTATTCTATCATAATATTGATACATAGTTATTATTAGCTAAAGCTATTCTTTTAAGCTTTGAAAAAAGACTGGGTAAGGCTTAACCAGTTTCAATTAAAAATAAGTATATGAATTCTGGATTTTTTTACTAGTAGTAACGACTATTAAATTTCAAATAGGATAAACCTTTAGTTAGGTTTTCTAACCTATAAATTAATTATATGTTGTATCTCTAATATGTATAAACAACTGTATTTTATTTTTTTGCATAAAAAAGTAAATAGTTTCTGACTATTTACTTACAAAAATATCTTAATTTTTTCCTTTAAAAATTCTAAACTTTGATTTTACTTCTTATTTTTTCCATCTGTTTCCTTTGCTTCTTCATCTAAAATAGTCTTGTCATATGCCTTAATGAATGGCATACAAATGAATATATCTAAAATAAATAATACTACTTCTAAAATTGCGAGTGAAAAACTGCCATTAATAATTCCCGTAAAGCCCAAAGGAACATTAGTTACTAGTATTCCAGCATAACGTGCAACTATTCCTGTTTTGATTACATAGTATCCAATAAAAGCGTTTAAAGCAGGTACAATAATATAAGGAACTGCTAAGACTGGATTAAATATAATTGGAAAGCCGAAATTCATTGGCTCTGAAATGCCAAAAAGTGCAGGTACAATAGCTATTTTACTTGCTGTTCTCATTCGCTTTGAACGGGCAAAAATTAAAACAGCTATAGCAAAAGCAGGATAAAATACTGCGACTGTAAGACTATAATTAAAGGTAAAACCAATAATGTTAGGAATTGATTTACCTGCAGCATAGGCAGCTTGATTAACAGCATCTAATTGAAACAAGATAGTACCTAAAATTGATTCCACAAATCCCGGGTGAATACCAAAAACCCAAAGCAATTGCACTACTATGTTAATTAAAACGATTGACCAAATATTATTTCCAATAATTGCGTTTAAAGGAGTTTGCAATAAGTAATAAATCAAATCAAATGCCGATTTAAATGGAGTAGCCAAAAAAATCATTCTGAGAACAAAGGCTACAAATGCAATTACGAAACCAGGAATTAAAGCGCTAAATGAATTTGAAACATATGGTGGCGTTCCTTTTGGCATTTTAATTGTCCAATTGTGATCATTAACAACAAATTTATATAACTTCACTACAATCCAGGAGCCAATTATAGCAGTGATCATTCCTGCTGGTCCTAAATAGTCGTAAGTAAGATAAGCAACTGCTCCTTTTTTCATTAAATATGTTGGTAGTAAAATTAAATAAAACATTATTGATAACAATCCAATATGTTTATACTTCACATCATACTCATCGGCAAAACTGGAAGCGCAAGTAAATGCAACTAATACTCCCAAAAAATTAGTTGTTGAATTAGTTATCATAGATAATGATGCAGCAACACCTGTACTTTGAATAAAACTCTGCCAAGCAGGAATTCGTAGTCCATTAAAAAGACTTGCAAAAGCGCCAACTACTATCAATGGGAAAGTTCCCATTACACCGTTTGATAGTCCTTGTATTACTTTATTTTTGCTTACTTTATCACTTAGTTTACCCAACTTAATAGATATTTCATTATTCATTTTACTCCTCCAAGTTTTCTCCATTAGTAGCAATCACCTTTTTATACCAATAAAAGGACTTCTTAGGTATTCTTCTTAAATCCCCTTCTCCTTCATCGTCCAAATTAACATAAATTAATCCGTATCTTTTTCTCATTTCTCCTGTTCCAGCACTAACTAAATCAATTGCACTCCACACTTCATAGCCAAAGACATCGACACCATCTTTATTAACAGCATCTTTCAATGCTTGAATATGAGCCTTCAAATAATTTATACGGTAATCGTCATTAATTTCACCGTTTTGAAAGTTATCTTCCGTACCTAAACCATTTTCAACAACGATTAACGGTTTTTGATACCTCATGTAAAGAAATCGTAGGGACATTCTTAAACCTATGGGGTCAATTTCCCAGCCCCATTTTGTGGCTTTTAAATATGGATTTTTAATTCCAAAAACAACATTTCCTGAAGATTTATCTGATGCTTTAGTAGAGTCTTCAGTTACTAAGGAAGAATAATAACTAAAGCTGACAAAATCTACAGTGCCCTTTTTTAAAGTTTCTAAATCATTTTCAGTAATGTCTAACATTAAATTCTCTTCATTGAATTTATTTATAACTTTCTGGGGATATTTTCCAAATACCTGTATATCCCCAGCTTCCAAAACAGAATCTTCCATGTCAAATGAAGCTTTGATATCCAATGGATCACAAGTTTTGGGATAAACGATTGGAAAAAGTATCATATTTCCTACTGAATTTTTAGGATTAATTTTATGACACTCGATTACAGCTCGTGCACTAGCTACTAGTTGGTAATGTAAAGCCTGATAGATCACTTGATCACGATTTTCATCATTTTTTATTACTATTCCTGCAGGATTCCAAGGATTTCCGGAAATAGCATTTATTTCATTAAATGTCAGCCAGTAATGAACGTCATTTTTATATTCTTGAAAAACCGTTTTTGCATAATTAACAAAAAATTTTATAAGTTTCCTATTTCTCCAAGAATGGTATTTTTTAACTAAATTTAATGGCATTTCATAGTGAGATAACGTCACTATGGGTTCTATATTATATTTATGCAACTCATTAAAAACATCATGATAAAACTTCAGTCCTTCTTCATTAGCCTTATTTTCATCACCATTGGGAAAAATTCGTGACCAAGCAATAGACATCCTATAAGACTTGAATCCCATTTCGGCAAATAACTCGATGTCTTCCTTATAATGATGATAAAAGTCAATCCCTAAGTGACTAGGATATTTCTCCCCGTTTTCAACTGTATCAGTAACTATTCTTTTCTTATGCAGTGAACCTTGAGTCAAAACATCAGCCGTACTCAATCCTTTACCATCTAAATCAAAAGCACCTTCAATTTGATTAGCAGCAGTTGAGCCACCCCATAAAAAATTTTTCTTCAACATTGTTATACTCACATTCATTTTTTAATTTTGTCTTATTACTATTAATCTGAGATTAGTTATTGCAATTATCGTCAGAAATTTTTATTAGCACAGTTTAGAAAACATCTTCTAGTATTTATTTTGCAAATATCATCATAAACTCTTTTATTAACTGAATAGATATACTTATTAGTGTCAAATTTAACAAAATTAGTAGTTTGTGAAAAATTAATTGTTCGTAGATTTAAAATTAAAATTTTCAATAACACCCAAATATTTAATTATTCGATACTAATTCTATTTCACATCACAAAAGTTTTTATATGAATGAATATATTCTTCTATGTGAGCTTTTCAATTTATCATTCACATCACTCTTCTTTCTTTATTAAAATTAAAGCGCTTTAATTTTAATAAAGTATATGATTGTTATAGTAGGCAAACAATATGCAAAAGCTAGACAAATTATGTTGATTTCACAGATTTTATTAAAAAAGAAGACATAAAAAAATACCATTATCTGGTATTAGAACGGTATTTTGCTGGAGAAATGCCAAAATATTGTTTGAAAATTTTATAAAAATAGGATGCATTTTCATATCCCACTCTCGTGGCAATCTTTTCAATCGAAACCTTAGTGTATGTCAGATATTTTGCTGCTACATTCACTCTTTGCAGCTGGACTAACTTAATAAATGACAAACCAGTTTCATTTTTTAAATAATCTGATAAATAATTAGGATTAAAGCCAAAATGCTGCGCCATCTGATCCAATGTGATCTTAGAATAATTTTTTTCAATATACAGTAGCAAAGAAAGTAAATTATTGTTTTTCTTTTTTGAGTCAGTGACCGATGCTTCTCGATAATATGTTTTTCGTATTAGCAAGGAAAACATAGTCAGCATTTCCAATTTGATAATCTGATCTGATTGTATTCGAGCACCATAATATTCATCAATGATATCGTATATGACAGCAGTAATTTTAGGATCATGATCAATCTCGAATAAACTGTATCGTCCTTCACCATGATCTTCATCTGACAATAAAGAAAAAAGTAAACTTGAAATTGAAATGCCTTTTCCTTTTGATTGCAAAAAATCCAGTTCGTTCAAAGAAAAAGCAGATGTACGCAATTCAATATTTAAAACTACACCATTTTTGCTAATCGGTTCCACTTTGTGAGGTGTTTTGACACCTACAAAAATCATATTATCCTGCTTAACTTTAATACGTTCATGTTCAGTTACTAAGACACAGTTACCCACCAAGGGAACGTTAATTTCTACATAATCATGTATATGAAATGGAATATATGATTCTACGGGTTGAACTGATATTGTAATTGAACTACTGTTTAGCACTAAGTTATCAGAATAAGTATTGAAGAATTCGTAAACAGGTTCACTATTAATATGACCAGCAACTTTTAATTTGAAATCACCATTTTTAAAATCTTGCAACATTGTATTCCAATCTCGAAAGCTATTATTCTGACGTAACATTTGAATTATTTTTTCGTGCATTTTGATACCTTTAAGCTTATGAAAAAGATTCTGTGAAATAAACAGTTTTATTATGTAATTTAACAATAGTTTACCTTTTTACATTAAGTTAAAATGAAGAACAAAGCAAGACATTTCAGAATTTGGGAGGAAAATAATGACAGATCTAACAAAAAAGCCTTATAACTTATCGAGCGCAGAAATTGATTTTATCAAAAACAAAGTGGCAAATATGCCACTTTCTGCTAAAATAGGACAACTTTTCTTTGTAATTGGTGAGGATGAAGACAACACTGACTTAACAGAGTTTGTTAAAAAATATCAACCAGGTGGCATCATGTACCGGCCTGATAAAGCCCAAAAATTGCAACATGAAATAGCAGTATCTCAAAAAGCAAGTGCAACTCCCCTGTTCATTGCTGCTAATTTGGAAGCTGGCGGCAATGGTTTATTAACTGAAGGCACATGGTTTGGCAGACCCTTACAGGTTGCCGCTACGGATGACGAACAGAATGCATATAATTTGGGTGATGTATCAGGCTATGAAGCAAAACAAGTTGGCGGCAACATGTCTTTTGCACCAATTGTTGATTTAGACCAAAACTTCCGCAACCCGATCATGAATGTGCGCACATATGGTAGTAGCGAAGAGCGTGTTATCAGAATGTCTGATTCACAAATCAAAGGTCTTAAGGCTAATCATGTTATTCCTGTAGCTAAACACTTTCCTGGGGATGGCGTTGATGAACGCGACCAACACCTCTTGAGCTCAATTAACTCCCTACCCGCTGACAAATGGATGGAATCTTACGGGCAAATCTATCATCATTTAATTCAAAATGGTCTGCCTGCTGTCATGATTGCCCACATTATGCAACCAGCTTGGGAACGTCGCTTACAACCTGGTATTGAAGATAAGGATTTACGTCCTGCATCTACTTCCAAATTGCTAATTGATGGCCTTTTGCGCACTGTTTTGCATTTTAATGGTCTCACAATAACTGATGCCACACCAATGATCGGATACAATGCAATTTTGCCACGTTCAGAAGCCTTACCTGCAACCATTAATGCGGGTATCGACATGATCTTATTCAACAAGGATATCGATGAAGACTATCAATTTGTGACTGACGCAGTCAAAAGTGGCAAGATTTCTATGGCAAGAGTAGACGAAGCTGTTACCAGAATAATTGCAACTAAAATTGCACAAGGCGTAATGAATAAAGAAAATAACCTTTGCGAACCCGCATCGCAAGAAATTAATTTAAAGTTAGCTGAACACGAAAAACTGGCCGCCAAAGTAGCACAAGAATCTGTTACTTTAGTTAAAGATCGTGACAAACTGCTACCGATTACACCAGAAAAATATCCTCGTGTTCGTTTAGTCGTTTTAGGTGATACAGACGATGGTGGTTTTAAGGAAGGCGGTAAAGTAACCGCAAAATTTAAAGAGAAACTGACAGAAAAGGGATTCAAAGTTACAGTTTTTGATCGGAAAAATCTTAATTTTAAAGAGGTTTTCGAAGGCGGAGTGCAATATGAAAAAGATCAATTTGACCTGGCATTTTATGTTGCTAACGTTGAAACGGCAAGTAATCAAACGACAACAAGACTTGATTGGATTCATCTAATGGCAGCAGACGCTCCGTGGTTTATGAAGGACATTCCTACTGTTTTTGTTTCCACTTGTAATCCCTATCACCTATTCGATATTCCAATGGTTTCAACTTATATTAATGCTTATACAGGCAATGATGTCACAATTGATGCTCTTCTGGAAAAAATGATGGGAAATGATAAATTTAGTGGACATAGTCCTGTTGATCCTTTCTGTGGCCGCTTTGAGACTCACTTATAAGGAGGCAGATCAATGTTAAAAATTAAAGATATTTTAGTCAATCATTATGCTGAGCCTCTTGGTTATGATTTAGACAACCATTTGAGAATTGAATTCAGCGCTGAAGCGAGTCAGATTTCAAGCAATATTCAAAAAAGAATAACAATTGATGCAAATGAACCAATTTTTGACAGTCAGTGGCAACAATATGATAACAATTACTTTGACTTTAAATTGGAGCTTAAACCGCGCACGAGATATGACGTTACTGTTTGGTTAAAAAGCGCTGATACCCAGACAAGTGCAAAAAGCTTCTTTGAAACTGGTAAGATGAATGAGCCTTTCACTGCCGAATGGATCGGTAATCAAGATAAAAACATTCAAAATACTCTTTTAAAGAAAGAATTTGCTGTACCTAAGGAAGTTGTTAATGCACGTCTTTATATTAGCGGTTTAGGGGTTTACGAAGCTTATTTGAACAAGCAAAAAATTGGTGATGAGTTTCTTACCCCCGGCGTCACTGCATATGACAAGCTAGTACAAATTCAAACTTATGATGTTACCGCAATGCTGGCGGAAAAATCGCAGCAAGAACTTTTGCTTTCACTTGGTGATGGTTGGTACAAAGGCAACTTTGGTTTTGATGGTGGTAAAGATTGCATTTATGGCGACCGGCAAATGGCTATTGCTGAATTGCATATCGCATATGATGATGGCAGCAGTCAAGTGATAAACACAGACACTTCTTGGAAAACTACTGCTGGAAAAATTACCAAATCAGCCATTTATTATGGTGAAGACTTTGACGCTACCAAGAAAATAACTAATTGGCAACCGGCAATCGTATTACACCATTCTAAGGAAACATTGCACGACCGTTTAAGCCTACCATTAAAAATAAAAGAATATTTGCCTGTTAAAGAAATTATTCATACTCCTAAAGGTGAAACAGTTCTTGATTTTGGGCAAAATCAGGCTGGTTGGCCAGAATTCAAAAATCAAGAACCTTCAGGCAGCGAAATTGATTTACAAGTGGGGGAAATTCTGCAAGATGGTAATTTTTACCGGGATAATCTTCGAGAAGCTCGTGCTGCCTTTCATTATATTTCGAATGGTGAAAAAGAATGGATTAGACCACACTTCACCTACTACGGTTACCGCTATGTTAAAGTTTCTGGCAATTCACAACCCTTAAGAAAGGATGATTTTAGGGCAGCGGTAATTTATTCCGATCTTGAAATTACTGGTGGTATAGAAACTACTAATGCCAAAGTTAATCGCCTGATCCAGAATGTTTTGTGGAGTCAAAAAAGCAACTTCTTTGATGTTCCAACAGACTGTCCGCAACGAGACGAGCGTTTAGGCTGGTCCGGTGATGCCGACATCTTTGCCAGCACTGCCATTTTAAACATGAATGCTTACGCTTTTTTCAAAAAATATGCTAAAGATATGAAAATTGAACAGGCTGCACACAATGGAATGCTAACAATGTATGCTCCTGCAATGGGCAATAATAGTGGTGGTGCAGCAATTTGGGGAGATGCCGCAACCGTTATTCCCTGGACAGCATACCAAGCAACAGCTGATCCGGCTATTTTAAGACAAAATTACTCCAGTATGAAGTCCTGGGTAGATTGGATTGGTCAAGCAACCACTACCAAGAATCTTTGGACTGGTTGCTTTCAATTCGGTGATTGGCTGTCTTTAGATGGTGAAAACCCAGCGATGCCTAGTGGAAAGACTGACGAAGATTATATTGCTTCAATTTATTACGCCTATTCCAGTTGGATTGTTGCTCAAACAGCTAAAATTTTAGGTAATACCACTGATGCTAAGAAATATGAACAACAAGCTCAAGCTATTAAAATAGCCATCAAAGACGAATTTATTACTAAAAATGGCCGGCTGGCAATTGACACCCAAACTGCATACGCCCTAGCCCTTCATTTCGATTTAGTACCAGAAAAACAGAAAAAACGTGTAGTTAAAGATTTAGTTCAAAGGTTAAATAAGGATCACAACCATTTGCAAACTGGCTTTATTGGAACGCCTTTTATTTGTCAGGTTTTATCTGAAAATGGCGAACATAAGTTAGCGACACAAATTTTTCTAAATGAAGATTTTCCAAGCTGGCTTTATGAAGTAAATTTAGGAGCTACTACTATTTGGGAACGTTGGAACTCCGTGCTGCCTGATGGCTCAATGAATCCTGAAGGAATGAATTCTCTTAACCACTATTCAATCGGAGCAATCATGCAATGGGTTTATCAACAAGTTTTGGGATTAAGAAAGCAAACCAAGGGCTACCAAAATGTGCTCTTTGCGCCTCAATTTGATTATCGGTTTAAAAAGATTTCCGGTCACTACCACAGTTCATACGGTGACCTAAAAATGGCATACCAACTTGAAACTGATGCTCGGCACACTATTAAAGTCACGCTCAATATTCCGTTTGGTCAAAAAGTAACCGTAAAACTACCTAGAGTGAAAAATAAAGTAGATCTTAATGGTCAACCAGCATCTTTGCCATTGGAATTAACTAATGGTGACTTTACAATTTCCTATGTGCCTGAAAGAAATTATATTGAGTACTATAATATCAACATGCCTGCTAAACAACTAATGGATGATTCAGAACTTGTTAAACAGTTAAGGCCAATTAATCCAGTCTTTGATTTTTTGCAAGATTCAGATAACATCGAAAAATTTGGCGAAAATTCCCTGGTAAAGTTAAACGGTTTGTTGCCTTTTATTGATATCGCAGACGAAGATTTTACCCAAATTAATAAAATACTTGACACAACACCTGTAGCAAGTGAAAGGAAGTTTTTAAATGAAAGGCGTTCTCTTTGATTTAGATGGAGTCATCGCAGATACATCTGTCTATCATTTCCAGGCATGGCGCAAATTAATTAAAAATCATTTCAATCTCGAGTTGCCGGATGAACTGGAAAAGCAAACTAAAGGTGTTAATCGCAGCGATTCTTTAAAAGCAATTTTAAACTTTTTAGATATCTCCGTTTCAAAAGAACAGTTTAATGAAATGACTAATGAGAAGAATAATATTTTTCGCAATTTGCTGGCCAATTTAACACCTGCAAATATCTTGCCCGGAATTAATGAATTGATTTCTGCCTTTAAGAAAAATAATGTTAGACTTTGCTTGGCTTCAGCGAGTCTGAATGGCCCCTTTATTTTAGAAAAATTACAATTAACAGATGCATTCGATGCTATTGCCGATCCTAGTAAAGTAGCTGCTGGTAAACCTGCTCCAGATATCTTTATTGCTGCAGCCGCAGCCATAAGTCTCAAGCCACAAGACTGCGTTGGTATTGAAGACTCAATTGCTGGCATCACTGCTATTAATAAGTCAGGGGCATTATCCATTGGTGTTGGCTCTAAGAAAGACCTCAAAGATGCTAAAGTCCTTTTCCCTAAAACAGCAGCTTTAAACTATAAGCAAATCGAAACTGCCTGGAAAAAATTTAGCTTAGAAAAATAATTAGAAAATAAAAGCTCGTGAATAAAATAATATTTTTTCACGAGTTTTTTGATGTTTAAAATAAATTGATGTAAGTAAGGATTGGGGGGGGTTAATGACAGAAATAATTATTCGCCTAAATAGGCAAAGGCAACTTTTTCATCATAAAGATGAAATACTTTTTCAAAAAGGAAGCGACAAATCATTGCTACTACAACCGGAAATACTATCCAGACAATTAGCGCCATTACAATATTAATGCTTGCTTTACCAGCGTCTAATGAGGCAAGAGGTCCAACTAAACCGACGAGGCCAAAGCCAGCAGAAGCTGGTGTGCCACTAACATGGAATAAGGCTACTGGAATAGCGGAAAGAGCTGCAGTAATTAAGGTTGGCAAAACGATAATTGGATATCTAAAAAGATTAGGCATCATCATTTTCATAGCTCCTAGTGCTATGGCGATGGTAACTCCTGATTTATTAGTGCGCCAGGAATGAACTACTAATACCAAAGTGGTTGCGGCCACCCCCATCGCGGCTGCTCCTGCGGAGATACCATTTAACTGAATTGCCATACCAATAGCAACAGTTGATATTGGCGAAATGATTAAGACTGCAAACATACAGGAAATTAAAATACACATTAATATTGGTTGTAGGTTAGTAAAGGAGTTAGTTACAGTGCCCAGCCAAGTGGTAATTTTACTGACATAAGGCAAAATCAACATGCCAATTAGGCCTGTTCCACCACCCACAAAAATCGGTGCGGCAACAATTTTGACAGAGCCAAAATGTTGTCCAACTAATAGCAAAAGTCCCACAGCCAGACCAGCGGTAATCATCGTATTAATCAGATCGCCTGTTCCTGCAGATACAAAAACTCCCTGAGCTTTAGTAGCTGGGTTAACAATCTGTGGGACAAACTTGGTTACCCCAGAACCAACATATGCGGCAGCTCCTACAATAGCAACATCGAGTGGCTCCATTTTAAATTGAATCGCAATTAACGCTCCAATCAATAGTGGCGTAGCACATTGAAAGATCAAAAGCGCTTGATTAATAGTTGCAGTCACCGGATTTTGTCCAAATAACTTTAAAATTGCGCTGACAACTGCATTGGGAATCAGCCCCACAATAATTCCAGTTGCGGTTCCGGCTAAAATCTTATTAAGAAAAGTTTTTACTGTTAGTTTATTGGTGTTGGTTGTATCAGCCATATTTATACTCCTTTAATTAAATAGTTCTTAAGTATGCTTTGTCAGCAAAATAATTTGTGACAAAATCGAAATATGCTGATTGCTAATTCGTCTCATTGCTTTTTCCTCCCTTAAAATTAATTATTAAGTATTTTATCATTTTATTTAAAAATGTACACTAAAATGTTAATTTATTTTAATGTTAATTATCTGGCAAAAAAATAACTTCATTTATTGCAAATGAAGTTACAGCAATTAACGAAACTATTTAATTATTTATCTCATTTTTTGCTCAAGTCTAAACAAGTTTAAATAACTTAGTAAAATTATGACACTGACAAACGTCAAAAATAGAAAGGCTTCTTGACTTCCTTGAGCAGTGAGTGCAGCATAATTGCCCGGTCTTTTTTGCCAAGAAGAAATAATGGCAGCCATTACGGTAGTCCCCATTGAGCCAGCATATTGCTGGCCAGTTTGAAAGACTGCAGTAGCATCAGTATGCAATTCTTCTGGTTGCAGTTTTGAGGCCTCTGCCATTGTGTTGTTAAACGCCATTTGGCGACCAATAATCATAATTCCGTAAAAGACTCCGACCATCACTGTACTAATTTTTAAGCTAAAAATCGCAAAAAGCAGACATGCTGTTAAACAAAATACTGTTCCAGTCAACAAAGGTAACGGTGCACCCTTTTTATCATAAATACGTCCAAACCACGGATTTAAGATACCACTAATAATACATCCCGGAAGTAAAACTAAACCACCAACAAGAGAACTAGCGTGATTAACAATCTGCACGTAGTTAGGAACGGCAAAACTGGTGCCAATATTAATAAACTGAAGTAACAGATAGGAAATCATGGCAAAAATAAAGGGCTTATTTTTGAAAATACTCAAGTTTATTAATTTCTTCTTACTTGAGCGTGAAAGTTTAATAAATACATATACTAAAATCGCCACTACTACCATGCTGAGCCAAAAGCCGACATCTGTTAAACCATTACTAATGCGATTAAAGCCTAAGTTAAAAATAATCATTGCACTGGCAATAACGATATAGCTTAACCAGTCAAAGCTGGGATGCTTTTTTTCATGGTATTGCTCTACCACAAATAGACCCAAGATCATGATGATTATTGCAATTATAGCTACAATTTCAAAAATTAGTGGCCAGCCAAAATAGTAAACCACAGTGCCACCAAAGGTTGGCCCCAAAGATGGTGCAAGTATAATAACTAAGCCTGTTAGTCCCATGTAAAAGCCCCATTTTTCTTGCGGCATCAGTTCAACAACCATGTTGAACATTAATGGAATTGAAAGACCGGCACCGATTGACGAAATTAAGCGACCTGCCAGTAAGACCCCAAAATTAGTCGCAAAGCCCGCTACAACCGATCCGGCAATAAAAGCAATTGCAGCAGTTAAAAATAATTGTCTCGCGGAAAAACGATCATTCAAATATGAACTGGCAACCATAATTACAGAAATTGTCAGTAAGTACCCAGTTGTAGTCCACTGAACTAATCCCAAACCGATATGAAATTGTTTCATTAAAGTGGGAAAAGTAACATTTAAGCTAGTTTCAGTTAGTATTGAAACAAAAGCCATTAAAGCACAACTGATAATCGCCAAAACCCGTTTTGGTGTCTCTCTTTTTTCTTCCATATATTTCTCCTTAATAAAAAAGGGTTAAAAGTCATAAACTTTTACCCTTTCCATTATGATTACATATCACTATATATGATGTACAGGTTAATCTCTATATATTTATGTTAGTCTTATTTAAAAGAAGTTGCAATAAATAAAAATTAGTTTTCCTGTTTAAATCTATTAGCTAGGTCATCGTGTAATTCTTCATAACCTGGTTTGTTAAGCAAACCAAACATATTACGCTTATATTCTTCAACGCCTGGCTGGTTGAATGGATTAATGCCATTGACATAACCAGAAACAGCAATAGCCAACTCAAAGAAGTAAATTAAGTAGCCTAAAGTATGTTCAGTTTGATCTGGAATGTTAACTGTCATTACCGGTACTCCACCATCTGTGTGAGCCAGAACAACACCCTCATAAGCACGTTCATTAACAAAATTTAAACTCTTACCGGATAAGAAATTCAGCTGGTCTAAATTGCGATCATCAGAAGGAATTTCGACATCATTTGTGGGGTTTTCAACTCTAATAACAGTTTCAAAGAGGTTTCTTCTGCCTTCTTGAATATATTGTCCTAATGAATGAAGGTCGGTAGTGAAATTGGCGCTTGCTGGCCAAATACCTTTATTATCCTTACCTTCAGATTCACCCATTAATTGTTTGCACCATTCACTAAACATTCTTAAAGTTGGTTCGTAATTTTCAACTATTTCAGTAGTGTAACCCTTGCGATACAAAATATTACGCAATGCAGCATATTGATAAGGGGTTGCTTTACTCAAGTCTGTATCGGTGTAATCGGCTCTGGCATCAGCAGCACCTTTCATCAACTGATCAATATCAGCTCCAGAAACAGCTATTGGTAAAAGACCCACAGCCGACAAAACGCTGTAACGACCACCAATATCGTCCGGCACAACAAATTCTTCGTAGCCTTCAGCGTCTGCCTCAGTCTTCAATGCTCCCTTAGCCTTATCGGTGGTAGCAAAAATTCTGGTCTTAGCCTCTTCTTCACCATACTTTTTAATTAATTTATCTTTAAAAATGCGGAAAGCAACAGCTGGTTCAGTAGTTGTACCAGATTTAGAAATAATATTTACGCTAAAGTCCTTATCGCCAACCCACTCGATTAAGTCATGTAAGTATGAGCCGGACAATGAATTGCCGCAAAAAACAATAGTAGGATATTTTTCTTTACCCTTACCGTAAAACGCACCATTCAAAAATTCAACGGCAGCTTGAGCACCTAAGTAAGAACCACCTATTCCGATACATACCAATACTTCAGAATCACTTTGAATCTTTTTAGCGGCTTTTTTAATTCTGGCAAACTCATCTTGGTCATAATTAACTGGCAGATCAATCCAGCCTAGAAAATCATTACCTGCACCTGTGCCATCTTTAAGCTCTTTAGCAGAAGCATCAACAATAGCCTGCATTTCACTTAGTTCATTTTCATGAACAAATGGGGTTAATTTGGTGCTATCAAATTTAATTAAACTCATATTTACGCTCTCCTTACTGAATTAAATACTTCTTTCACAAGAACATTTTAGCAATCTTATTTTATAAATGCCAGACCTTTTAGTTAGTTTTACGAGACTTTCTCCTGATTAACATAACCAATAAGTAACCAAAATAGCCAGCCGCCGTGCCGCAACTATTAAAGAACACATCATCAATATCGGTCACTCCAGTTTCAAGCAAAAATTGCATCCCTTCAATGAAAACCGAAAAAATAATTCCGGCTAATAAAACCCGCCAGAACGTTTGCTTTTTGGGAAAAACAAATGGTGACAAAAAACCAAAAGGTACAAAACAAAGAATGTTACCCAAAGAATTATAAAAAAAATCAAGCCTACTTTGAGCGTGATACATTTTCCACGTTTCCCTGAGAAAGACAAAATTAATTTCATTAAGAGGCCTGTGAAGGTTTAAGGTTAGATTCCAAGGAAAATACGTATTGCGAAAAGTCGTCAACATTAAAACTAATATCAAATAAAAAGCAAATAGCCATACTGCTGCTTCTGACTTTACTGTACGTCTGCTTCTAATAGTCATCAGCCAAATTAAACGCATTACCATAAAAAATAAAAAGTAAAAAAGAGTTTTATCAAGTGCCAACATGATTAGCTTAATCAAAGCAAAATGATTTATTTTGGTCGCATAAAGTTGTGAAAGCTGGTTATATATTGGTCCTAAAAATATCATACTGGTTCAGTTCCTAAAATAGAGTTCATTTAAATTATACTCAAATTTCCTGTTTAATTATTAAAAAAGGTCTAACTATTTGGAAAAGATTGTCTAAAAGTCCAGAAACTTTTAAAATAGTCTGATAAGGGAGAGTTCATTTTGAATAAAAAAAATCTGACCAATTTCATTCAGACTCGTATAGGCTTTTTTTGCCTTCTAGTTGTTTTATATACACTGAAATACATTTTTGCTGCCTATCATGATTTCAACTTGGGTATTTCCGACCCCTATCAACATTTTATAATGTGGCTGAGTCCGGTTGGCAGTGCTATTTTACTTATTAGCATTGGACTTTATTTTTCTAAGCCGCTTGTTTCTTATTGTGCCATGCTGCTGCTTGATTTTGCAAATTCAGGATTGTTATTTGCAAATATTCTTTATTACCGTCAATTCTCTGATTTTATCACAGTCAAGACCATAACTAATGCTGGAAAAGTCGCTCCTGGTTTAGGAAAAAGCGCTGTCGCACTACTTCAGCCTTCCGATCTATTATTGTGGCTTGATCTTATCGTTGTAGTTACACTATTAATCACTCACAAAATAAAAATTGATCAAAAATCTTTTGGCCTTCTTACCCCTTTTGCTGTTACTTCTGTCGGTAGTTTGGTTTTGGTTCTAAATATTTTTCTGGCCGAATCATCCAGACCAAGGTTATTAGGGACAACTTTTGATCGTTCATACATTGTCAAGTACCTCGGTATTAATACTTATACTGTCTATGATGGTATTAAGAATGAACAAACGGAACAGGTAAATAGAAATGCCAATACTGCCGATTTAAACAAAATTTTGACTTATAACCAAAGAAATAAATTGCCCGCAAATCCTGAGTATTTCGGTAAAGAAAAGGGCAATAATGTTATTATTATTCATCTTGAGAGCTTTCAACAATTTTTGATTGATCTGAAAATTAACGGAAAAGAGGTCACACCTTACCTCAATTCAATTTATCACGACAAACACACTTTGAGTTTTGCCAATTTTTACCATCAAGTCGGTATTGGTCGTACCAGTGATGCGGAGAACATGCTGGAAACTGGCACATACGGTATTTCTGATGGCTCTTTATTTACAGCGATGGGCAGTTCAAACACCTTTCAGGCTGCACCACAGATTTTACGTCAACACGGCAACTATACGTCAGCGGTATTTCATGGTAATGTAGGTACTTTTTGGAATCGCGATGATGTTTATAAAAATCTTGGTTATAATTATTTCTTTGACCAAAATTACTTTAGCCATGATAAAAACGACCACATTGGCTACGGTATTAAAGACAAAATATTGTTTGCTGAAAGTATTAAATATTTAGAAAGAATGCAGCAACCTTTTTATACTAAATTCATCACCGTAACTAATCACACGCCATTTGATATGGATGAAGAAGATCTGGATCCAACGTTTAAAACCAGTGATACTTCGGACAAGTCAATTAACAACTACTTTGAAACAGCCCATTATCTGGATCAATCTATTCGCGAATTTTTCGATTACTTAAAGAAATCCGGTTTAATCAAAAACACTATGGTAGTGATCTACGGTGATCATTACGGCTTAACTAATTCGGAGAATGAAACTTTAGCACCGATTGTTGGTGAGAGCTCTGATACCTGGAATGCTTTCAATAACGTACAAATGCAACGCGTGCCTTTTATGATCCACGCACCCAATCTCAAAGGAAGAATTAAACACGAAGTCGCTGGTGAAATTGATGTTTTGCCAACAATACTCCATCTCTTAGGCATTTCCAACCGTAATTATATTCAATTTGGTCATGATCTGTTAGCTCCTAAATATCGCCCGTGGGTTGTTTTTAGAAACGGCACTATTGTCAGTCAAAAGTACGTCATTATCGGTGGTAAGGGCCTTAAGGGAGTTGTCTATGACCGTAAAAGCGGCAAGCAAATTATCAATTTTACTGAACAAGAAAAATATGAAATAAACAAGTTATCAAAAGAAGGTAAAAAATCATTAAAATATTCAGATTTATTAAATAATCATAATTTATTGCGGTTTTACACTCCCAGCGGTTTTAAACCAGTTGACCCAAATGAGTTTGACTACTTAACTAATTTTAAACAAATGGAAGATATTAGACAGCAGTTAAAAAATAAATCAACCGCGCTGATAAGTAAACACCGCAAATCTACTACCGGTTTGTATAAGACAGATGCCATCGAATTAAAGGGACGTGAAGAAGAAATTACTGCCATTCCAGAATCTGTTTCTGGTAATCACTTAACTGAAAAGCAGACCAAGCATAGAAAAAAATCGAAAAAAGTCATATAATTAAGAATAATCATAATTTTTTAATTTTGGAGGTTAAAATGAGATTTTTAATAATTGTTGTGCTGATTTTGTTTTTATTACTCTCTATGTGTCGTGTCGTCCCCCAAAACAATGAAGGTTTAATAGAAACATTAGGAAAATATTCCAGAACGGTAAAAGCTGGTTTAGTGCTAATCATCCCCGTAATACAGAGGTTGCGCAAAGTTTCCTTGGCAATGTTTCCGGCAGAAATTTCGAAATATTCGATTATTACCAAAGACAATGCAGAAATTACTACTAGCTTAACTTTAAATTACCTAGTAACTGATTCCTATAAATATTTTTACAATAATACTGATTCGGTCAAATCAATGGTTGAACTAATCCGAGGACACTTGCGTGACATCATCGGAAGAATGGACTTAAACGACGCCTTAGGCTCAACTAGCAGCATTAACACTCAACTTTCAGAAGCTATTGGCGATTTAACAGACATTTATGGCATTCGAGTAGTTCGGGTCAATATTGATGAACTTTTGCCTAGTACTGAAATTCAAAAAGCTATGGACAAACAGCTAACTGCCGACCGTGAAAAAATAGCTGCTATTGAAAAGGCTGAAGGTGAAGCTAAAAATATTGAATTAACCACTAAAGCTAAAAATGATGCTTTAATTGCTACTGCTAAGGCTAAAGCAGAAGCTGTTAAAACAGAAGCAGACGCAGAAGCGTATCGCATTAACCAGTTACAATTGACCTTAGCAAAAGCCAGTGATGGCTATTTTAAGAATCAAAGCTTAGACAGTTTCAATAATTTAGCTAAAGGTCCCAATAATCTAATTGTGGTAGGAAAAGATGAAATGACTAATCTTGATTCAATTCCTGTAACTGCAAAAGTTTGGCACGAAACAACTAAAAATAACAAATAAGTCATACAATAAAAAATCATTTCCTTTTGTGGAAATGATTTTTTTAATCTTCAAGATATTGTTCATAACCCTGGTCAAAAAGTATGATTGTAAATTCCGCTCCTTGATTGATTGCAGATTGGACACTAATTTTGCCGCCATGCTGTTTGATCAAAGAGGAAACAATAGATAATCCTAAACCATATTCTCCTTTACCAGAGCGGCTGCGTGAAGGATCAGCCTTAAAGTATCTTTCAAAAGCGTATTTAATTTGTTGCTGATTCATTCCGATACCATTATCTTTAATCATAATTACCGTGGCGTGTGCAATTCTATAACCGCTAATTTCAATTTTACCGTTAGCAGTAAACTGAATTGCATTCTGTACCAAATTAACCATTATTTGGGTAAAACGATCTTTATCTGCACAAACAGGTAGATTTTTTGGGGCAGTGATAAAGATTGTATCATCAGCTTTAGCAGCATTTTGCTTAAGTTGCATTGTTACATCATCAAATGTCTTTCTGGCATTAAAGCGCGTTTTAACTAAATTTATTTGGTTATTGCGAATTTTTTCATAATCCAAATTTTCATTAACTAAACGAATTAACCGCTTAGTTTCTCTACTCATCAAGGCAATAGACTTGGGCTTAGCTTTATCAGGAATTGCATCATATTGTAAGCCTTCTAAAATACCATTTATCGTAGTCAAAGGTGTGCGCATTTCATGAGCAGCATCAGCCATAAACTGGTCTCGCCTTTTTTCTTGTTCCTTCACTTCTTGATTTGATTTTTTTAAAGTCCGAACCATCTGGTTGAAGTTATCTGTCAGCTGAGATATTTCATCATGACCACAGTAATGTGTCTGCACATCAAAGTCACCTGCTGTAACTTTTTTGGTAGCGATAGATAACTTTTTAATTCTATTGGTTGCATAAAAAGAAAGGACCAAGCTGAGTACTAAACCTACAATAATGGCAGAAACTAATGCGTTGAAGAGATTTTGCTTGGCAATTCTTACCGGCCGCTCTACTTGGGCAATTCTGACTCCTAACCACATTGCTCCAATAAATTTTCCTTTATCCTTCCATGGTATAAGTACACCAGTACAAGCATCTTTTTTATAGCCTAAGCTGGAGAGAGCTTCGTTATTATTTTTGATACGTAGCTTCTTACCACTTTTCAATTGCCTTAGACGGTGAGAAGTAAGTTTAATTTTGTCATTTCTTTGAGGATAAACTTGTGAACCATGTGCATCAAAAACGCTAAGATACACCCTATCGCTATGAAGGACAAATTCCAGCTTTTTTAAAAATTTAGGATTCAGCATTGCTGCTCCGTCCTTTTTATCATTTGTAGCCAAAGTCCCTAATGCTGCGGCAAAATCTTCCATTCGCCGATAATTATATTCGTACGATTGTTGAGTAGTATTATTAATTTCAGAAAAACCGATTATTGATACCGTAGTAAGAATGATTAGTAAAAAACTAAGCATATGCTGATAAATCAACTTCATAATAAAGCCTACGAATCATCAAATTTATAGCCAACACCCCAAACGGTTTGGATGACATTTGCACCTACTTTTTCCAATTTTTGGCGTAGCTTTTTAATATGTGCATCCACGGTGCGATCTTCACCATAATAATTATAACCCCAAACAGATTCTAATAATTGTTCACGAGAAAAGACCTGCTTTGGCTTCTGGGCCATGGTATATAACAAATCAAATTCTTTGGGGGTAATATTTTGAACATGCTTATTATCATATAATACTTCACGTCTACTTGTGGAAATTTTTATATGATTAGTAACCACATCAAATTTTTCTCCGGATTCTGCTGTTTTGGTTTGTTCCTGCTTATCATCAATTCTGATTCTGCGTTGCAAAGCTTTAATACGTGCTATTAGCGCCAAAGGACTAAATGGCTTAGATACATAATCGTCGGCACCAGCATTAAATCCTTGAATTTGTTCTTCTTCACTGCTGCGCGCAGTAAGCATGATGATTGGAATTGATGGTGAGATTGCACAAACTTCTTTAGCAACTTCTATGCCATCTTTTTTAGGTAAATTAAGGTCTAGAGTGATCAAATCATATTGATCAGGATTCTCAGCAAACATTTTAACGGCTTGTTCCCCATCAGTGGCAACATCCATGGACCATCCTTCTTTTTCGAAAAACATCCCCATCATTTCTGCAACCGACTGATCATCCTCGACCATTAAAATTTTCAGTTTCATTTTCTGTCCCTAAATCCTTTTGTTCTCTCCTTTTTTACTTTGTCAGGGTCTATATAATCTGCTGGCAGTTCATGACGATTTATCAAAAATTTTTTTAGACTTTTTTCAGTAGCCATGATTGGAAAGATAATGAAAAGATAAAATGTCAGCAGCCAAAGTAAAAAGTAACGATCCCATTTAAGTAAATGGATACCAACTCCTAATAATAATTGAATTAAACCAAATATAATAAAATAACCTCCTGCTTTATGCTGAGCAAATTTAAAACTTGCTTTATTCACTGTGGCCAAGTACGAATAATATCCGTAAAACGGCCAAGGTCTTTTCGAAGGTGAAATGAGCCATAATAGCCCAACTACTACCATAATTGAGCCACAAGCTATATAGATCATATTTTATTATTCCCCTTAATTGTTCGGCGCAGAAATAACCAATTTCATATTACCTGCGAATGTAAATTTTTTAATATTATTAGGAATTATCAGATTTGTTCCAATTGATAGGTCATATGATTTATTTTCAATTTGAAGTGTACCTGTCCCCTTTATGATTGTTACTAATAAGTAGGGGTGACTATTTAAGCCGGTGTGCCATTTCCCAGCTAAATCGATTTGCCACAAATAAAAATGAGGTGAAACGGGTGGTGCAACCAAAGTTTTAATAGTAGCATCCTGCACGTGATCTATTGTAATATCCAGTTTAGGATCAACATGTGGGACTTGAGTAACAGCGATTGATTTTTGGGTATGCAGTTCGCGTTTCTTACCAGTTTTTTGGTCAACACGATCATAGTCATACAACCTGTATGTTACATCACTAGATTGTTGGGTTTCAATAACCAATATTCCCTTAGTAAGGGCGTGGATTGTTCCTGAAGGGACATAAAAGAAATCACCAGTTTTTACTGGTACTTTGCGTAAAAGTTTATCCCATTCTCCCTTTTCTATCATTTCAGCCAGTTCCGCGCGAGTTTTGGCAGTATGCCCGTAAATTAGATATGATCCAGGATCAGCCTGCAAAACATACCAGCTTTCAGTTTTGCCACTATCGTTTTCTACTTTGCGAGCATATTCATCATTGGGATGAACCTGAACAGACAAATTATCATTTGCATCCAGGAACTTTACCAGCAGCGGAAATTCTTTACTTTCAGGGTTGCCAAATAGCGTCGGGTTTTCTTGATAAACCTGACGCAGACTTTGCCCTTTAAATTGACCATTGATTACTGTAGAAGCATCCTCTTTATAGCCGGAGATTACCCAAGCTTCTCCAACCTTGCCATCCGGAATATTATAATTAAAGATTGTTTTCAATTTGCGTCCACCCCAAATTTTGGGTCTAAAATAAGGAGTAAGAAAAATTGGCTCCATTTTAATCACCTCTCTAATAGTTTAATCTTTTAAGATGTAAATTTAAAACTATTTTTTCAAATATGACAACATTTATTATTGTTATAATAATACTTTTTGCTAGCCCCTGCTCACATAAAATAATTTAATTGTAATAGTGTGCTTAAAAAAGGGCAAGAAAAAACCCGCCAGTTTATCTTGACGGGCTTTTTAGGGGAATAATTTACTACTTTCTTTTTGCTAATCTATCATTTTTTATTCTTTAGTTTATCTAGTCGTGATTGTGCTATTTCCTGCTCTAAATCATGTACATATTGAGTCTTTTGCTCTTTATCCCAGCCATAGTAATCAGACATATGGTTAACGACACCTTCTTTAACCTGGTTTAAAGTATCACTCTTGAATAAGATGTGATAAGTACGCCTTAAGAGATAGTCAACAGGTGTCAATGTCATTTCTTCAGCTAGTGAATAATCAAGGGCAGCTGTTTCGCCAAGACTTAATCCTGCAGCGGGCTTAATGGTTTTTGCATAGTCATAGATTTGCTCTGCTTGTGAACCAAACAAGTTGGCAATTTCCTTGGCATCATCAGCAGTAATTCCGGCTGCTACGCCATCTTTAGCAATTCGAGCAAGTTCTTCTTCTGCATGGTCTGAATCAAAGTCACCACCTGCAACTTTAATTTCAGCAGAATTTTGTAAAGTAAAGTTCTTAGAAAACTTGTCATGAAGCTTTTGCTGTATTTTCTTCATGGCACCATTAGCCATAATACGATAATCTGTTAATTTACCACCAGCTAGAGTAATTAAGCCATCCTCAGCTTCAGTTAATGAACTACCGCGAGATACAGCGGACGGCGCTGAAGTACTGTCAGAGACACTGGCACCAGTTGCTGCATCTGCTGCTTCATTGCCTTCAACTTCGACTTCAATTAGAGGACGAACTCCAGCCCAGCTGGCTTCAATATCGTTAATAGTTAAATGAGCGGAAGGATACTTCTTATTAATAATATTTAACAAATAATCGACATCACTTTGTTCAACAGTAGGATGAGCATAATCACCGGTAAAGTCGGTATCGGTAGTGCCAAAATAGGTTTTACCTTCTCTAGGAATAGTAAAAATCATACGACCGTCTGCTGTACCTGAACCAAAGTAAGTTGGTTGCGGCACAGTCAAGCGCGATTGGTCAACTACTAAGTGAACACCCTTTGTAGGACGCAGACGCGGCTTTTTATAAACAGCTTTATCTTCCTGTCTTACTAAATCGGACCAAGGCCCAGAGGTGTTAATAACTACATCCGCATGAATTTCAAATTCTTCACCGGTCAAGTTATCATGGACACGTACGCCGTTAACCTGCTTTTGCTCGTTATGTAAAATCGCAATGCATTTCAGCCGACTAACAGCCAAACATCCTAATTCATGTGCCTTTTTGACATTTTCTACTACTAAACGTGAATCATTGTTTTGGTAGTCTAGGTAAACGCCTGCGCCTTGTAGATTTTCGCTGTTTAATTGTGGCTCCCGTTTTAAAGTTTCTGCTTTATCCATTGTATAGTTGGCATACTTAATTAAAGGAGAGTCACCCTCGATTCCAGCTAAATGATCATATAGATCCATTGCTACTTTGACGGAAAACATGGTAAAGGTTGTTCCCGGCTCATCATAAATTGGTAAAATCATAGGATCAGGCCGAGTCATATGAGGAGCAATATGCTGAACTATTGCACGTTCCTTGACTGTATCAGAAACTACTTGGACATCAAAAGTCTTAAGATAGCGAATACCACCATGAACTAACCTGGTTGAACGTGATGAAGTTCCGCCACCAAAGTCCTGCATATCGATTAAACCGGTTTTCATCTTAGCTGCACTAGCTTGCAATGCAACGCCAGCTCCAGTAATACCGCCACCGATAACCAATAAATCTAATTTTTCATTTTTTAAACGTTCAATTTCTTCCTGTCTGGTTTTAATTGAAAACGCCATGGTATAACCTCTTTCTTTTAGTAAAACTGTTAACTAATTCTTTTGGTAAGGTTTGTATGAAAAACTTTGAGCAGCCTTAACAGCTGACTTCCACCCTTCATAAAGATGGTCTCTTTCAGCGCCACTCATTTGTGGTTTAAATATCTTGCCGACTTTTTGGATTTTCTTTATATCCTCGAAATCTTTCCAATAGCCAATAGCTAAACCAGCAAGAAAAGCAGCACCTAAAGCGGTTGTTTCAAGATTAGCCGCACGCTCTATTTCAATTCCTAAAATGTCTGCCTGGAATTGCATTAGATAGTCGTTATTGGCAGCACCGCCATCGACTTTTAATTTAGGAATTTTAATTTTGGTATCTTCATGCATAGTATCAATAACATCGCGACTTTCATAAGCCAAAGATTGTAGAGTTGCTTTTGTAAAATCATCCCTTGTCGTACCTCTAGTTAAGCCAAAGACTGAACCACGGACATTTGAGTCCCAGTAAGGAGCACCTAGACCGGTAAATGCTGGGACGACAAAAACTTCATTGTTATCCTTGGAACGTTTTGCGGCTTCTTCTGATTGAGGAGCGTCATCAATAATGCCCAATTGATCACGCAACCACTGAATAGCAGAACCGGCAACGTAAATACTACCTTCTAAAGCATAATTTACTTTGCCATTAATGCCATATGCCACAGTCGTTAACAAGTTATTGGCCGAGAATTTTGGCTTTTCCCCTGTATTCATAACAGTGAACGCACCGGTACCATAAGTGTTTTTAACCATTCCTGGTTCAAAAGCTAATTGACCAAACAGAGCTGATTGCTGGTCACCAGCCATTCCGGCTATGGGAACTTGACTGCCATAGAAGTGATATTCCGCAGTAGTGCCATAAATTTCAGAATTAGAACGAATTTCCGGTAAAATTTTTCTAGGAATATTTAATAATTTTAGTATCTCATCATCCCAATCAAGTTTGGTAATGTTAAAAAGCATTGTCCGGCTGGCATTAGTGTAATCAGTAACATGAACTTTGCCGCCAGTCAGTTTCCAGACGAGCCATGAATCGATGGTGCCAAATAATAATTCACCATTTTCAGCACGCTCCTGAGCGCTAGGAACATGGTCAAGTATCCAGCGAATTTTAGTTGCAGAGAAATATGCATCAGGGATTAAACCGGTTTTTTCATGGATCATATCGGAATACCCGTCAGCAATGATTTTATCGGCAATATCTGAAGTTTGCCGAGATTGCCAGACAATTGCGTGGTAGATTGGCAAGCCAGTTTTCTTATCCCAAATTACAGTAGTTTCCCGTTGGTTAGTGATACCAATAGCGGCAATCTGGTTAGGCTTAATTCCTGAATTAATAAACGAATTGGCAATAGTCGATAAAACTGAATTCCAAATTTCGTTAGCATCATGTTCTACCCAGCCAGGTTTAGGAAAATATTGATTAAACTCTTTCCGTGAATCAATTACTTTTTTACCAGAATGGTCTAAAATAATTGCACGTGTACTTGTAGTACCTTCATCAATCGCTAAAATATATTTTTCAGCCATTATACTTCTCCTTTTTAGTTACAAAACTAATTTAGTAAAGGTAACTGTCGTTACAATTCAATTTTACCCTCGCTTTTTAGTAAGCGCTAACATATAATGATGATAACTTATTAGATAAAGTTATAAGTAAAAGGACAAAATGTGATGAAATATAGCCTATTAGCATATAAATATTTTATAGATGTTGTAGAAACTCAAGGATTTACTCCGGCCGCTAAGAGAAATTTTGTTTCTCAAACAGCCATTAGTAACGCAATAAAAAATTTAGAGGAAGATTTAGGCGTGCAACTGATTGATCGTTCAACTTCCCATTTTAAAGTTACTTTAGCGGGTATTAATCTGTATCACTGTGCAGTACCGATACTTAAGAAATATTATGAATTTAATGAAAAAATTAGTCAGTTAAATGATTCATTTCAAACGTTGAGAATACATTATTTACATGGTTTTGATTATTGGGCCGTTAGCTTAGCGCGATTACTTACAAAAAACAATTCAGGCTTACAATTACAATTAGATACCGAAAATTTTGCTACTAGTATACCGAAACTTGATGCAGAGGATTACGATGTGCTGATTGGTTTCTCAACAGCGGTAAGTAAAATTAAGAATATTCATGTTAAGAAAATCGGAACTGCCAATTTTGGGATTTTACTGAGCAAAAAAGCTGTTAATCAAGATGGTAGGCTAAAAAGGAATGTTATAAAAAAGCAGCCCCTTTTCTTGCAAAAATGGACTGCTACAGATAAGAATGATGTACAAACAAAAATTAAAAATATTTTAGCAAAAAAGAATATTCACTATGACCAAATTATTTATTTAGACAGTTTCGACGCTGCATTATCGAATGTTGTTTTAGATTATGGTATAGCTATCTATCCAGATGAACTGCCATTACCAACAATTTATGCTAAATATGTTACTTTCTTACCAAACTTACCTAAATTAAAATATGATGTTGTAGCAATTTATAAGAATCCAGCTATTTATAATATATTAGACCATTGCTTGTCTAAAAAATAAGTTTTACGTTGTTTTTTATTAGTGTAACTTTTCCAGCCTACCCAATTTACTCAAACCAGTAGCTAGGGAAATGAACACAGAAAGAAACATGCAGACGGAAGCCACAACAAAATTAGAATGAACTTCTGCTTTAATTAAGAAGCCACTAACTAATAACATATTCAGGTTAGTGATGTCGAAATTGATGTTGTTGTTTCCTTAAATTGAGGCGGAGTTTCTGCGTGAAAAATGGTAAAAAGTTTGCCTGTGACCAGACGCTACTAACCAAAACCAATGCGTAACCAAAAGTGACCCAAACAAATGACTGGACATCAAGCATAATTAGGAAGCCCCCATTATTAATAGAGCAATCATAATCATTTGTGTACCAAGTTTCATATTCTTATTAGTACGCAAGTAAATAAAATTGCCAATAATAATGGCAACCGCAGCTACTGTGTAAAAACACTTACTAGGTTTACCGAGACCTTCATTTCCTGTTTTAATAAAAATTTAACATGGGAACAACTGCTTGAAAACCAACATTAGCAACAAAAAAACTGTAATCAGCCATTTAATGTCATCATGAGTAAGTAAATAAGAAAGCCCTTTTTCAGCACTTTTCATAAAGTAACCAGAGCGGCCCTTAATATGTGTCGCATCAAGATACCGTGATCTAAAATTTAACCATGTACCTTCTAATAAGCTGTTCATGCTATATTGCAAAGTAAATTCCTTGCAGCCTCTAAACCCGGACGGATCATTAGTAACGCTTATAAGAAAACCAACTGTTGAAAATGGTGACTTAGCAGCTATTTTAGTAGATGATGAGGCTACGATAAACGTGTAAAGTTTTTTGGAAATAAAGTCATCTTAATTCCTGAAAATAATGACTATGATTCGATTGTTTTAAACAAAAATCGGTAGAGAAGAATTCTAAGAAAAATTGTTCATGTAGAATATGATGTTCAATAGCACTGAAAAACATATGCCAATTTATTCTTTTAAGTCATTTATAAAAATGGTAAATTGTAATTGTATTGTTAAAAATATAGTGGGAGATGCAAATGAAATTCTTATGGATAATTGCACTAATAATATTTGTTATTTACATAATTATTAGTGATAAAAAATTAAAAAATAGAAAAGATTATAAAGAAGCATTAACACCAAGTAAAAATCCATCAAAGGAACTATTAGTAAAACGTTGGTGGGTATGGGGACTAGTACTAGTTTTAATTTGTGGTTTCTTTGTACCAGATTTAAATAATGCCGAAAATCATGATGAGACATACAAGACTAGCTCACATCATTCAAAAAAACCATCATCTGTAAAAAAGAGGAAAAGCCTTTCTGACTACGCTTCCAAAAAGGTTACCAAATTTATGCCAGTGAAGAACACAGCTAAAGCAGTTACTTTAGGTGCTGGTAAGTATAAGGTCGGTAGAGATATTAAGCCAGGCAGATACGTTATTAAAGCAGTCAAGGGCAATGGTAATTTATCTAATAGCGATTTCACTATTAACGTTATTTTAGGAAAAAATGTTAAAAGCGATCAGGTAACTTCTTTTACTACCAACTTAATAAAAAACGACAAAATTAAGTTAGACTGGATAGAGTCTACAAGCTTCACGCCAACACCAGATAAATATACTTATAAAACAAAATTAAGTGCTGGTATATGGCTAGTAGGACTTGATATTAAACCCGGAAGATATGTCATACGGCCAATAAAAGGCAGAGGTAACTTGATATCAGAAGATGGTTCTGATGATAATTTAAACGAAATATTAGGCAAAGATGCTAAACGAGATCAAGTCAGCAAAGTAACGGCTGATTTAACTGCTGGTGAAGTTATATTGTCTACTCTAGAATTAATTGGCTTAAGTAAAAAATAAGATTTAAATATTTTGAAAATAAGAAACTTGGTAAATTGTAAAATGAAGTTGAACACTTGCCCTGATTAGAAAATGAAAAAAGTCCATTGGACTTCTTTGATAGAATGTAATTAACTACAAAATTCTAGAAAGAAGTTACCAATGAACTCCCTTAATTCTACCATATCTACTCACCAAAAAGGCCAACATCTTGCTGTGCAAGACCGCATAATTATCCAAGTTTTACGCAGCCAATACCAGGAACACTGGCACGAAGTTTTTAAGACCATCACCACCGATAATGGTTCTGAGTTTGCGGATCTAGCCCAGTTAGAAGAAGCAGCGCAGACGCTGGTCTACTACGCGCACCCCTATACTTCTTGTGAGAAGGGCGGGGTTGAGCGGCACAACCGGCTAATTCGGCGCTTCATTCCCAAAGGCAAGACCATCAAGGATTATGACTTAAGGCAAATCTATGGCATTGAGGAATGGTGCAATAACCTGCCCCGCAAGATCTTAGCCTACCACACACCCGATGAATTATATGAAAGAAGATTAGATTGCATCTATCAGATCAAGTAGAGTGTTCAACTTAAAATTGCAATTTTCGAAACAAGAAACTTCAAAGAGATCATTGTTCGAATTTAGATTTCTTAAAGGCTCTATAATTTATCCTGTTGATGACTTAGCTGTTAATAGGTTTTTTATTGCATAAAAAAGGAGGACATCTTCCTCTTGCTTCTTGTAATAAAATATTAACTTCACCCAATATTTTATAGAAGGTTTGAATTATGTCCTCTTTTAATAATTATATTAAATTTGCGCTTGATATTAAAGATCAAAACATTGTTTTTGAAGATTATTTCTGCCGTTTGGTTAACGGCCATAAACAAAAAGTTTACCAAGCTGTCTTATTGCAGCCCAAATGTCCCTTTTGTGGCTCACAGGATGCGGACACAATGGCCGTTTGAAAACCGAAATCCGCTATCCTGCTGCCAATGCCAGTCAGCCAGTCATTATTAGACTTTTTAAGCAGAGAGTCTGGTGTCGCACCTGCAATAAACGCTCAATGGCTCAATCTGACCTGGTAGGCAAATACTGCTGTATTTCCCAGCCTGCAAAGCTTAAAATTCTCAGTGCCTTAACAGAAGACCGTTCAATGACCAGCATTGCCCGGGAAAACAATGTCTCTGTCAATACGGTGCAAAGAGTGCTGGGCTCTTGCTCGCATCAGTTTAATAGCAGCTATGATTATTTGCCGGAGCATCTAGCCTTCGACGAGTTTAAAGGCGTTGACCGCACCCTGCATTTTATTTGTCTTGATGCCGACAAGCACGAGGTGGTGCAGATTCTCCGCACACGCTATAAAAAAGCAATTATAGCCTACTGCAAAAAGTTTGCGCCAGCGGCTTTGCAAGGCGTCAAAACAGTTTCTCTGGACCTGAATTTTTACTATCAGGACATTGTGCGAGCATGCTTCCCCAACGCTGAGATTGTGCTTGATCGCTTTCACATGGTACAAATGCTTACGCGCTCCTTCAACTCTCTGCGCATGCAGGTCATGAAGAAATTCAAAAAGACCAGCAGAGAATACAAACTGCTTAAATCACCGTGGAAACTGTATCTCAAGCAGTACCAGGCACTCGACAAAATTCATCCGCATTACATCCGCATTACAATTGGAATTGCAAAGACAATCTGACGCAAGAGCAGATAGTCAACGAAGGCATCGCCTGCAGCACGGAGCTTACTAATGCCTACAACCTGCTGCAGGCATTTTATGAAGCTTTGGCTGCCAATGATCCGCTGGCAATTAAAGAAGTGATTCATGCTAAAGAAGAAGCAGATAAAAGTATTGTCATACTTCTATCTGCTTCCTACTTTAGGATGTTTGACAAAGAGCTAAATAAAACCCTATGAACGCTTTATTCATAGGGCCTTATTGGTATATTTTATGGAGGTGAGGGGAATTGAACCCCTGTCCAAACGCATTCCGTCACTGACATCTACGATCATAGTTATATTATTTGAATTTCACTAGTCCAAAACGCCATATAACAGGGCTAGTATGGACTAGCTAACCTGGAATGACTCTTTTTAACTATTCAGATGAGGTAGTTAAACGTAACTCACTAAGTTGATACTTGAATTCAGACGTGAGTAATCCGAAAGCAAGCAACACATGCGCCTAAACTAGGCAGCTAATGCGTAAGAATTTTCTTTATTTGCAGTTATAAAACTGTGACGTTTTTACGTAGACGTGACCTACGAACCGCAGTCAATGCGAATCTACGCCTGTCGAATCCCAAAACACCCCCGCTTTAGGTAATACAATTATAGCATAACAAAGCGAAATTGCCTAATGTCAAAGCGGAACCTTGAATTCTATCTAAAAAACAAATTGGTCAAAAGCCAAGGCAATTCCATCTTGATTATTTGATGCAGTTTCAAAGTTAGCTTGGTTTTTCGCTTTAGAAGAGCCATTTGCCATAACTACTGAAGTTCCTGCAACCCTAAACATAGGTATATCGTTTCGCTCATCCCCAATTGCCATCACTTCATTAGTTTCAAATCCTAGTTTTTTTGTCAAAAATTTAAGTGCCACCCCCTTGTTAACATCTGGATGCATTATTTCTAAAAAGTTATCGGCTGCTCGCACCACATAATTTTCTTTGCCAAAGGTTTTTACAACATTAGCTTCAACTTCGTCAAGCTTGACTTTTTCGTCAGCAAAAACAGCCTTAATTATTTGTTCATCTTTAGGTAGTTCATCAGGCCTTCTGATTAGAACACCAGCACTATTTTCCCACGCCTGGACAATAGTAATTCGATTAACATTTAAATTACTTGTAATGATTGCACTGTTTTCAGCGACAACATTGTAAGCCACGCCATGCTCTTTAGAATATTGGTCAATCTTTTCATAAGTTGTTTGATCAATTCCCAATTGTTGAAGAGTCTTACCTGTCACCGTCTCAATGACAGCGCCATTAAAAGTAACAACATATTGATTGTCTTGAACTATTCCTAGTTCATTCAAAAAATGCTTCACACCAGCTAATGGTCGTCCAGAACAGAGTACTACCTTGATATTTCGCGCTACTGCCTTCTTAACTACTTCAATAGTAGATTGAAGTAACCTTCCCTGACTATTTAATAGTGTGTCATCAACATCAATTGCAACTAATTTAATCATTTATTTTTCCTTTACCATTTCCTTCAGGTTTACAGTTATTTTCTATCGCAGCCGACCATACTTTTGCAAATTATTTTGATAGTCAGACCAGCTCAGCCATCACTATTAAGTTTGTCTCGAAATTTTTGAGCCAATTTGTTTTTTGCCAATCAAATATAATATTTCATTATGATGATGCTTTGCTTTTCGAATACTATAATATCAAAAATAAACAAAAAAAGTCGCTAATTTTTTCTTAGCAACTTCTCTATTTTATTATAAATTTCATCATTAACTCAAGTGAGCTAAACGAACGACATCCCGTTCAATCATTAATTCCTCATCAGTTGGAATAACTAAAGCTTTAATTTTTGAATCTGGCTTCGTAATAAATTTCTCACCATTTGATTTATTTGCTTCTAAATCAGGGTTTAAACCAATAAATTCAAATGATTTAATGATATTTTCACGAATACCAGAATCATGCTCACCTACTCCAGCAGTGAAAATAATCGCATCTGCACCTTTCATTTCAACCATGTAAGAACCAATATATTGAATGACACGATTTACAAAAATAGCTCTAGCAAGATCAGCTTTTTTATCAGAATTTTTCTCTAGGTCACGCATATCTGAGGAAATCTCAGAAATACCTAATAGACCAGATTTATCATTCAAAATATCAATCATTTCGTTAATATCAATATGGTCTTTATTCATGATATATTGCAAAACAGATGGATCAACATCACCGGAACGAGTACCCATAGTGATGCCTGCTAATGGAGTGAAGCCCATAGATGTATCAAAAGACTTGCCACCTTTAACTGCAGTAATCGATGCTCCGGAACCAAGATGACAAACAATCAGGCTCAAATCCTTGGCATCTTTACCAAGCATTTGAGCCGCACGACCAACTATATAACGAACTGAAGTACCATGGGCTCCATATTTACGTACGCCATATTTTTCATAATAATGATATGGAATTGAATACATGTAGTGAACAGGATCCAAAGTTTGGTGAAATGATGTATCAAACACGCCTACTTCAGGAACACCTGGTAGTAATTTCATAAAGGCTTCAATGCCTTTGCCTTCTGCAGGATTATGAAGGGGGGCATATTCTTTTAAATCATAAATTTTTTGTAACTTATCCTTGTCAATTAGTGCCGAATCGGTAAATTCTTCGCCACCCGCAACTATTCTATGACCTACACCAACAATTTCGCTTAGGTCATTAACAACATGGTATTTCTTCAAAGCCGAAAGCAATAAATTAACAGCAGTTTCCTGATCTGGAATTGCAACTTTCTCAGTATGTTTTTCGCCATTTGCCAGTTCAATTTGGAAAGAGGAACCATTAATGCCTACTCTGTCGGCAATTCCTTCTGCCAAAACCTTTTCTTCTGGTAAAGCAAACAACTTATATTTAAAAGAAGAGCTGCCTGAGTTGATTGCTAAAACTTTTTTCATAAATGTAATTCCCTCCATAAACTTGAATTATTAACTTTTCACAAATCAATTAATATTTTTAGTATACCACTCATTTAGTTTAACATTAAGCTTTATTAGGTCTTCTTCCTTTTTAAACGAGTCTAACTTTGTGAGAAATACTTCACTATTTCTGGCATTTTTTCCATGATTTTGAAAAATTAAAATTGATCTTTGGTTAAATTTGTTTTGAAAAGCATTGTCAGGCAATTCAATTATTGACCGTAAAAAAACTTTTTCTGACAGCCAAGGCATGAAGTCACTGCCGCCTTTACCAGAAAGAATTGTCTGTGGTACGAGTAGAAAAGCATAACCAGCTGGCCTGAGGTTCTTAATAATTTGTTCTATAAATAAAAGGTGAGCAAGCGAATGACCTTTCACAGATTTAGTAGCAAAATTAGCAGCATTATCATCAACCGGATAATAACCTACAGGCAAATCACTTACAACAACATCTGGGCTGGGAAACATCCAAGGAGTTAAACCATCTTGACAAAACATTTCAATATCAATTTTATTCAAATGGGCTGCAATATCTGCAAAGCTTAGCATTTCTTCATAATTATCAATACCATAAAGTTCAAAATCCGCTTTAGAATGGTTGGAATTTTTTAGTTGTCTGACTACAGAAAATAGCAAATTGCCAGTACCAATTGCCGGGTCAATAATAATTAGTTTTTCTTTTGGCAACAGTTTGAGCATAAACATAGCGATAACAGTAGCAATAGCAGGTGGAGTCGGCATTTGATTAACATCTAGCCCATCTTCATTAACAGCTTTTAAAACTAACAAAGTGAAGATTTGTATCTTAATTTTTGGTGAAAGCTGATCGTAGTGCAAATTAGCATACTTTTGACTCAATTTTTGAACGGTCTCTTTGTCAGGAGCTCCCAACTCAACTTTTATCTGATTATTTTCTAAATTGTCAAAGGTTTCAACTAGAGCATCACCCAAAGAGACATTCAATGCTTCTTGTAAACACTTAACACAATCCAAAAAATTATTAAAAAGTTTTTCTATATTATCCATAATTTCTTCCCCTTATCTCCTAACCATTTTAATTTTAATAGAAACAAGGTTATAAGAGCAAGCAAATCAATTATTAATCAGATATTCAATCAATAAAAAATTATTTTCCATACTTTCCTGATAAACTTCTAAATAAAATTGAATAAAAATCAAACAGGTAGTCAAAACTAAGACACTACTTAAAAGTGCGTTACCTCTTATTTTCCAACTTTTGCTTTTTATCATTTACTACCTTCTTCTTCAAATTGGGACGAGAATTAAATTTAAAGTATAATTCAGACTTTCTACCATCTTTTTCCATTACATTTATTTTAATCAACCTATCTTTTGTAAGAAAATCAGCTTTTTCAACATTCAGTAATAAAGGCATGTGCCCTCCTTTAGGTGTTGTCACACGTACCATATCTTTGTATAGCGTCAAATAATAGGTAGTTGTCTCATTCTTCATATTTGTTTTTACAAACACTGCTTTTGAGAAATTTGAATCTTTAGGTAAGGTATAAGCCTTTATACCCTTTTCTTCATTTATAAACCGATTTAATTGCACATATGAAAAAACAACATCATCTGTTTTATGGTGTGCTTTATTAGCTAATGTCAATGTCTTTAACAAATTTTGTAACATCAATACTACAATTAAGGTAATAAGAACTGAGAGCATTGTTTCAGCTAAAATAAAGCCTTTACTTCTTAATTTCATATTTTTTATTATTTTTTACATCGAGAATTTTTTTATTATCTACAAAGCGATAAAGGCGGTCATGCACCATTACCTGTTTAACGTTGGTTTTTTTCATCACGTTCCAAGCATAAGTACGGTCAGTTTTTTGCTCAATTTTCCTTTCAATAAGTCTACTTTCCCCAATTATTAATTCTACAGTGGTAATTCCAACACATGCGATTATTAATCCAATCATGCTTTCCATTACTAAAAAGCCACACATTTTTTTATGAATCATTTATAGCACGTCCCCAAGTCATTTGTAATTTTATCTTTCGTGTATTTTTATCGTTACTGATGGTAATAGTATGAGGAGCCATTGAACCGGTAGTTGATATTTGTAAATTAGACAAATTATAAACATGTATTGGCTGGCTTATTTTTAATGATTTAAAGTAATTATCTCCGACAAATTCTATTTCTTTCAAATCCGGAAAATATTTAATAACACATGCTTGTTTACTTGTTGCTGAAACACGAGCGGCTTGTTCCACTGCACTCCTAATTTCTCCAACTGTATTCTCTAAAATTAATTTTTCTTTATAAGCATTTAACTCTATTGCACCTATTCCTGTGATGATTATTGCTATGGCCAAGGTAATAACCATTTCTACGAGAGTAAATCCTTTTAAATTAACTTTATTTAGCATTCTTTTCAACGATACCATCTTTTACAGCATAGTCCTTCGACTTTGTCAGTTGCTTCTTAGTTAGATAACCATCTTCAAACATGTTCTGAAAACTGATTGTTTTACCATTACGATCTTTATCATCTTCGTATAAAGTTACTTGAGTTTGTAAAGTTGATTTAAAGGCGTCATCCGTTTTTTTATTTGCATTGTTTTTCTGTTTGGCTAAGTTCGGGGCAATAATCACTAAAAGCATCATAATTATTGCAACTACAACTACCATTTCTATTAAAGTAAATCCTTTAACTTTACTCTGCTTAGGTATCAAATTTAGTATTTTTTTCTTCATCATTATTCCTCAAATCTTTTGCATCATTGCATACATTGGTAAGAGTAACTTTAAATATAAGCCAATAATACATAACCCTATTAAAATAAAACAAAAAGGTTGTATGTTCACAATCAATTTTTCTATCTTTTGTGCTAATTCATTAAAAAGTGCGTGTCCTAGAAGCATGAATTTTTTACTTAAATCTATTTTCTTTGAACCGGTTTGTAATAACAAAAGTAATTCATTCGGTAAAAAATTCTCTTTTTTGATTATTAAGTCAGGACTTATTCCCTGAGCCAACTGCTTACCCACACTCAAGCCAATTTGTTGTTGTAATGAGCCTTCAACCTGCATAGCAGCATAATCACAAATTTTTTGTAAAGAGAACCCACTTGCAAGCAAAAGTCCAACATCGTAAATTAAAATATATTCCACATATATTTGAACTAAGGGCCCAATAATGGGGAAATGCCTCAGTTTACATAAAGAAGCATAATCTTGCTTTTTTAGTAAAAGTAACACTTTACTCATAAAACAAATTATTACTAAGCAGGAAAATAATAAAATTAACAACATGAAATCGCCAGTATGTTCACCAGATTCAGCAAATTGATTTGCTACAAAAGTTTGCATAAATAGTAAAAGGAAAATCATCATTAAAACTAAAACAAAGGGATAGGTCAGCTCAGATTTTAGTTTTTTAAGCTGATCATTTTTCAAGCGATTCAGTGTGGCAATTTGAGTCAGGCATTCTGTTAAATTTCCTTGTGCCATTGATAATTCGATTTGAGTTACTATTGTTTTAGAAAAACCTAACTTTAACATTTCTGAACTCAATTTCTTTCCTGCTTGAATTTCAGTACACAATCTAATAAAAATATTTTTGTGATTTGGCCATATTACTGGCATCATTTCTAAACTCGCATTAAGGGAAAAGCCGTTAGATAAACTATTTTGTAAATATTCCAAAAATTCTAGTCGTTCTTTACTCGTTAATTTATCCTTGTTGATATTGGTCAAATATTTGCGCACTTATTTTTCCTCTTTCTTTGAGCTCACTTAAATTTTCTGGCCAAGAGACAAAATCTGCCCTTTTTTCTTGGCTAATATCTTCTTGCAATTGGGAGCCGCTATCAATATCCATCAAACAGGCAAAACCATCTGCTGTAGGTAAAAGGCGTTGATAACATACAGCCGTCAAACAGTTATACAAATCTGCTGTACTAACGTGTAAACTTTCTAATCTAGAAATAGTTTGTAAAGTGCTTTTGGCATGAACCGTAGCAAAGACAAGGTGTCCACTTAAAGCTGCATCTACAGCTAATCTTGCAGTGACTTTATTTCTAATTTCTCCAATAACCAGAATGTCTGGTCGATGGCGCAAAGATGCTTCAAGTAGTCCCTCATAGCTAATATCAGCTGCTAAATTAACCTGTGTTTGCAAGAAATCCGCCTCTTGAATTTCAACAGGATCTTCAATAGTCATTACCATTTGGTTTTTACCTACTATTTTTGCCAAATTATACATAGTAGTTGTTTTACCTGACCCAGTTGGCCCACTGGTAATTATCAATCCCCTTCTTCTAGTTAAGTCTGTTAACTTTTCAATTTGCCTATTAAAAAAGTATTTGCCAGAGTTAATTTGATAAATAATCCTCACAACTAAAGATTCATTATCATTAAAATCCCCAATGCTGGAAAGTCTTAAATAGTACACAACATTTTTATACTTATATTCAAAAGCCCCCACTTGTGGTCTCCGATGTTCAGCTATATCCATTTGAGCACCAAATTTCAAAAAATTAATTATTTCTTTTCCTTCATTCACTGAATATTGAGCTTGATTATCTATTCCGGCAATTGTTCTAAAATTAACTACTAACTTATTTCTCTGCAATAAGAAAAAAATGTCACTTGCACGTTCATTTATTGCTTCTTCAATTAAATTATTAACTGTATCTTTGATTCTCATCAATTCCCTCCTTTTCTTTGTACTAATATTAATTACGCGAAATTGAGATAAAATTTTTAAAAATTTACGAAAAAACATGATCCCTAAATTTAAGAATCATGTTAGATATGCGTTTACTATTTAAATATTACTAATTGATATAATTTGAAATTTCAATCAAATTCTGGTCTGGATCTCTTACATATATTGAACGAATCTTACCTTCTGCTCCAGTTCTAATTACAGGTCCCAAAACAATAGGTAAATTATTTTTTTCGAATTCTTCCAGCAAATCATCAATCGGTGTATCACTAATTAGGCAGATATCAACAGATCCAGGTGTTGGATAGGCAGCTTTAGGGTCTTTCATGACCTACTTCATGCAAATTAATTTTTTGATGTCCGAACTTCAAAGCAGTTCTGCCATTCTGAAAATTAACTGCTTTAATATCAAAATAATGACGGTAAAAATCAGTTGTTACTTTTACATTGTTAACTGTTAATACTAAATGATCTAGTCGTACTATAGCCATTGGATAAGCTTCCTTTCGCTTTTTACTCTACAAACAAAAAATTAACTAAACTTATTTCAAAAGTTTTATAAGCAATAGAGTGAAGTGTACTGTCTTAAATTAACTTTAAAATGATATATATTATTAGTATATACTAGTAATAACTAAATTTTATATTTAACATATTACGTTGGTTTACCTTACGATGTTAGAGTTAATGTGCTTTTCTTTAAGAACTTAAAAATTCAACCGATGAAATATGTTTCTCTAACTTTTAGAGAAAAGTTTAACCACTATTCCAATATTCTTGATATAAAATATTGAATTAAATTTGATTAACGAAAATATTGACAAAGGATAAATAATAAAAGTCTTAATACCAAAATGTACTAATCTTGTTTTGGATGAAGAGAAATAATCGAAACTTTTAAAGTCGCATATTTTAAGCCCTAAAAATAGAAGAAATATTTTTCTTGCTTCTTATAAAAAGTACCAACTATACTGAATATTTATTGAAAGTTTAGAGTCACAGCTGCAATAAGCGCTTAATAGTTCAATCCGATTGGTAGGCAAATACTGCTTATTTCCCAGCCTGCTGAGCTTCTGCTCGCATAAATTTAACAGCAACTCTGATTATTTACCTGAACATCTGGACTTAGACGAGTTTAAAGGCGTTAACTGCACTTTGCATTTCACTTGTATTGATGCTGACAGACACGAGGAAGTTCAAATGTTCAGAATGAACCGTAAAAACTAATTACTGCTTTCCTCAAAAAGTTTAAGACGTCAAAACCGTTTCTATAGCTCCAAATTTTTACTATCAGGATAGAATGTTTCACCAACGCTGGTATCGTGATTGATCGTTTTCATATGGTTCAAATGCTTGTAGGTTCTCTCAATGCTCTGCGCGCACAAGGTCATGAAATAAATTCAAAAAGACCAGAAGAATACAGACTGCTTAAATCACTCTGGAAACTGTACCTCAAGAAATCCAGTAATCGACCAGATTCATCCTCATTGCATTAGCACTACAAAGATAATTTGATGTAAGGGTAGGTTAGCCTGCAGTGAGGAGCTCACTAATGCCTACACCTGCTGCACGCATTTTAAGAAGCTTTGGCTGTCATGATTCGCAAGCAATTAAAAAAGTCATTCATGCTAAAGAAAATATGATAAAAAAAGAATCAAACGGTTTACTAGCTGCTTGATTCTTTTCATTTATACTTTATCAACTGGTTTTTGCAGAGAGCCAGAACTTTTCCATTTGATTATTTTTAAATTGCTAAAAATTAGCTTTTTTAATATAACGATTCTTACCAACGATGTAATACAATTTCTTGTGCATTTTTACTGCTCCACCATAGGTCTTCAGTTTGGTGTGCTTTTTGAGTACCTTGCGGCCCAGACGCTTAACCTTCTTGTTAGCTTTCTTAGTGTAGATGTAAGCATTGTGCTTTAATTTACGGTTAACTCCAGTTATATTAACTGTTTTGACAAAATCATTATTGCCCAAATCATAGTATTTTTTGCCTTTAATTAGCTTAGTACCATATGTTTTGACCGTTTCACCAGCAAAGTACTCCCCCGTTTTACGGATGCCATTTTCATCATAAACGTATGAATTATGGAAGACAGTTCTTGTAACAGGACTTAAACCAGTAGCATTTTTAGTGTAAATGTAAGTAACATTTTGATTTTGGTCACTGTAAAAGCCGGTAGCATTATCAGGCCTAGATTTTAATGTATAACCAGGAATATTCAGCGTTTCAGTAATATAGCCATTACCAACATAGCCAGTTAAAATCCTATCAGGAGCCAGTTTGTTGCCAACTTCATCTTGATAATGAACAGTAATTTGAGCTAAACGATCATTTGATACCTGGCCTGAGACTACACCGTTGTTTGCTGGTCGTTTAACTACTATAACATTAGCATTTGCTTCAACTGTGTTGCCAGCTGCATCTGTATAAGAGTATTTCACAGGGTAGATGCCAGGAGTTTTCGTATCTACTGTACCGGTTACGCTTACTTGATCGAATTTGATGTCATTACCGTCTTCGTCTTTTCCGCTATCAAAGCTACTTGCCGGATTCCAAGTATTGCCTTGGTATATGGTGGTATCATGAACCTTAAGACTGGCTTGTGAAGCAACCACATGAACTACAGCCTCACTTTTTGCTACAAAGCCAGTTGAATCAGTATAGGTATATGTTAAGGTGTAATCACCCGGTTTAGTTGGATCAACAGTACCAGAAACTTTAATGTCACTTAAATTAAGTTTTTCACCATCTTTGCCTACTATAGTATCTATATTATCTGCCATCTTCCATTGACTGTTTGGACCAGCTACCAGATTTGTGTTCTTGGTTTTTATTTCTGATTGATTATGTTTTACAATAATCTTTCTGTTAAAATTAACACTTTTACCTGCATCATCTGTGACACTATACTTTATTAAATATTCATCTGCCTTCGGCTGCTTGCCATCTTTCGGATAATCATTATATTCAGTTATTATAATCCTATCGGTTAGCACATTAATCCCTTCAAAAGCATAAACATCCTTTTTAGCATCGTAATCCTGAGTGTCATAAATAGTTGTATTGACACCTCTAAAAAACGGAGTGTTCATATCACCATCAATGTTCTGAAACAGTGAAGTATTTTTGAAATTTTTATACCATCCTGTTACATAATTAACATTGTTCACAGCGTTAATTGTATCTTCGGGTACATAAGCACGTAAAAACAATGGATCCCACAAGTTGTTTTTAATTAAATAATCACCTGCGTCAACTTCAATTTCATTATCTGTAATTGTCCATTTCAACAATGGATCATTAGTTATGTCAACAAATTCTCCATCTTTGTTCATGAACAGATGGTAATGATTTAAATCAAATTTATCCTTAGACTTAATACCTAACTTAGCCCCTGCTTGTCCGCCAATGGAAGCTTGATAGTTGACTAGATAAGAAAAGAATAACGAACCTGATCTGCTTTTGTCATTAGGATTTCTAAAAACCAAATCATTAGGAAATTTAACTGGAAGAGTTTCATTGGGATATTCATTTTCATCATTTAGTTTAGCGTTGCCACCATTACCTGTATCCCCATAACCGGGTATGCCTGAATTATTTCCACTATGATATCCATAAGGCTTTATATAAACATTGTCAGTAAATATCGTCTTACTTTTCCCGGCATTTTGAAAAGTAACAAAAACTTTTCCTGGAACAACGTCTGGATCCTCAGTATTAGTACCATCTGGTTTATCCCAATCATATCCAGGATTAGCAGTAACAAAATTTACTATAAAATTATATTCTCCGGCTAGTAGATCATTATTGACACAAATATCATAAGTACCATCATTATTATCAACTAAAGAAAAATCATTCCTATTTTGATTAATAGAAGCAAAGTTAAGAAACTTACTATAAGGAACACGAGAATCAGGTTGAACATTTATTCTAAATTTAGTACCCTTAGGAATAACTTTATCGTCAGTACTTGTATTTTTGATCTGAAATTTTAGCATATATGCTTTATTATCAAAATCAAGTGGTTTATCTGATGCACTTTTAGGGTCAGCACTGACGGACACTGAAATATAAGACAAATTGTCTGTACTTTTACTATCAATATTGCCAGATTTAGTGGTATCTTGATTATTTGAGCTTGAATCAGATAACTTAGAATTGTTTTTACTACTGTTATTCTTAGATTGATTCAACTCTTTATTACTGTCACTTATATTATTTCTTTCTGTTTGAACACTCTGACTTGTATTTACTGTCTGATCAGCTTTAGCTTGATTAGTCTGTAAAGCAACACTAAGTAAACAAACAGGAACTGATAAAGCAGTAGCTAACATTTTACTCTTATACCTTTTGTACAAAATTTACCTCCAACTTATAACTATACATATATAATTTTTTATTAAAAAAATATTGATTAGCAATCTAAGTAATAATCAAATTAAATTGATTATTACTTAAACCAACTAATTAAATTATTTACACTTTTAGGTTTTTATATATTAAGTATATATATATGTGTGTAAGTACCAATTGGGTGTGATTGCTAACCAATATAATACAATAAAAAACTTTTATTATTGCAGTTTCGTCTCTTTGTATATATCATTAACAAAGAAGAAAAAATAACTGAGACATTTTTCTTCTTTGGCTTAAATGTTATTAAACATGATTATTTTTATCCTCAAAAATATAACACATTTGATTTAAGCCCTCGCTAACCCCCAATCTTCTTTTAGTGTGCAATATGTAATATTGCATTTTCAACTACCACAAGTGATACTATTTATGTAAGCTAAAAAAGTAGTCAGACTTCACACTTCGGCTACTTAATTAACTAACACAATAATGAAATTTTTGTGCTGTCCACTACGTGAACAATTTTATTATATTACCAGATATGGTAGCGGTCAAGTACAAAAAGCAATCAATTATGATACTTTTTGAAGGAAGAATTAAAAATGAATGTTTACTCCCGTATTTTTGATACTGCCAAAAAACATGGAATGTCCGTTAAAGAATTGGCAAGAAAAGCCGAAATTGGAGAAAATAGTATTTACCGTTGGAAAACCATTAAGCCCTCAATTCAATCATTAACAAAAGTAGCTCAACAGCTGCATGTTACGACTGACTATTTATTAGGTCAAGAAGAAATTGACAGTAATTACTGCATAGATATAGCTGATGAAAATATTCAACTGCTGTATCATGGGCAAATTGTGCCAGAAAAATATATTAAGATGCTTCGCTTCATTATGGAAGAAGATCAAGCAGAAATGGCTAAAGATTAAAAAAATTTTTAAAAAAAGTGATTCTTTTTTTCTCTATGCTTTTATTAGATTTTAAGTAAAAAAGAAGAAGCATATAAAAGTATACTCATACTTTTATATGCTTCTTACTTTGGTTATTTAATATAAATACCTTCTAGTCCTCATCTGCAGCTGCTGTATAGACATTCTGAACATCATCATCATCTTCCAGAGCATCTACCAAATGATCGAATTGTTCTTTTTTATCATCTGGAACTGGAGTGGTTGTTTCAGGTATCATTGTCAATTCTGCATTGGCTAACTTATAGCCCGCTTTTTCAAGTGCATCGCGTACTTGAGCAAATTGCTTAGGGTCCGTGTAAATTTCATATGCATCATCGCTGGTTTGCAAGTCATCACCGCCAGCATCCATTACATCAAGTAACATTTGATCTTCATCAGCATCAGTTGTTGAGCGGTCAATAACAATGTAACCCCTACGATTGAACATATATGCAACAGAACCTGTAGCACCAAGAGAGCCACCATTTCTGGTAAAAGCAACTCTAACAGCAGAAGCTGTTCGGTTCTTATTATCAGTTAACGCCTCGACAAAGATAGCTACACCACCAGGTGCATAACCTTCATAAGTAATTTCATCGTAATGTTCTTCTGAATTGCCTTCAGCCTTTTTAATAGCGCGGTCAATATTTGATTTAGGCATGTTGTTGGCATGAGCCTTATCCATTACCATACGCAAATTAGGATTCCCGGAAGGATCAGGACCACCATTCTTTGCAGCCATATATATTTCACGAGATAATTTTTGGAAAATTTTACCCCTCTTTGCGTCTTGCGCATTCTTGCGGCCTTGAATATTGTGCCATTTTGAATGTCCTGACATTTAAGAATCCTTCTTTCTTTTGCTAGCGTATTAACGATATTATCTTACCGCATAGCACCATAAATTTCAATACTAGCAATTATTTAGCTCAACTTTTTAGCATAAATTAATGCGCTTTCATTAAAATAAGTTTACCTTGACTCTGGTCAATTTTTTATTTAATTAGTAAAATAAAAACATTAATTGTTTTCAAAGGAGAGAGTTTTAGTGGAGGAAATAAATTCAAACAAGAAGTACATATCTTGGCCAGTCTTAACCCTGATGGCTTTTTGTACCGTGATCGGGCTGGACGATATTATGTACAACTTTCAAAATCAGGGAATGCCAGTGGTAACGTCATGGATTATCATGTGTTTGTTTTATGTCATTCCCTATTCATTAATGGTGGGCCAACTGGGATCTGTTTTTAATAATGAGGGTGGCGGTTTATCATCCTGGGTTCGTGGAACTAACGGAGAATTTCTCGGCTATTTTACTGCCTGGACATACTGGGCAGCATCAATTCCTTATGCCGTTGATTCAGCTAACGAAATAATCGTTGATATTGGCTGGGCTTTGACCGGTTCTGAAAAGTTTCAAAGTCAAATTTCTAATACCAAATTCGCTTTGATGACCTTTGCGATGTTCATTATTTTCATTATTGTTGAACATTACTTTTCTCACTCAATGGAAGTTCTTTCTACTATTGGTGGTGGATTAATGCTCATCATGACCTTGATGTTTGTTTTCTTGGCTTTCTTGGGACTAGCAAAATCCGGTGGTCACATGGCAACACAGCCGTTTACCTGGCGGACACTTATTCCCAAGTTTGACATGCATTATTGGACAACTATTGCTATGCTTATTTACGCACTGAATGGTTGTGAACTGGTGGCACCCTATGTGACTAAGATGAAAAAGCCTAAGTCTGATTTTCCTAAAGCAATGATTGCCTTGGCATTAATGACTATTTTCCTAACAGTCTTTGGCTCTTTTGCTTTGGGGATATATTTTAATAGCTACCATATTCCAAATGATTTAAAAATGAACGGCGCTTATTACGTTTTTGATATGGTAGGACACCAATATGGCTTAGGTAAAACTTTGCTCTACGTTTGGGCCTGGACATCTGTCTTTTATAATGCCGCTTTATTAGCTGTTCTTCTTGATGCCATGACTAGGATGCTCATTTCTGATACTGGCGATAAGTATATGCCTCAGTTTTTACAGAAAAAAGACAAAAACGGTCTACCTATTAATGGCTACATTTTAACTGTTTCTTTGTCAGCGTTTATTATGCTGTTAGGTATCTTCCTACCAGATATGAACGATATCTTTAATTGGCTGCTGAATTTGAATGGAATTATTTCTCCTGGAGTAACCTGCTGGATCTTCTTCTCTTTCATGCAGATCAGGAAAAACTCGCAAAAGTTTACCTCAGACTACGTTTTTATTAAGAACGATAAGCTGGGATATCTGGCTGGTTTATTCTTACTAATAGTGACTGCTGCAGCAACTATTTTAGGAATCGCACCTCAGGACATTAAAAAATTTAGTGGCTACTGGTGGTATGAACTAATAATCAATATTGTTGCTATCATTGTATTAATCGGCTTAGGTGCTATTTTACCAAGTATCAGAAGACGTGAAGAAGAATACGGTATTGCATTTAACAAGAAGCAATGGACAACTATTTTTGTTTTGATAATCGGTTCTATTATTTTTGATCTATACCTTGGTGAGAAAAATACACTATTTCACAATGCCGCAATTAATTTTGGTCAAATTAAAATTGGGGTAAATATTGTCATGATTATTATTGAAACAATTTTGGCAATCCTAGTTTGTTGGCTTGTCGGCAGAAGAAAACCTACTCAGGTGAACAACTAAATTTAACTCTATTCTCCGAAACTATTTTGGTTTCGGAGTTTTTACATATCAGAAAAATTTAGTTAAAAATAGCAGTACTCAACATTATTTCTCCCACATTGGTTAAAATATCCAAATATCTACTATATAATAGTAGTGACTGAAATAAATTAAGGAGATCTAAATGAAAAATATTCCCTTTAAAGCTGTAGCCGTTGACATGGATGGAACCTTTGAAAATGATGAAAAACAGTTTGATCATGAGCGCTTCGAAAAAGTCTTAACTAAATTGCGTCAAAGACACATCCACTTTATCGTCTCCAGTGGCAGACCATTATCACGTTTACGTCAAGATTTTTATGAATTTTTAGATCGGATTGATATTGTCGCTGATAATGGTTCAATTTTAACGAAAGACAATCAAATAATAGTTCGCCATGTGTTTACTTATAAAACTGGCATAAAATTAATTAATTTTATTCAAACCAATTATCCTTATGTTCAAATTGCTGCCAGCGGCTTGAACAACTCATATCTGAGTAAAAAGGCATTAAGTAACTTTAAAAATTTGATGCATTATTTTTATCCTAACGCCTGTGAAATTGGTGATCTTATTAATATTCCAACAAGTGATAGCCTAACCAAATTGACCTTAGAGTGCTCTGCTGAACTTGCACACGAATTAGAACTAAAATTCAATCAGACAAATCCAGAAAGAATTCATTGTACTACCAGTGGTTTTAATAATATAGATGTAATGCCGAATGGCGTTAATAAGGGACAGGGTTTAAAATATTTTCTGCGTTACTTTAACGTAAAACCTGAAGAATTAATTGCTTTTGGCGATGGTTTAAACGATCAAGAAATGATCGAATTAGCGGGATATAGTTATGCAATGAAAAATGGACATGAAGACCTTAAAAAAATTGCTAAATATGAGGCACCGTCTAATAACGAAATGGGCGTATTGCAAGTATTAGAGAGCTATTTAGATTAGAATAAGAATATGAATATTGTTTTAAAAATGATAAGGACAAATTTTCATGAGTTATATTGACGTACGACACAACTTTAAGCGTTACCATACAGGAGATACAGAAATATTAGCTAATAATGATGTTAGTTTTACTGTTGAAAAAGGTGAACTGGCCATTATTTTGGGTGCATCCGGTGCTGGTAAGTCAACTATTCTAAATATTTTAGGTGGAATGGATACCAACAGTTCCGGTGATGTCATTATCGATGGTAATAATATTGCTAAATATAATAAGCGGCAGCTTACAAGTTACCGCCGGACTGATATTGGCTTTGTATTTCAATTTTATAACTTAATTCAAAACCTCACAGCAAGAGAAAACGTTGAGCTGGCATCAGAAATCGTCCCTGACGCACTTGATCCGGTAAAAACTTTGGTTGACGTAGGTCTCAAAAACCGCATTAATAATTTTCCGGCAGAATTATCTGGTGGTGAACAGCAAAGAGTAGCAATCGCTCGCGCTATTGCCAAGAATCCTAAAATTTTACTTTGCGATGAGCCCACTGGTGCACTTGATTACCAAACGGGAAAAAGTGTTTTACAAACGATTATTAATATGAGCCGCAATAACGGAACTACTGTAGTTATAGTTACGCATAATAGCGCTTTGGCCCCTCTTGCTAACCGGGTAATTCACTTCCATGATGGCAAGGTTACGCAAATTGAAGAAAATTCACACCCCGATAGTGTTGCAAATGTTAAATGGTAGAAAAGGCTAATCATGAATAAAGTTATTCTAAAAGATTTTTGGCGATCAATTAAGCATACCAAGGGACAATTTGTTTCTATCATGGGACTCATGATGATCGGTGCGTTTGCTTTAGTTGGTTTAATGGTTACTGGCCCAGATATGCGCGATACTGGAAATCATTATGCACAAAAGCTCAATACTGCTGATTTAACGGTTATTTGCAATTACGGCTTGGATCATAAAGATACGCAAAAAATCAAGAAAACTAAGGGCCTGCAGGCTGTTGAATTTGGTTATATGACAGATACTGTAATCAAAAACAGTCAGGAAAGTTTTCGCATTTTTTCTAAGCCCAATTCTGTGGGCAAATATGAAGTTCGTAAAGGTCACCTGCCCACTAAGTCAAACGAAATTGCTTTAGCAAACCATTATTCTGATAAATATCAAATTGGTCAAAAAATCACTTTTACTGAAAAGAAAAATATTTTGGGTACGACTCTTTTAAAACGAAAAAGTTTTAAAATTGTGGGCTTTGTGCGCTCTAGCCAGATTTTATCGAATGTTAATTTAGGTCAGAGCAATAGCGGCACCGGAGAATTGAAAGGCTATGCTGTTGTTGATCCTAACGCTTTTAACCACACTGTTTATACGACTGCCAACTTAAGATATAAAGATTTGAGGGGGCTTGATTCTTATGGCAAGACTTATACCAGCAAGGTTAAGAATCATAAAAGAGTTTTACAGGATGATTTAAAAAATACTGCCCATCAAAGAAAAGCAAGGATTCTTTCTGCTGCTGGCAAAAAACTTGCGCCACAAGAAAAGAAGATCCGTGAAGCTGAACAAAAATTAAAAGCTGCCAGTCAGCAAATTAACACTGCCGCAAAACAATTAGCTACTCAAAAAGAAAAATTAAATTCAAAAGTAGCTCAAGCTAAAGCAGCTGGTGTAAATTTACCACAAGCTGCTCAGGCTCAATTAGAGCAGGCCGAACGAGAAATAGCTGCTGGGGAACAAAAACTCCAACAAGAGAAAAAAGAATTTGCACTAAAATCACGTAATGCAACCAAAAAAATAAAAACTGGTAAAGAGCAAATTAACAAGGCGAAAAGGCAATTAAATAAGTTAGCTCTTCCCAGTTATAGTGTGTATAACCGGCGAGAAGTTCCTGGTGGTGAAGGTAATTTAGTTTATACAACTGTGGCACAAGTAGTTGAAGATTTAGCAAAAGTGTTCCCGATTTTTCTCTATTTTGTTGCGGCTTTAGTTACATTTACTACCATGAATCGCTTTATCGACGAAGAAAGAATAAATTCCGGCACAATGAAAGCACTTGGTTATGATGATTATGTCATTATCAATAAGTTTCTGGCATATGGCTTCATCTCAGGTACCATCGGTACCATTTTAGGAGTTTATTTAGGCCATACTTTGATGCCGCAGATTGTTTATCATGCATATTACAAGTCATTAACGATTCCACCAATTGAATTACACTTTCACTGGCAGATCAGTCTGGTAGCTCTCCTATTGTCTTGGATTAGTTCAGTTTTACCGGCATATTTAACTGCGAAGAATGAATTTAGAGAAAAGCCAGCTGCCCTATTGTTACCAAAAGCTCCGGCTGCCGGATCCACAATCCTTTTGGAAAAAATTCCTTTCATTTGGAATCATCTCAGTTTTACCCATAAAGTTACTGCTCGTAATATTTTTCGTTATAAGAAACGCATGCTGATGACCATCTTTGGCGTTTGTGGTGCTGCTACTATGCTTTTTGCAGGTTTCGCTGTCAAAAATTCAATTACTAACATGAATAACAGGCAGTTCAACGATCTAATTCATTACAACATGATTGTCGCCCAAAAGCCTGGTATTTCAGTTAACCAGCAAAAGACTCTAAATAATAAGTTAAACGAAAACAATATTAAATCGGAGACTCCAATTTATTACGAATCTATGTCTAAAATTGCTGGTAAAACCGGTGACACCCAAGACATTACGTTAATTGCACCGTCTTCTGAGAAGGTATTAAAAGATTACGTTCAGTTAACTAATCGGAAAACCAAGCAGACTCTGCATTTAACTAATAATGGAGTTATCATATCGGAACGGTTGGCAACTCTGCTTAAAGTAAGCAAAGGCGGATATCTAACTCTCACGGACAAAGATAATAAGTCTAGAAGAATGAAAGTAGCTGGTATTACAGAAATGTACATGGGACACTTTGTCTTCATGAATAAAACTCAATATCAGGATATCTTTAAGCGCAATTTTAAATCTAACGCCTATTTAGTTAACTTAAACAATCCTAGTCGCAAAAACACTAGAAATATAGCCGCCCAATTTATGGCTCTATCCGGAGTGGCCGGTGTTGTACAAAACACGGCTGTTAGCCAGGAACTAGATGTCGTGGTCCAATCCTTAAATTTGATTATGCTGGTGCTAATAGTAGTCGCTGGACTTTTGGCAATTGTAATTCAATATAATTTAACTAATATCAACATTGCTGAAAGAATACGGGAACTTTCAACAATCAAAGTTTTAGGATTCTATGATAATGAAGTAACAATGTATATTTATCGCGAAACCATTCTTTTAACAGGCATTGGTATATTGGTAGGCTATCTGACCGGAGATTTACTCTATCGCTACATTCTTTACGTAGTACCACCTGATAATGTCATGTTTAATCCAGTATTATCTGCTTCTAGTTTTCTGTGGCCATTAGGTGTAATTGGTGTGATCACTATCATTTTAGGTTTTATCGTTAATAAAAAGTTAAAAGACCTCGATATGTTAGAAGCTTTAAAATCGGTTGATTAACTAAAATCTGCTCTCTGCGAGCAGGTTTTTTTATTCATAATAAATTAAAAAATAAATTAAGTTGTGCTATACTTTTCTTATTAGATTTAATGTTCATGAAAAAGATCTTCAAATTAACCTGTATACGAAATATTTATCATCCTTCCTTTTTAAATGATAAAGTTACTACAAATTAATTTTGGAGAAAAAATTGAATAATATTTTACAAGTTAAACATTTAAAAGAAACCTATAAGGATAAAAAGCAGGAATTTCAAGCTTTAGATGATGTTTCTTTTACAATTGACCAAGGAGAGATACTGGCGCTTTTAGGTCCTAATGGTGCTGGAAAAACTACTATTGTCTCAATCATTGGCGGTTATTTAATCCCTACTTCCGGCCATGTGATTTTGAATGGTCAAGATATTACCACTGCACGAAAGAGACCAAACATTGGCGTTTCTTTTGGTGGTGATTTAGGTTTTTACCGTAACGCTACAGCCAAGCAAAATTTGCAATTTTTTGCGGACTTGGCAAAGGTTCCCTTCCGTAAGCAGAACAAAGAAATCGAACGTGTTCTGTCAATTGTTGACCTTCTGAATGTTGCCAATAAAAAAGTGGGAGAATTTTCTAAAGGAATGACGCAAAGACTTCATATAGCACGCTCTTTGCTCAATAATCCTAATCTATTGCTCTTGGATGAACCCACAAGTGGTCTTGATGTTGAAATTGCACAGAGTGTGCAGAATACAATTAAAAATCTGTCTGACTCTGGTATTAGTATTTTATTAACCAGTCATACTATGTCCGAAGTTGAAAAATTGGCTAAACGGGTAGTCATTTTAGGTGCTGGAAAAGTATTTTTTACCGGCACCATTAATGCTGTTTTTGGCTTAGCTGAAAAAGAAATAAACCAAAAACCAAAAAATTTAGAAGAAGCCTACTTAGCTTTAGCGCCTAAATTAAGGAGGAAATAAAAATGCGTTTTATTCGTCTTTTCCTCTTTCATGTTAAAGATTATCTTTCAGATCAATATTTTGTCTGGTTGACGATTACAAGTACTACTTCTATTTTTTTAATGCAATATATTATGGCGTATGCTACACATAATTTGGATAATACACAAATATGGCTCCAAAGCGGTATTTTTGGAATGTGGACTTCTTGTACAACCGTTGCCGGTTGCATCAGTTTTGAACGATACAAAGGAACGCTGCCATATTTATTAAACAGCCAGTATGATGAAAGAGCTTCGTTAATTACCTTGCTTTTGCCTGCATCCAGCTATGGCCTGTTTTCGTTTCCGATTGCATTTATTCTGGCAAAAATTTTAGGAGCAGCTACTGGTACAGTTTCTCCTTACATTATTTTATTAATTTTGCTAATGTGGGTCGGTTGTGCAGTAATGGGCATCTTAATTTCATCTTTTCTAACCCTGTCACCAAATGCAATGGTCTATGAGAGCTTAATCGGAACCCCCATATTATTATTAGCAGGATTATTCGGCAATGATACCGTTTTAGAGCCATTAACCAACGTATCACAATGGTTTATTCCAATCACGGCACCAATTGCTGCTTTATCCCATAATAAAAGTCTCAACTGGTTTTCTTATTTCTGCAGTTTACTTCTTTGGATTGTATTAATTGTGGTTATTGTCAGAAAAATTAACGACCTGGTAAGAAGGAAAGGAGCTCTGAAAATTATCTAATGTTTGCTACACAGTTTTCGGGCCTTTCATTTCTGAATAATTGGCGGACAAAGCTGACTTACTTTTTCATTACACCAATGATTAGTTTGGCCCTGTTAGTATTAATCAATATGCAATATTCTAATCAATTTAATTGGGGAGTTGCTATTAGTTCAATTGCAATATCTGCAGCTGTACTTACTCTTGAAACATTTTGTTCAGCTGTGATTAACGATGCTAATTTAAGAATTGACTTTGAATTAATTGCCAAAAAACCTTTCAGTTTCAGATATTGGCTTACTAAGTTCATTGTTGCCCTTATTATAGGCAGCACTTTAGCACTAATTAACCTTTTTCTCTTGTACTTAGTAGGTGCGCCCTTAGTCATTATTGGACGAGCTTTACTCATGCTGCCGCTTTTATGTCTTTATGGCTGCGCTTTAGGTTTTGTATCTTGGGCTATTTCCTGGCAAATGAATGATCCCTATTTTTTAGAGAATATTATCAGTAGTATAGCCGAATTAGTATCAGGAGTGCTAGTTGTAATTGCCGCTTATCCTGATTGGTTAAAAGCAATTTCTTTTTTATTTCCCTTTTCAGAACCAGTTACTTATATCAAAACAGGTAGTGCTAACCTAACTTATAGTGTATTTATTACCTTCATTTGGCTTATAATTGGCATTTTAGCTTATATTTTTCAAATCAAGCCTGTTTTAGCTAAAGGGAAACATCATTATTAAGGCTTACACAGTAAAAAAGAGCGGTTGAATATTTTTAACCGCCCTTTTTTTAAATCCTATATTTTAGCTTTGCCTAATAAAACTGAACTAATTACAACTGATAGTGAACTAAATGCCATAGCTAGGCCAGCTATTTCTGGACTAAGAGTAAGACCAACGCCAGCAAACACACCAGCTGCAACCGGTATACCTAAAACGTTATAAATGAAAGCCCAAAACAGATTTAACTTTATCCTGTTAAAAGTCTTACGGCTAAGCTTTAAAGCCCGCACAACGTCTTCAAGATCGTTTTTAATTAGCACAATACCACCTGCATCTATTGCGACATCGGTACCGGAACCCATGGCAATACCAACATCAGCTTGGGTCAAAGCCGGCGCATCATTGATGCCATCACCCACAAAAGCCACATAATGCTTTTTCTGCAGGTTTTTAATAGCATCTGCTTTATCAACCGGTAAAACTTCAGCTATTACTTGATCAATACCAACCTGCTTTGCAATCGCCGCAGCTACCTGCTGGTTATCACCGGTGAGCATAACCGTTTTAAGTCCTAATTGATGTAAATCAGAAATTGCTTTTTTGGCGTTTTCTTTAGGTGCATCTTGAATTGCAATTAGACCCAGCACTTGATTATCTTGAACAACAGACACTACCGTTTTTGCCTCATTTTGCAATGCCACTATTTGCTCTTCTAAATCTGGAGCAATTTTAATTTCTTTATGCTTTTTGGGGCTGCCGACCGCAACATTTGTACCAGAAATTTTACCAGTGACACCCCATCCTTCAATTACAGTAAAATTTTCTACCGTTTTTAACTGCAACTTTTCCTTTTTAGCCGCAGCTAAGATAGCTGGAGCGAGAGGATGTTCAGACAATTTCTCTAAACTAGCAGCATATTGTAGGACATTTTCTTTATCTCCAACAATATCTGTTACTTGTGGTTGACCTTTGGTAATCGTTCCCGTTTTATCAAAAACTATAGTATCAATGCTATTGGCAGCCTCTAAAATTTCTCCGTTTTTAATTAGGATTCCCATTTTGGCACCACGACCAGTTCCAACCATTAAGGCTGTTGGGGTAGCCAGACCCAAAGCACAAGGACAGGCAATCACCATAACCGCAACGGCAAAAACTAATGCAGTTGCTATGCTTTTACCAAGGAAAATATACCAAACTAAAAATGTTACAATTGCAATAATCAAAACTGTTGGAACAAAAATATTAGCGACCTTATCAGTTAATTTTTGTATCGGTGCATGACTGTTCTGCGCCTTTTTTACAATATCTACTATCTGAGCCAGCATGGTATCGTTGCCAACTTTTTGAGCTTCCATTACAAATGAACCTGTTTGATTAATTGTTGCACCTATAACCTGATCGCCACTAATCTTTTTAACCGGCATGCTTTCACCGGTTACCATAGATTCGTCAACACTGGAATTGCCGAAAACGATTTTGCCATCTACTGGAACTTTTTGTCCAGGCATCACTTGAATTAAGTCGCCCTTAACTACCTGAGTGATGGGAGTACTGACAAAATGATCACCTTTTTTAACCAGAGCATCTTTTGCGCCTAAATTAAGTAACTTTCCCATAGCATTTGAAGCAGTAGACCGCATTTTTTCTTCTAAAACCTGCCCTAGTAAAACAAAAGTAATGACTAAAGCCGCACTTTCGAAAAATACGGGTTTACCGGTGGACATGGCATAAATGCTATAAAGATAAGTTATTGATGTCCCTAAAGCAACCAGAGTGTCCATGTTTGAATGGTGTTTTTTAAACGCAGACCAGGCACTGGAAACAAATGGACCAGCTGAAATCACCATAATAATCGTAGTAAAAATTAACATGGTCCATTCACCGCCAGGCAACATCCAGCCAGTAAAAGGATGGATGATCATTTCAATTAGCATTGGTAGTGATAATATTAGCGACGTCCAAAAACGTGTTGTGATCTTCATTGTTTTACCCTAACTATTTGACAATAACCTTACCATGAAACATATTCATACTGCATGCCCACTCGTATTCTCCAGGTTTTGATGTATCTATTTTGATCGGCTCTGTTTTACCTTGAGGCAATTTTTGATTTATCCCAAAATCTGAGAAGATAACATGGTCTAAACAACTGGAAGAATCAGTTCTTTTAAAGTTTAAGGTAGCCGGTATTCCCCTTTCTAAAATAACTTTTTCCGGAGAATATCCGCCTTTGACTACGATATCAACACTTTGTTTATTCGAATTAACAGATGCATTTTCTGTGGCAACATTGTGCTTACCAAAGAACCACCATGCGATAAAAGCGATAAGTGCGACTCCTAAGCATAAAATAATAATTCTAATCATGATAATTCCTCCTAATTGAAGTTGTATTTTATGTCTACATCTGTAAACTATTTTAAGTATAGATGATATATTTACAATTGTAAACATAAATGCTCAAAAAAAACTTACTGAGAACATCAGTAAGTTTTATCACTATCAATCGGCATCTAATCGCTTTAACCATTGAGTCAGATCATTTTTATCTAACATTATTTGCTTAAGTTCTGTTTTATTTTCCGCAGCCAGTAGCACCATTAACTGGAGATATTTACCAACTGAAATACCATATTTTTCCAAATTAAACTTAGCATTTTTTACTACTGCATTATCTAAACTAACTGTAACTAGTTCGTCTTTCACCGCTTATCCCTTTTCCCATATTTTAAAATAAAAACTGACAGGAATATTCTAAAAAAATTTATACGGCTGTGCAAGCTTTATGGAAAACAGTTTACTTAGCTATCTACCAGCTCCATCATACTTCTTGAGGCCTAAATTCCAGATTACATGATCCAGTACTACAAATATTAAAGCAACTAAAAGCTGTAGTAGCAAAATATGCCATTCTTCTGGCCTTAATAGAATAATTGTTGCGGGGCATGCAACTAGGCCAAAAGGCAAAATAAAATTAAATATTATATTGCCCAGGCCACGATAAATACTTGCAGGATAACGACTCATTTGTATCATACTTAAAAATAAATCATTTCTGCCAAAATTAGTTGGAAACCAAAAAGCTGAAATTGTCCAGAGATACCACAATGAATAATACAATATGCAGCCTAATACACAGGAAAATAAGAAACAAACTAGTTGGATAAGACTAATTTTTATTCCTTGACACGCATAAATAATTACTACCAGTCCCAAAACGGAATTTATTAGTTGAGTAAATTCAATGGAACTAAAAAAATAAAATAGTTTAGTATTAATTGGCTTTAGGAGCACCGAATCAAGCGTACCCTCTCTAATATCAGCTTCCATTTTAGGCATCGATTTGACTAAGAAGGCCATCAGGAAGCCATCTAGCATAGTATAAACCCCAACTAATAAGAGGCATTCCTTAAAACTCCAGCCTCCAACAGTGTCAACATTTAAATAAATTACTTTAAAGAAAGCAATTGGGATACCCAACCAAAGTACTGAGGAAATAATACCAAATACAGTATCCAGCCTAAAACTAATAGTCTCTAAAAAGGCTATCTTGATTAAAGAACCGATCAGTTTAAATTTATTTTTCATATCTAACCCATTACATCAGAATATCTCTGAAGCCCTTTTCTATTAACTATTTGTACAATTACATAAAAGATAACTGCCCAAGCAATCTCAATTCCAGTATTTTTAAGCCAAGATTGTAGGGAGAGCCCTTTTACCAAAGTATCTATGGGAAAAGAACTAAAATACTGAAAAGGTAAGCATTTGGTTATTTTTACCAAAAAAGGCGGCAAGATTTCTAGGGGAAAATAAAAACCGGCCAGCAAGTTTACCAACACTTCTTTTACTAGTAAAACAAAGAAGAGGTTATCAAACCAATAAGCAACACTACCTATGATGTAAGAGAAAAGAAACCAAAGCACAGCTGACATAATAATGCTAAAGGCAAATTCCAACAGCACTATCAGTGATATCTGCAATAAATTTTTTACTAGAATATATAATATTCCAATTATCAGTATTGGAGCCAGCAGAAGTAGATTTGCTAATCGGTCGCCAACCATTTTAGCGAAATAATATTTTTCAATTGCTATTGGTCGATGAACAATGTTTGACAATTCACCCGAATGAATATCATCATTTAATTCCCAATCAATTGCATACCAGACAAAGGAATTGATAAAGTTAACGCCAATGTAGTAAATAACAATTTGATTTTTAGTAAATCCGCCCACTGTTTGCCCGTGATTTAATATTAAAGACCACAGATAAAACATTACTATACTTGGCACAAGAGCTTGCAGTAGCAAAATCACCACACTGCTTTTATTCGCTAAAATAGACTTGAGGGAAATTTTACTTACTGCACGGTATGTTTTTAACATTTTTGATTCTCCTCGGCAAATAATTCTAAGATAATGTCTTCCAGTTTCAGTTCATTTATTTGATAATTTGAACCCTGTTTGTTTTTGGCAAGGAATGCAATCATATCATCAACTTCTTCATTTGGAACTTTGATGGTAATTGTTAAATCATCCTGATTGATTATTTTGCCCTCAATATTCTTCTCAGCAAAACTTTCTGATTTATCAAATGTGATGTACTTATTACTACTGAATTTATCCAGTAAATCCTGTTTCTGACCATTCCACATAATTTCTCCGTGATTAACAATTATTAAGCGATCACAGATAGTCGCAATATCTTCCATATCATGCGACGTCAAAAAGACGGTTAGTTTTTCTTCTTTGTTTAATTGCAAAAGGAATTTGCGGATGTCCCTTTTTGCCAGCACGTCAAGTCCTATTGTGGGCTCATCTAAAAAGAGCACTTTAGGTCTGGTGGCTACACCCGCTAAAAATTCAATTTTCATCCTCTCTCCCAGTGATAATTTACGCGTTTGAGTATCTAATTTTTCCGCAACGTTTAATATTCGCGCTAGATTATTAACTGTTTCTTGAAAAGATGTTTCAGAAATATCATACATTGATTGCAAGAGCTTTAAATAATCTCTAGGAGTTAAATCGGGAAAAAGTTGTGACCTGTTTCCCATCACCACCGAAATTGATTTTTTAAAATCATTAGTCCTTTTGGTAGGATCAAAGCCATTGACCCTGCAGTAGCCTGAAGATGGAAAAAGAGTACCGGTTAACATCTTTATAGTAGTAGTTTTACCTGCACCATTTTGTCCAATAAAACCTGCTTTCTCTCCTGGTTTAATGTTAAAGTTTAAGGATTTAACGGCATTAACAACCGTTCTTTCTGGCTTAAAAATATTTTTTGCTATAGCATGCCAAGTCTCGCCTCTGGTGGCCACCGCATATTTTTTTGACAGATCATGTACTTCAATTGCATTTTCGACCATGTTTCAAACTCCATTTTTTATCAAATCCGGCACAAAAAGGCAATTACCAAAGGAAAGTGTCCTTTAATAATTGCTCTTATTGAACAAAATCACCATACTTTGCCAATGCCATTGGTTTAACCTCATTATTAGATAGATATTTAATCAACAGCATTAGAAATAATTTTAACATAGTTTTAATTATTTTTAAATAGTATTTAATTGCTTTATTATTTTATTGTAAAGGCGAACAATATCAAGATATATAAAAATGATTTTTAATAGCTAATGCCCAACGATAAAGTAATGTAAAAATGTTAAAAATCAGAATTTTAGCTTTTATTATTTACAATAAAAACTAATATAGAATATTTGTTCGCTTTTAATGTTGAAATAGATTCAAAGTAATATTATACTTTTATCAATATAGTTTTTGATTTTATCTTGACCAAGATCAAAATCACTAGTAAAGTGTAATCAATTTAACTTTAATAATTTTAAAAAGGAGAGTGCATTAAATGTCAAATTGGACAACAAAATTTGTTAAAGAAGGTCTAACTTTTGATGATGTTTTATTAATTCCAGCCGAAAGCCACGTATTACCCAATGAAGTAGATTTACATACTCAACTGGCACCTAATCTTAAACTAAATATTCCTATAATAAGTGCGGGAATGGACACTGTGACTGAAGGTGCAATGGCCATAGCTATTGCACTGCAAGGCGGCTTAGGAGTGATCCATAAAAATATGTCAATCACCGCTCAAGCTGGAGAAGTAGCAAATGTCAAAAATGTTGTTGTCCCAAGTAATATTACGAAAGCCGCTGTTGATGATCACAACCACTTACTGGTTGCAGCTGCTATTGGCGTTACCAGTGATACATTTGAACGGGCTGAAGCACTTATAGAAAAGGGAGCAGACGCAATTGTCATTGACACTGCACATGGTCATTCAGCTGGAGTTTTACGTAAGATAAAAGAAATTAGGGCACATTTCCCTGATATTACCCTTATTGCCGGCAATATCGCTACTGGTGATGCTGCTAGAGCACTCTTTGATGCTGGGGTTGATATTGTCAAAGTTGGAATTGGGCCGGGTTCTATTTGCACCACACGTGTCGTAGCTGGTGTTGGAGTCCCACAAATTACTGCAATTTATGATGCGGCTACAGCTGCTAGAGAATACCACAAACCAATAATTGCCGATGGCGGTATGAAGTATTCCGGTGATATTGTTAAGGCTCTAGCTGCTGGTGGTAATGCTGTTATGCTTGGTAGCATGCTTTCAGGGACTACTGAGGCACCGGGCGAAATTTTCGAAAGTGACGGTCACAAATTTAAGACTTATCGCGGAATGGGTTCTGTCGGTGCAATGGCCCAAGCTCATGGCTCTTCAGACAGATATTTCCAAGGCGGAGTAAACGAGGCTAACAAGTTAGTACCTGAAGGCGTAGAAGCACGCGTTGAATATAAAGGTGATGTTTCTGATATTGTCTTCCAGATTATTGGCGGTCTGCGCTCAGGCATGGGTTATGTCGGTGCCGCTACAATTGCTGACTTACGAGAAAATGCACAATTTGTCAAAATTACTAATGCTGGTTTACGAGAATCTCACCCACATGACGTGCAAATTACCAAGAAAGCACCTAATTACGAAAGATAATAAAAATTAAGAAAAAACTAGTTATTGCCTCAAAACAATAACTAGTTTTTAATTTATCCTATTTTTCCGAAATAGCGTCATTCAGTTTCTGTAAATTCTCTACTAACTCATTTTTAGTTTCAGTTCCAAGAATTGCAGCGTAACTATTCTCAGACTGAAAAACATAGTTAGAAATTTTTTCTTCTAAGTTAACAGCTTTAGGGGTTAGGATGATTTCTTTTAATCGAGTGTCATGTGGATCGACTTTTTTCGTAATTAAGTCTTTTTCTGCCATTAAATGTAAAACATTGGTAGCCGTTGACTTTCTAATATTGAATTCATGCTCAATGTCTTTTTGATAAATTGGCTTATTTTGGGCAAAGGAAGATAAGTATTCGATAATCAACATTTGCGTTCCAGTTAGACCTATTTTTCTGGCATAGTGATCAGCGTTGCGGTTAAACGTATTTTGTACTCTCTGCAATGCCAATCCTAATCTTTTCATTATTTCATTCCTTTGCTTTTACTGGTTTTGTAGCCTGATAAAGTAAGTATACACCAATAAGGACAATAATTAGAATAAAAATTAGACCGACTTGTGCGGCATCAATGTATTTTCCAGAAGTAGAATTTTGACTACTCATCTGCTCTACGAATTGCATGATGGCTGAAATAACTGCAGTGCCAACCGCACCAGCAAATTGCTGCGCCATATTGAACAGACCATTGCCATCTGTATTTTCTTTTTCATCTAATTGACCAATGGAAGCCGTCATAGTATCACCCATTACTAAACCTATTCCCAGCATCGTAATGGTATAAAACAAGATTATCTTGCCAGAGGTTAACGATGAAGCAAATAAACAATATAATATACCACCAATTATTTCAAAAACAGCACCCGTCATAATTGGCTTTCTGGGTCCGTAGTTATCAAGCAACCTGCCACTAATTGGTGACATAATTGCTCCTACGAGCCCACCGGTTAGTAGTAATAGCCCCGCAGTCATCGCAGTAGAATGGTTGACAATTTGGACGTAATTAGGCAAGATGAACGACAAACCCAAGGTATTTACCTGGAAAATAAAGTAGGCTGTAATTCCTTGAGTGAATCTGATGTTTTTAAAAACACGAATATTAATCAGTGGATTAGTAGTATTCAATGAGTGTCTAATAAAAATGATTAAACTGATTATTCCTAATGCTAAAGGTAAAATAAACATGAACGGTTTTTGTAAAATTGTAGACAAGTTGCTAAAAGCAAAAATTAAACCAATAAATGTTAAAGCAATGCTCAGAAAGCCGGTAGTATCAAGCCTAGTATGCTTAATGCTCTCGGTTTGACTTGTTATTGAAGTTAAGCCCATGATCAAAGATATTACCATCAAGGGGATAATAAAGATAAAAATATAACGCCAGCCTAAATTATTAACAACCAACCCGCCAAAACTTGGTCCTAAAGCTGGAGCTACAGCAGTAATCATTGTTCCTATTCCCATAAGGAGGCCGAGTTTATCAAGCGGTGTCCTTTCCAAAATGATATTAAACATTAAGGGAATAGCTATTCCTGCGCCCGCGCCCTGAATTACGCGACCAATAACTAAAAAAATAAATTGGTTAGCAACTGCGTCGATCACCAATCCGCAAATAAATAAAGAAGCGGCTGTTACAAACAGCTTTTTCGAACTAAAGTTTCTTTTTAAATATGCCGATAGCGGCATAATAATGGAAGCAACCAGTAAATAGCCCGTTGTCATCCATTGTACTGTGGCCATATTAACATGAAAATCATTCATTAAAACTGGAAAAGTAACGTTCCCTGCCGTTTCAATTAGCACACCTGAAAATGACATCAGTCCAGCTGCGAAAATTGAACAAATTAATTTTGCATCTAATTTTCTTTCCATTCGAATTCCTCCTGGTTATTTAGTTAGCAAGCTAACTAAATAACCATAGTAACTCACATTTTTTTGAAATGCAATAAATTAAAAGCAAAGAAAAACCACCTTGAATTTCAAAGTGACTTTTTAAATGCTATTTATTTATCTGTATTAATCACATATTTTTGCCAGTAACGCCAAACATTATCACTGGAAAAGCGCTTAGCATTTTGATAAGCACCCTCATTCATTTTCCTGCGTAATTTTGGACTAGCAAAGAATTCACTAATTTTAGCTGCTAAGTCATCTATATGACCACTTGGCACGACAAAACCGCTCTGATCATCAGCAATCAAGTCTGCTGGACCATAATTGATATCATATGCAAATACCGGAACGCCGTGTGATTGAGCTTCAACTATTGAAAGCGGGGCTCCCTCGTATCTTGAAGAAAGAATTGAAAGTTGAGCATTGTCATAGACATAATCCATATCTTGGGTGTAACCCATAAAGTGAACTACATTTTCCAGCTTGAGATCTCGCACCAGTTTCTTTAGCATGTTTTCTTCTTTGAAATTATCCGCGCCATTGCCATAACCATAAATATCTAGAGTAAGTGCATCATTATTTTGATAAGCTTGATTAAAGGCTTTGATCGCGTCATCAATTCTTTTCTCATGGAATAAACGAGCTACAATTATTATTTTCCCTTTTATACGCTCACTCATCGGGATATGTTCAGTATGTAGTTGCTCATCTGGTACTATTCCCACAGGTATAGCTACTATCGGCACTTGCGTTCTTAGTCTTTCACGCATGTCATCCGCTTGATGTTTTCCAGGAGTGACTACTAAGTCGGTTTTACTGAGTAATTCGTTATTAGAAATTGAGTTGTAAGTAAGAGGTGAAGTAGGATCCCAGTAGTCTCTGAAGTGAATATTATGAAAATGTTCGATTTTTCTGGCAGGCGTTTTCATATTAATCATTGGCACGTTGGTAATATTACTGCGATCAGAGATAAAGGTTGACCTTTCATCCCCATCCTGCTGGTTTAATTCATCAAGCATAATAGTAAAGGCTTGACCACTATTCATAAGTGAGTGTACAACACCTTGAATATCAGTCAATTGAATGTTAGTTGCTGGATATGAATTCGGTCTTTTTTCATATGAAATCTCGTAATATATGGTATTGTCGGGACGGAAAAACAATTCACAGACTAAATGTCCATCCACTGTATCATAAATTTGTGTTAGGCTTTTAAACCCACGAGTATCATAAAAGTCCTGCTTAATGCAGTTGACATCTCCGTTATAATATTTAATCGTGTCCACACTACCATTAGGCAACATATTAATAGTCATGGTTTTACGATTATCTTCGTACACTTCATAACCATTATTGATTTTTTTCACCTTATTAAAGTTTGGTATCGGTAAATCTTTTATCGTGACAACGTGACTAGCAAACTTTACCGTACCGGCAAAGAAGTCAAACATATTGACATAATCATCATCAGTCATGCCATACAAAGGTAAATTACGATGTGCAAAGCGATTAAACTCCGACATCACAATCTTTGCTTTAACATGATTACGTTTAAATAACTTTAATCTTTTTACTTCTGCGTGCTCTATCCCTGAACTATTTGCGTCTAATCTATTGTTTAAAAAGTAGTACATTAATTTGTCCTTTATTTATACATTCGAATCACTATTAATTTTAGCACACATTTAACAAGTATTTACGTTACGTTAAAATAAATAAGCATTAACCTAATTTTTTAGGTAATGCTTAATTTTAAAATTAATATTTTATTCTTTTTTTGTTAGCTTTAAAACTAATGGCCAAATCAATGCTGTTATCACACCTACTGCCAATCCTGCCCACAGCACTGGAGAAACAGTTAACGAAATTCCTTGAGCAACATTACTTTCCAGCCATTGTACTAATTGGTTAGCTAAGAATTGTAATGCTCCAAATGATCCCACAGATGCAATTAACAAAATAATTGCAGCCCAATATTTACCAAATAATATTAACAAAGCGGATAGGATAAAAATTAGTATTGCGGCAAAAAAGCAATAATGGAAAATAGTGATACTTTGATTAACCTGATTCTGGTTTTCTTTCAAACCGTCGTTAATTTTGTTTAGTAACAATTTGCTGACTGCTTTTTGCACATCATTATTCTCTGGAAAAGATAAACTTTTAGCCGTCACTTCACCATTTTCCTGGTAACTTGCACCTAAATTGTACAAACTGGTATAAGACATATCATGATGATATTTTTTAGGTAATTGTTCGAGAATTTTGTCTTCAACACCAAAGTCCTTAGCCAATTTCAATGTACTCTTTAGTCTTGAATCACCTGTATTGTTAACACTCTTTTTGATCACTGTTTGAGCCAGACCACGAACATTTTGCACATTCACTGTTATCGGGGACTCTATCATTAGAAAACCGGAAACACCAACCGCTGCAACAAAAATTAGCCGTAACAAAATACTAGCGAATTTTCTCATTTAATTAACCTCCTAAAAAATATTAACTGTTTAATCTAACAGACATGTTGACCCGAAGCCAGACAGTTACAATTAACCATTTCAGGAGCATGCTCCTTTTTTAGAGCAAGTTCTTTTTCAATCTGGGTAATATCACCTTGAGAAAGAGGCATATCCTTCAGAATTGCTATCATTACCTTACCTTTATGCATATCACACATGTGGCACATCATTTCATTAGTGACTTGAATCATCATCTCTATCTGCGTAACAGTAGCGGAGTATACAAAACGGCGACCGTCCTTACGGGTTTTTAGCAGACCCTTTTTGACTAAGCGACCCATCAGAGTTTTAATAGTTGACTCAGACCAATCCTTTTTTGCTTGCAGTTGCTGAATCACATCACCAGTGTGAATTTCTCCTAAAGTCCACACTATTCTCATAACTTCCCACTCAGCTTCGGAAATATTATGTTCTTTATTTTTTTCTACCATAATAATCAACCTAGTTTTATTTTACTACAGAACAAACTTTTTTAGTGCTTTGGCAATTCCATCATTGTCATTATCTGCAGTCACATAATCTGCATTGTCTTTGATCATTCCCACAGCATTACCCATGGCTACTTTTTTGAAATCAGGATTAGTAAACATCGAAATATCGTTGCCCTGATCGCCAAAAACCATAACTTGACTTGACTTAATTTTCAGTCTCTCGGCTAATTCCTGGACTGCATTACCCTTAGAAGCATCTTTAATGTTAATTTCAACAATAGAAGAAAAGCTGCGGACAATATCATACTTGGCAAAGGCCCATTGAGGGATATTATTCCACAATTTATCAACTTCACGTTCATCATCAAGAACACTAAGCCCCACTTTATTAAAAGTAAAATCTTGTGGTATTTCTTCTGCTTTCCTCACTTTAATCACATTTTTATTATAGGTAGCATTTCTAGCTAAATTTACTCCTATATCACGATCACATGTCCAGTAACACTCAGGAGTTTCAAAATGAAGGTTGACATGGGCTAATCTTTGCAAGCGACGCATATTAGAGAAATCACGGTAGTTCATTTCTTCATTCATTAAAATATTTCCCGCCAGATCCTGAATTACTGCACCATTGAAAACAATGTCATATTGTCTTGCGCCTTGTAAACCTAATTGTTTATTAAATTCAATTGTACCAGACAATGGTCGACCTGTTGCCAAAACCACCTTAATGCCTTGACTGTCAGCTTGCTTCAGTGCCCTTTCAGTTTCCGGTGAAATCTGTTTAGAGGTGGTAAGTAAAGTACCATCTAAATCAACCGCAATCAATTTTATTGCCAAAATAATATCCTCCTACACTTTTTCACTATCTTCTTTATTATACAAAAAGTCGTAATTACTTACGACTTTTTCAAAAAATATTCTCTTTTAAAACAAAACAGAAACTCAAAAAGTTTATTCTACAGTAACGCTTTTCGCCAAATTACGCGGCTTATCAACATCTAGTCCTTTATCTTTAGCTGCAAAATATGCAAATAATTGTGCTGCTACTACACTAACAAGTGGCGAAAGATAATAATTAACTTCAGGTAAAACAATATCATCGCTAGGTTTAGCTAATGATTTACGCGCAATAGTAATAACAGTTGCACCACGTGCAATTACCTCCTGAATGTTTCCCCGCATCAAATCCGCCGTAACAGGGTCATTAATTAAAGCGACTACAGGCGTGCCTTTTTCAATCAATGAAATTGTGCCATGCTTTAATTCTGCTGCCGCAAAACCTTCTGTTTGAATATAAGATACTTCTTTAAGCTTAAGGGCAGCTTCCAAAGCGACCGGATAATCAATACCCCTGCCAATATAAAATGCATTGCGACTAGGTATTAAATCTTTTTGTGCTAGTTGCTCTATTTTAGCTTGACTGGAAATCACTTGTTCAATTCCTTCTGCAGCTAAAGCGAAATTCTTTTTCAAGTCAAAAGCTGCAGCATCTTTAACACCTAATTTTTCTCCTAATGCCTTGGCAACTATAGCTTGAACGGCAACTTGGGCAGTATAAGCTTTAGTTGAAGCTACAGCAATTTCGGGCCCAGCTTCAAGTGACATGGCATAATTAGCTTCGCGCGCTAAAGTAGAATTGGGAACATTCGTCAAAGTTAGACTAGGAATACCACGTTTAATCGCTTGTTGCAAGACAACGCGTGAATCAGCCGTTTCACCTGATTGCGATAAGAAAATAAAGAATGGGTCTTTTGACATCATTGGAAAATGGTAACCTGCTTCAGATGCAAATCCTACTTCAGTTGGAATCTTAGTCAGCTTTTCAAAAAGTTGTTTACCAATTAAGCCCGCATGATAACTGGTACCAGCAGCAAAGATATACAGTCTATCTGTCTGAGATAGAGCATTAATAATTTTAGCATCTACTTTAGGGTCACCATTTTGATCAAGATAATGTTGATCTAAGTGCCGTAAAACACTCGGCTGTTCACAAATTTCTTTAAGCATGTAAAATTCATAAGTACCCTTAGAAGCAGCATTTTCATCAATATTTAACTCATAGTGCTGATGATCAACCTTTTGACCTGCAACAGTTTCAAGCCGATACCCATCTTGCGTAATGTCTCCGACTTCACCATCTTGTAGATCAACGAAAGTTTTGGTTTGATCCAATACTGATAAGGCATCAGATGCGATAACATTAAAGCCATTACCAAGTCCCAGCATCAAAGGAGATTTATTTTTAGCAATAAAAATATGATCTGGATTTTGATTGTCAACTAATAAAAGAGCATATGATCCCTTAATCACTTGTAGAGCCTGCTTTAGAGCCGTAAAGGCATCTTCATTTTTTTCACGAGCAAATTTACTAACTAATTGAACTATTACCTCGGTATCAGTGTCAGACTTAAAGGTAACATCATTTAAGTATTGCTTTTTTATTTCTTGGTAATTTTCAATTACGCCATTATGAACCAGATAAAAGCGTTCAGTTTCATCAAATTGGGGATGAGCATTAGTTTCAGTGGGCTTACCATGTGTTGCCCAACGAGTATGACCAATTCCAATCATACCCTGCTCTTCTGGAGTCATTTTGTTCTTCAAGTCCTCAATACGACCAGCAGTTTTAGTTAAATATTCTTTTCCTGCCAAATCATTGAGGTAAATTCCTGCAGAATCATATCCGCGATATTCAAGCTTAGACAACCCATTTAAAACAATTTCTCTAGCAGACTTTCCAACTATGCCAACAATTCCACACATATTCTTCTCCTTTGGTCTAGTAAAAATAATTAATTTGGATTAATTAGTTAATTCAACTTACGTATGGAATATTAGCCTTTTTTAACAAATTGGTCAAGCAATATTTTAAAAATTGGTCTATACAATAATGTAAAATTACTATTACTAACACAAAAGTTTGCCCAAAATAATTGATGACAGTTATACCTTTGTACAAGCTGAAACAGTCAAATAAAAAGCAATAAAAACTTGTTTGTTTTAAGAGACGACCTTAAAACACCGCCTCGTCAAAGTCTAATACCGTATACCAATATTATGACTGTAAAATTTGTGAATGACGCATATCTTTATAATACAAAAGGAGAATTGGGAGACGAATCAAGATTTAGACCTGGTGATACGGTTTCGGTTACAAGTTTAAGATATATATGGGTTCCAGAAGATAAAAAAGCAGAGCTGTTTTATGAAGTTTTAGATTCACCTTCATCAGTGTTAAACTGTAATTTTGTAAAGGTTTCTACTGCTAAATATATTTTTGGTAAACATTTAAAGCCAATAAATACAGCAGCTGATGTCACGCCAGCCAACACAGAAAAAGACGTAAAAGAATAATACAAATATTTTTGAGTAAAGTTTGTATAATAAGACCCCAAAATTGACTTCAATTTTGGGGTCTTATTATTATTTACCTGCTTTTTAACTCAAAAATGCAATGGGTTTATTTTACTTACACGCCCATTTCCTTTTCAACTACATCAGTTATTCTCTTCACATAGGCATCAGTTTCCTCTTGGGTTGGTCCTTCAGCCATTACACGCAAAAGTGACTGTGTTCCGGAAGGTCGCACTAATACTCTACCATCGTCACCCATATCGTTTTCAACCTCTTTTATTACATCTAAAATAGGTTGATGTTCTTTCCAGGAGTTCTTATCTTTTACCGGAACATTTACCAGACACTGTGGATATTCTTTAAAATCAGTTAGTAACTCAGTTAGAGTTTTGCCAGTTCTTTTCATCACTAACATCAAATGTAAACCTGTTAGCATTCCGTCACCTGTATTATGATAATCACTCATAATCACGTGACCCGATTGTTCTCCACCTAAATTATAGCCATGCGCACGCATTTCTTCTGAAACATAGCGGTCGCCTACCTGAGTCCGGACATTTTTAATGCCACGCCTTTGCAACGCTTTAGTAAATCCGAGATTACTCATTACAGTGGTAACGATTGTATCTTTTTTCAAACGACCACCATCTTCCATATAGCTGCCGAGTATATACATAATGTGGTCGCCATCAACTTCATGACCATTTTCATCGACAGCGATACAACGATCAGCATCACCGTCAAATGCAAGACCAAGTTGTGCACCCTGTTTCACTACTTCTTCCTGCAGTTTTTCAGTATGAGTGGCTCCAACGTGATCATTAATGTTAAGGCCATCGGGATGAATGGCAATAGTAGTGAAGTCAACACCACAATCAGCAAATAACCGTGAAATTAGGCTGCTGGCGGCACCATTAGCACCATCAATCACAACCTTAATGCCACTAAGGTCTTCGGGAATAGTATTTTCAATAAACTGTAAATATTTGGCACTACCTTCATGAAAATCGGTGACAGAACCCAATCCTTTGGCAGAAGGTCGAGGTAAACTATCTTCAGGGGCATCAATCAATTTTTCAATTTCGCCTTCCATTTCGTCCGACAATTTCAAACCATCGCTGCCAAAGAACTTAATACCATTGTCTTCCACAGGATTATGGGAAGCAGAGATTTGAACACCTGCATCAGCGCCTTGAGCACGAACTAGATACGATAATCCCGGTGTAGTAATTACACCTACTTCCAAGACCTCAATTCCAACAGAAAGAAGTCCCGATATTAAGGCATATTCCAACATCTGGCCAGAAATCCTCGTATCACGAGAAACCAAAACTTTGGCCTGTTCTTCTTTAGACTTGTTTTTAGTTAAGACGTAACCACCGTCTCGCCCTAGTTTAAATGCCAATTCAGGAGATAAATCTTGATTAGCCACCCCACGAACACCATCAGTGCCAAAATATTTTAACATTACTAAACAACCTTTCTTTCTTATTTATCAACATTTTGTGTGTCTTTTGTATTTTCTACCTTTATATCAACATTGATTTGCCTTGGATTCGATTTAACTACACCGTCAGGTAAATTGAAAGTAATAGTTTTGGTAGCAGAAACATTAACAGAACCTAAATCAATGGGAACTTTCAAGCGCTTAACTTTCGCCAGAGCATCTTCATTGCCATATAAAGTTACATATTTAGTTTTAGCAGTCAATGAGTAAATTTTATTTGTTTTTTCATGTTCAGGCTCAAGCTGAACTTTTACTACTTTTTTTGCCGTTGTAATAGGTATTGTTACTTTAGCAGTTGCAGGATCAATTATTACATTCAACTGTCTGCCCTTATTATCTACTGCAATCAGGTTTACCTGGCGCTCATAAGTGTGATCAATACCATTAGGTAAAACCACCCTGGCAACAATCTGATCGATTTGATCAACTTCTGAGCGCGCCCCAGTTACCTCCACCTGTTGTGGATAAACACTGGAATGACCTCTCTGATAACCAGGGGCTACAGCACCCTTATTATACTCTATTTGTACAGGCATTGTAGTTGACTTACGTCGCTGAATGTCAACAGTAATATTTCGCGGCTTGACTGAATAAGATATTTGCTTATTAATGCCATTAATATGAATTTTGACATTATGCTTACCAATGCTTTTTTTCGTCAAGTCAATGTAAGCTCTAAAATTTTGGGTATTGATCGTAGAAGTAACAAGTGCCGTAGACCCTTCCAAAGTAACACTAACTCTTTCGGGATAGCCTACAACGTAATACTTATCGGTATCAACTGAAACCTGCAAAGGTACTTTGATAGTTTCAGTCTTATTAGCAGTTTGCTTTGTCTTTTCAGTTTGTCCCTGAGATAAAAATCCTTCTTGGGTAGAATTGACATAAATAACTAATAAAACTGCAATTAAAAGGGAAACCAGCCTGATAAACCAAGATTTTTTCCAAAACTCTTTCATCGGTCAGCACCCCATTTCCATATTTTACGGATAATTTTTTGATACCATTTATCATTATCATTTATCTTTGGTACCAGTTCAGCAGTAAGATATTTTAGATATTCATCCCGAGTCATATCGACCATAAAGCGACCGTTACGGGTAATTGTTACCCCACCTGTTTCCTCCGACACAACGACGGTAATTGCATCCGTCACTTCGGAAATACCTACAGCAGCCCGGTGACGGGTTCCCAATCTTTTAGGAATCATACTATTATCTGAAAGTGGTAAATAAGCTGCTGCCACTGCAATTTTGTGATCCTTGTTAATAATCACGGCACCATCGTGTAATGGAGTATTAGGAATAAAAATGTTAATTAATAATTCTCCTGTAACATCGGCGTTAAGCTTGATCCCAGTTTCAATATAATCTTCCAGGCCAGTTTCTTGCTGGATAGTAATGAGTGCCCCAATTCTTCTTTTTGACATATATTGAATAGCTTTGTCAATTTCATTAATAAACTTAATTGATTCGCTTCGAGCACTGTCCTCGCGACCGCCAAAAATTGGCAGGCGTCCTAAATGTTCGAGACCACGTCTAATTTCTGGTTGAAAAATCACAATAATTCCAACTACAGACCAAGAAACAATTTGGTCAATCAGCCAAGTCGTGGTATGTAGTTGCAGTATCCCTGCAATAATACGCACGATAAAAATCAGCACAATTCCCTTGGCTAGTTGGACAGCCTTAGTTCCCCTGATTAAAATAACTAAGTGATAAACTACAAACCAGATAATCAGGACATCAAGAATCGTAGATAAGTTGCCCCAAGTAAAAATATGTGCTCCGCTAGTTTGCATAAATACTCCTTTCTCTAATGTGTGAACATAATAATTGTAGCAGTTTATTCATCAGGTTCGCCAATTATTCTAACTTCAGTTTGCAAATCCAAACCAAATTGAGACTTAATTTTTGCCTGTATCAGATGAATTAAATTGAGGTAATCAGTCGCAGTAGCATTACCCTTATTTACAATAAATCCGGCGTGCTTGGTGGAATCTTGAGCGCCACCAATTTGCTTACCTTGTAATCCTGCCTTAATAATCATTGGACCAACATAGTGACCGGCCGGTCGTTTAAAAACACTGCCACACGAGGGGTATTCAAGCGGCTGTTTATATTTACGCAAAGCATTAAGATAATTCATTTCTGCTAAAATACGACTTTTGGCAGATCTTTTTAATGCAAAAACAGCCTCTATAACGATATCACCATTATCCTGGACTAATGAATGTCTATAAGAAAAATTCATTTCAGACAAAGAATATTGCTTTATTTTTCCCTTCCGCGTCATCACCTTGACACTTTGAATAACGTTACTAGTTTCACCTCCATAAGCACCAGCGTTCATGAAAACTGCACCACCAACACTTCCTGGTATCCCAGCTGCGAATTCTAACCCACTTAGGCCATGATGTGCAGCTGTAAAAGCCGTATCCACAATAGTGGCTCCTGATTGAGCAACAACTTGATTACCTTCAACCTTAATTTGGTTCATCGCGGTTAATATTAAAACCAGACCTGAAATACCACCATCACGTATTATTAAGTTAGAAGCATTGCCTATTACAGTTAAGGGAATCTTGTTATCATAAGCAGTAATTACTAAATCTCTTAATTCACTTTCACTGTGAGGAAAAGCAAGTAATTCAGCTGGACCTCCTGTTTTCGTAAATGTGTATTTACTAAGTGGAACCTGTTTTTTTATTTCTAAACCTTTTTTGGTTAAATCTGATAACTTCAAAACCAAAATCCCCTTTTATCTAATCTTTTTCTATTTTACCTCATTCAGTTAAGAGCTTCATCATATGTTATACTAAAATTAAAATTTAAAGGAGATAACATGAATTTTATTGCGATGGATTTCGAAACAGCCAACAGACACCCTGAAAGTGCCTGCTCTTTGGCCTTGGTAATGGTTCGCAACAACCAAATTGTAGATCGCTTTTATACGGTAATTAATCCGCAAATGCCTTTTGATGCACGCAATATTCAAATCCACGATATCACTGCAGAAGACGTTAAGGATGCCCCGACTATGGCTGAAGTCTGGCCTAAAATTAAGGCACTTTATCAGCCTGGGATGTTGGTTACAGCGCACAATGCTCGGTTCGATACTAATGTAATGCGTCAAAGCTTAGCTCGCTATGATATTCCTGAACCGCATTATTTCGTCATCGATACCTTGCAGACCAGCAAATTATTTGAACCCAAGCTACCTAATCTCAAACTGGATACAGTTTCTAAAGCTCTTAATGTGGAATTATGGCACCATCATAATGCTCTTAGCGATAGTGAGGCCTGTGCAGGTATTTTGATAGCGCAAAATGAAAAGTATGGAGATGAAGCTCTTAAAGGTTTGGTCTACCAAATATAAGCAAAAAAGCAGGGTTTAAAAACCCTACTTTTTAAGTTAGAAGCCGCAAAATATTTTTGACCCATTGTTTATATCTTTCACCCTTTGCCTCAAATTCAACTACTCGTTTAGTTGAAGACCAGCTATCATCTACTCTTTTAATGGTCAGTTGTAAAAATTGCTCAGGAAGTTCTTTTTGAATTACGTCTGGCCATTCAATTACCACTATTCCCGGTTCAGACAAATAGTTAGTCAAATCGATGGAAGATAAATCATCATTTTCTAAGCGATAAAAATCCATATGAAATAATGGCAGCTTGGCTTCAGGATATTCCCTCACAATAGTAAAAGTGGGACTTTTTACTGGGCGTTTAATTCCTAGAGCCCTGCCAATTCCCTGAGTTAAAGTCGTTTTACCAGCTCCGAGATCGCCATTTAGCAATAATAAGTCATGTGCCTGGGCAGTCTGAGCAATAGCTGCACCAAGCTCCTGCATTTTCTGAGCAGAATCAATACTAAGCTTCATTGTTTTCATCCCTTAATAACGCCTGCGCAGCAGTTAAAATTGCGATATTATAAACGTCCTGTGTACTGGCACCGCGTGACAGGTCGTTAACAGGTTTCTGTAATCCCTGCAAAATAGGACCAATAGCTGCAAAATTGCCCAAACGCTGAGCAATTTTATAGGAAATATTACCAGATTGCAGTTCAGGAAATATGAAGATATTTGCTTGGCCCTTTATTGCGGAATCAGGAGCCTTTTTAGCCGCCACAGCCGGCACAAAAGCGGCATCGAATTGTAGTTCGCCATCTGCTGGAATTTCAGGATGTTCTTTATGAAAAAGCGCAGCAGCTTTCTTAACTTTGGTAACCATATCGCCTTTAGCTGAGCCTTTAGTTGAAAAACTCAAAAATGCAACTTTAGGATTTATATCAATCATTTTGGCGGTTTGAACTGATTGGTATGCAATTTCCGCCAATGTTTCACTATCTGGCTCTAAATTGATAGCACAGTCTGCAAAAATATATTTCTCATCTTGGCGTTCCATAATGAAACTGCCAGAAACGCGCTTCATCCCTTCAGTTGTATGAATCAATTGTAGAGCAGGTCTAACCGTTTCAGCGGTTGAATGAGTTGCTCCAGATACCATGCCATCGGCCAGACCCATTTCCACCAACATAGTACCAAAATAATTGGGCTCATTTAATATTTCAGCAATATCAGACTGCGGGACATTTTTTCTACGTGCCTTTATAAAGCTTTGTACCATCGCCTTTTTGCTTTTATAGTGAATCGGATCAACTATTTCTAATTCGTTAAAAGCTAAATTGTTTTTGCGGATTGTATTAGTTATTACTCCGGCATTACCTAATAAAATAGGTTTAATAATATTTGCCAGGGATAACTGACTGGCTGCATTTAAAATACGTAAGTCGTTTCCCTCCGGAAAAACTATTTGATATACTTTTTTCGAATTTTGCACCTTATTTTTTAATAGATCAAAAACGCTCATTTATCTCCTACCTATGCTAAATCTGCTTGCGTAACCTTTGCCGGTAATTGCCAATCAATTGGGGTTTCTTCGAAATTTTTCAGCGCTTCATTGCAACGCGAAAACGGTCTTGAACCAAAGAATCCCCTATCAGCTGAATATGGACTTGGATGAGCTGATTTAATCACAAAATTTTTGTCTTGGTCAATTAAAACGATTTTGTTTTGAGCAAAACGCCCCCACAAAATAAAGACTACTTTACCACGATCACTCAAAGCTTTGATAGCGGCATCGGTCACGGCTTCCCAGCCCTTTCCCTGATGACCATTAGCATGACCATAAGGAACTGTCAAAACAGCATTTAACAATAATACTCCCTGATCTGCCCATTTTTTTAAGTAACCGTGATTAACTGGACGGCAACCAACATCATCATATAATTCTTTATAAATATTTTGAAGGGAAGGAGGCAATTTCACTCCCGGATTAACCGCAAAACTCATTCCAGTTGCCTGACCAGGATTGTGATACGGATCTTGTCCTAAAATCACAACTTTTGTATTTGCAAACGAGGTTAGTTTGAAAGCAGTAAAAATATGATACATATCAGGATAAATTTTCTTTGTAGCATATTCTGTTTTTAAAAATTCATGTAATTGCTGATATTCTTTGCTTTCGAAAATGGGAGCCAATATTTCATCCCAGTCGTTACCAATAAACTTTTTCATTACTTCAACAGGCCTCTCTTTCACTAACTTTTATGGTATCATGAAATTAATTATCGATGTGGTGAAATTTAATACATTTTAGCTCTTTTTATCATCTAAAATTATAAAGTAAGAATTTCTTCATATATGGTAATATGGTAGATAAAGAAATGATCTGTAACTAGGAGGAGTTAATTATCTGTGATTAAATTAGTAGCTTGTGATTTAGACGGAACCCTGTTTAACAGCGATATAAGAATTTCAGACGAAAACGTGTCTGCAATTCGCGCAGCACAAAGAAATGGAATTGAATTTTTAGTAGCTACGGGGCGTGCACCACGGCAATCACGGAAAACTATTAGAGATTATGGTTTAAAAACGGGTTTTATTAATATCAATGGTGCATTAGTATATGACGCGAATGATGATTTGCAGATTAAGCATAAATTGCCTAATGAGAAGGCACGTATAATCGCAAACATTCTTGAACAAAACAATATTTATTTTGAATTGGTTACCGCTGAACAAATATATTCAAGTGATATCAGTAAACGTGTGGTTAACTTGGCTCGTGCACTAATGACTCTGAATCCAGGAGTAACTTTTAAAAAAGCAGTTGCAACAGCGGCTGGTAGTAATGCTATGTTTAGCATGACCTTGGAAAAAAACTTTGACAAATTGTTAACTAACCCTAAAACCGAAATTATGAAAATAATTGCCTTTGATGCACACGGACCTGCTGCTTTTACCAAAGTTAAAAAAGAAATCAAGGGTGTAGACGGTGTTGTTGTGACGTCAAGCTCTGCAGCTAACATTGAGATTAATGATATTAAAGCACAGAAAGGCCCTGCCCTTTTAGATTATGCCAGAAAAAAGGGTATTAAAAGAGAGGAAGTAGCCGCAATTGGGGATAATCTTAATGATGCCAGTATGATTAGGGATGCCGGCGTAGGAGTAGCTATGGCAAATGCAGTACCCGCTATTAAGAAATTAGCACAAGTCCGGACTAAATCAAACAATGATAATGGAGTTGCTTATATTTTAAGGAAATTTATTAAAAATAACGCAAAAGAATAGAGGTGCTTAAATGCGCTACTTATTGGAATTAACTCAGAAACAGGAATATGGTCAAATACCTGTTGCAAATGAAGAAGACCAAATTGAATATATTATTCAAGGTAATTTAGATAATCCTAATCACACCCTGTACTTAAAAAGGTTTACCGGCAAAGAAATAGGACGGCTGTACACTGATGGTAATGGCATTATCTCTTCTTACACCATTGATGTGGTTAATCATTCTTTGGTCAAAGTTAAAAGATTAAACAATAAGGTAGCTAACCTTTTCTATGTTACTCGTTTAAACTACATAGTTACTGGCAGTATAAAAAAAGGAAGTTATAAATTTCTTTTTGGGCTAAAAAAAGTTGCTACTGTTAAGACTGTTGTTCGCAATGAGGGTGTCGTTTTAATTTGCGATATTGATCGTCCTGAAGACGTACCCTTTATATTATTATGCGCCACGCTTTTTACTCAATGGCACACTACTCCGCTACGACTGCCAACTTTTCCACCCGTTGGTCGTAAATATAATGTTAATTTTAATTAAAAAGGCGCTACTTGCATGATAGCTTAGCTAAACTGCTAGTAACGCTTTTTTTAGGCTAGTTTACAAAATATTATTTTAATAGCAGATTTTTGAAGGAAAAGTTAGCAACTTCTGCACTTCGATGTGAAACAACAATTACGCTTTCCACCCTATTTAATAATTTTTGCAATAAATCTTGTGCTGTTTTCAGGTCAATACTGGAAAAGCTCTCATCCAGTAAAATTAATTTACCCTTAGTATCGATTAGTCTAGCTAACGCAATACGTTGAGTTTGACCGCCAGATAAGGAATTATAATGCCAATTTTCATTAACTTCAAAATCTTGTTTTACCCTATCTAGACTTGCTTTATTATAGTTTCGTCCCAGCAAGATATTATAATTAATACTGCGAGGAAACACTGTCACTGTCTGGGGCAGATAGATAATTATTGAGTTTATTACGTTACGGGGTATAACAGTAATATTGGTCCCATTTAGTAAAATTTCGCCTTTAGTAGGAGTAAGTTGACCCGTTGCCAATTTAAGTAACGTGGATTTACCCCGGCCAGAAATCCCATTTAATTTATAAAAATCGCCTTTTTTAAAGACATAAGAAAAATTATGCAGAATTTTTTCTTTTGCATTAGGATATGAAAAGGTGACATTTTTAAATTCCAGTGACTGAAACTCCATTGAAAAATTAGTTTTAACAAAATTGTCATTTTCACTTTCCTCTTGTCCTTTCAGCTCATTAAATTTAGCAAAAATACTGGAAGTAGAAAGCAATTGTGCAAAGTAACGATTAATAATTCCGGCAGAGTCAAAAACCTTAGTAGCTAATTCAGCAGTGGACAAAATAGCACCTGCACTAATTTTTCCTTGAAAATGAAGAAGTCCTGTAATACCTAGAATAAGAAGTTGACTACCAATATTGATTACACCTGTAATAATATCCACAGCGGAACGTCTGACAGTGTTATGTACATTTGCCTGCTTTAAACTTTGTGATCCCGTCGCGACTAACTTCTTGATTTCACCCAAAGCGTTAAAAGCGTATAGAGTATCATAGCCGTGTAAACCGCTACTAGTAAATTTTAAAAAATTTTCGTTAGCCTGAGAAATTTTAGTAACCCCTGCTGTCAGAAATCTTTTGCAAAAACGCGGGACTAATATAATCACTAAAACTAATAAAATAGCTGCAAGAAATAGAATATTGCTATAAAGGTATAAAGCTATTAACGCAAAAATTGCATTACCACTAAAACGTACTATTAGAAAAAAGGTATTCAGACCTTCTTTTTGAATTAAATTGACATCATTTTGCAGGTAAGACTCATAATAATCCACTGGATTTTATTTAAATTCATTTTGAGAAAGTTTAATTAGACTAGTAACAATGTCATTGCGAATATTGCTAAGAATATCTTGTATAACTGTTTCTTGAATATAACTTTCCAGAAAAGAAATAAGAAACGTGAGAAACCAAAGTAAAAAGATCACTACCAACATGCTAACAAAAGGCCTAATTTTGCCGGCAATTAAATAATTTGCCAGTACGGCCATTTTGGTAGCAGCCAAAACTTGCAATACAGAATTTACTAAAAGTAATAGACAAGATGTTATAACTGCAAATGCATGTTTTTTGAGATAATGATACATTTTGGCCCTCCTTTATTAGTTCACATGGCAGTAAAATAATTTCAGCAAAATCTTTAATTATTTTTTAATTTATTAGTAATATTAACAAATTAAATTATGCTAAACAAGATATAATTGTAATTGTTCCAAATTTAACTTCTAACCAATAACAAAAACACTCCTAAAATTACTAATTAGTTTTAAGAGCGTTTATCGTGGCAAGGCTTAAATGCGTTTTTCATATGCCAGTTTTTCTTTTTCAAAACTTAACAATTGATCATCAAAATGATCAATTTTATAATCAAGATAATTAACTGTTTTTTTAATATTTATAATTTCCTTATTCAGCTGGCTTCGCTGCACAATTAGCAAATGCTTCCGTATTTCTGCAGTTGAAGAGTATTTCATATATAAATTGACAAACTTTTTTAATTTTTTGATAGACATACCTGCTTTACGTAAAACCATAATGTAAAAAACCCAGTTTTGTTCTTTTGTGTCATACACGCGATAGCCATTTTTGTCTCTTTTAACAGTAGGTATCAGCTTTTCTTTTTCCCAGTAACGTAAGGTATCTTTAGATAAGCTAAATTTTTTACTGATTTCGTTTATTGTCAAAATTCGTTTTCCTTTAATCTACGTTTCTAATTAAATCATGAATATTTTTCACTGATGCTGGATCACGATGATCAAAAAACTGACTTTCATTTTTATCCAGATTTTTTATTTGTGCCATTTCTGCTTGATTTAATTCAAAGTCAAAAATTTTACTGTTTTCTACCAAGCGATCGTGATGAATTGATTTTGGAATGACTACTATTCCTCTTTGAACTAACCAGCGTAAGATAACTTGACCAGTTGTTTTATGATGATCTGCAGCTATTTGCCTAATTAGTGAATTAGTAAACATATGATGCTTTCCTTCCGCGAAAGGTGCCCAAGCTTCGGGTTGAATTTTATTTTTTTGGAGGAAAGAAACTTCTTTTGCTTCTTGCATCCAAGGATTAATTTCAATTTGGTCAACAACAGGACGGATATCATTATACAAACTTAAATCGAGAACACGGTCTGGTGAAAAATTAGAAACTCCAATTGCTCTGATAATTCCGGCCTTATATACTTCTTCCATTGCACGCCAGGAACCATAAACATCACCATAAGGCTGGTGTATTAGATACAGATCTAAATAATCAAGCTGTAATTTTCTTAGAGAATTGGTAATTGCCCGTTTGGTTGCCTCATAACCTGTATCAGATACCCACAATTTAGTGGTGATAAACAAATCGCTTCTATCAACTCCACTGTTTTTAATGGCCTTTCCTACAGCCTCTTCATTACCATATGATGAAGCTGTGTCAATTAGACGATATCCTATTCGGATTGCATCCTCAACTACATTTTCAGCCATAGTCGGGTCAGTTATTTGAAAAACGCCTATACCTAGAGTAGGCATTGATATACCATTATTTAGTGTTGTTTCTTTCATTTTGGTACTCCTTTATCATTTTGAAATAAAGCGTATAACATAGAGTTAGCTCCATAGCAAGGATTTTTCAAATACTGAGCTTGATTCCTATTCTTGCAGTTTTTTAACTATTAAATTTGCTAATAGGTTATATCCTTCTTTTCCAAAATGTAAGCCGTCATCCAATTGCCCTTTACAGAGTGTTGTTAAATTGCCATGATCAATCATAGCTTGGAATAGATTAATAAAATTTAAATTGTAGGTTTCTGCTAACTTAATCAGCTCAGCAGTATAAACAGCAATTTCACGGTTGGTCCGCTTATTTTGCCTATTTTAATCAACAGCAGGAGGGGAAATTAAAATTAAATTTTGAGGATAATATAAACAAATTATGCTAGATATAATGAGAGCCATGTTTCTCTTGAATTGAGCGATAGGTACCCGCTTGTGTTTTGCTATATCGTTTGTTCCCAAAAGCAATACCAACTTATCGCAGCGTTCAACTTTTAGGATCAAATCTGGCAATAATGCATAAAAGGCTCCCGAATTTACTCCGGAAACTGCAGTATTGGCAATCTCAATATCAGGTATTTTTGCTTTTATTGCATTATTAATACGAGGTTCTCTTAGTCCTTCTTTACGGGCAATAATGCTGTCCCCTGTTAAAAGTATTTTCATTTTTGCTCCAAATGTTGATAAAAACCTGTAATCACAATTAGTTGCGACTACAGTTTCAATAATTAACGTGGGTTAACTTTACTATATTTCATATCTTTAAATTCAAATGCACTATACTTATTTGTTATAGATTTTGTTTTAAAAAATTGGTTAGTTACTAAACCATCTTCTGGATTACTTTGAAATAAAACTTTATGTTTTTTACCAGCTATTTTTTCAGTCTTAACTGTGAAAGCATTTCCGTTTTTAGTTGTCTTTTCCTGTACCGGACTTAGTATGATCCACTTACTCCCATGCATTTTTTTACTAGATATTCGTAAATATTTTGCTAAAATGCTCTGATTTTCCTCTTGCCAAGCTGAAGGCATTTCCCAAGGATATTTCTTTGTGCCTTTGACCATTCCGACTTTTATTACTTTAAAATAATCATTAGTTAGAGGCATATTGATCGCAGACGCATGAATACTCATTGGATTGGGGGTAAAATTGTTATTGCTATACCATTTGCCACGCCAGGTTTTGGGAAATCTAAATTGTTTTCCAAAACCATATTTGTTTTTCTGGGTTTGCGCAGCCTGCACGGTTTTTGGTTGAACACTTGCAAGTGGCACTGTCATAGGTATAGCTAAGCCTGCTAATGCAAATATAGTAATAAATTTTTTAGCCATGTTTCTCTCCTGTAAAACAATATTGTGTTTTTATTTATAGTAATAATTATAAACTGGTTGGTTGTATAAAGTAATTCAATTTATTAAAAAAACTAATTCCTTAATTGAGAATTAGTTTTAAAATCTGATATTTACTTTACTTAATACTGGTTAAATGAAGGGGCATAAGTTTCACCCTTAAAATTATAGTGTTGATATTTTTGCGCTAATTTTGGTGAACGGAAGAACTGGTCAACGATTTCACCGGTTTTAGGATTAGCTTCAAATATTACTTTTTGAGTTTTACCAGCAACTTTTTCATTCCTTAATCTAAAAGCGAAGCCAATTTCAATATTGTTTTCATCTATTGGACTAAAGACAAGCCATTTTTTGTTGCTAATCTTATTAGTGGTTAATCTACCTAAATGTTTAAAAATTTTATCATGCTTGGTAAACCAACTTTGCGGCATTTGCCACAAGTATTTATTAGTACCTTTTACTTTACCTGCAGATACCAATTCGACATATTCTCCGGTCCAAGGCGTATTGAAACCATTCTTTTTAACGGTCATTTTGCTTAATTTATCATGAGTATTACTATACCATTTGCCACGCCACGATTTAGGAAACTTAAAGTCTCTCTTAAAGCCATATTTTGTTTTATTAGTAGTAATTTTGGCATTTTTTGAAGTACTTGCCGCCTGAACCAAATTCGTCTGATTAACACTAATTCCACTTGTTGCAGCTAAGGCAGCCAAAATAACTGACCAAGTAATTGTTTTACGTAATTTCATAGTCTTTACCTCCCATATTGGAATTATTTCACCCTATTATGGACACGCATTATGATAAAAGCAAGCGATAGTGGAAATATTAAACAAAAAAGTCTCTGAAAAATCAGAGACTCTTTTATTATATACAGTTAAAAATTAATCTTGGTAATTTACTAATTCTAAGAATGAATCAGGTTTAAGTGAAGCACCACCGACTAAACCACCATCAATATCAGGTTTAGCCATTAATTCCTTAACATTACCTGGATTTACTGAACCACCATATTGAATTCTAACATTCTCAGCAGTTTCTTCGTTGTACAGATCTTTAATAGTATCACGAATAGTCTTGCACATTTCTTCAGCTTGGTCAGAACTGGCAGTCTTACCGGTACCAATAGCCCAGATAGGTTCATAAGCAATAACTAAACTTGAAACTTGATCAGCTGACAAACCGGCAAGTGCAGCCTTAATTTGACTAACTACCCAATCTTCTTGCTTGTTAGCTTCACGTGTTTCAAGTGATTCACCACAGCAAATAATTGGAGTAACGCCATTAGCAAATAAAGCCTTAGCTTTCTTGTTAATGTCATCATCTGTTTCGTGAAAATAGCCACGGCGTTCGGAGTGACCAATAATACAATAGTTCATGCCCATTTCTTTTAAAACTTTAGGTGAAGTTTCACCAGTGAAGGCACCTTCATCTTCAAAATAAGCATTTTCTGCACCGACGCGCAGGTTTGTGCCAGCAGCTGCGTTCGCTAAACTTTCAAGATCGACGGCAGGAGCACAAATTAGTGCTTCAACCTTACTTGCTTCTGGCAATTTATCCTTTACAGCAGCAACAAATTCAGTTGTTTGCTTAGGATTCATATGTAATTTCCAGTTACCAGCAATAATTGGTGTACGCATGTAAATAATGTCCTTTCTTAAAGTTTACTTGTCTGAAATGCAGGCAATTCCTGGTAATTCTTTACCTTCAAGATATTGCAAAGAAGCACCACCACCAGTTGAAATGTGGGTGATCTTTGGAGCGATACCAAGTTGTTTAGCGGCTGCAGTTGAGTCACCACCACCAATAATAGTAGTAGCATCAGTTAAATCAGCAAGAGCCTTACCAACTTCTAGAGTACCTTCAGCAAAGTTGGACATTTCAAAGGCACCCATTGGTCCATTCCAAACAACAGTCTTAGCATCTTTTAAAACATCCTTGAACTTGGCAACAGTCTTAGGACCGATATCAAGACCCATCATGTTTTCTGGAATGTCATCGCCGACAACTTTACGGGCAGCATCGTTTGAAAATTCTGTTGCTGCAACATTGTCAACAGGTAATACAATCTTACCATCAGCGTCTTTCAACAATTTTTTAGCAAGATCAACTTTATCTGGTTCAAACAATGATTTACCAATTTCATGACCTTGGGCTGCTAAGAAAGTATAAGCCATACCACCACCAATTAAAATGTGGTCTGACTTAGGAATAAGGTTGGTAATAACATCAATCTTGTCTGAAACCTTAGCACCACCCAAAATGGTAACAAATGGGTGTACAGGGTTAGCAACAGCATCGCCCAAGAACTTGATTTCCTTTTCCATTAAGAAACCGGCAGCAACAGGCTTGCCATCTTTCTTCATAGCTTCAGCGATACCAACATTGGATGCGTGACTTCTGTGAGCAGTACCAAAGGCATCATTAACATACATGTCACCTAATGAAGCCCAGTATTCACCCAGTTTAGGATCATTTTTGCTTTCACGTTTGCCAAAGTCATTGTCAATATCTTGGAAACGAGTGTTTTCAAGAACAGCAACGTCACCGTCTTGCATCTTGGCAACGGCATCTTCAACTTCTTTACCTTCGTTAGCTGGAACAAAGGTAACTGGCTTCTTTAAGAGCTCGCTTAAACGGTCAGCAACTGGTTTTAATGACAATTCTTTCTTATCATCATCTGACTTTACACGTCCCAAGTGACTGAGTAAAATTGCCTTACCACCATTTTCAATGATGTAGTTAATAGTAGGAAGGGCAGCAACAATTCTGTTGTCATCTCCGATCACACCATCTTTAATTGGCACGTTAAAATCAACACGAACTAAAACCTTTTTGCCCTTTACATCAAGGTCAGAAACAATTAATTTAGCCATCTATATCCTCCGATAATTTAATTATTTTTATTTTGAAAAAAAGGCGGAAGGAAGAATTTCCCTCCGCCTTCTCTTTCACCACTTAACAGTAATCAAATATTACAGATTAAAGAGTAGCAAATTTCAACAAAGTACGAACCATTTGGCAAGTGAATGAGTATTCATTGTCATACCAAGCAACAGTCTTAACTAATTGATTGTCACCGGCAGTAGTTACCATAGTTTGAGTTGGGTCAAAGATTGAACCAGCAGTCATACCAACTACATCACTTGAAACGATTTCGTCATCGTTGTAAGCAAATGATGGGCTTTCGTACTTCTTCAATGCTGAGTTAACTTCGTCAGCAGTAACTTTCTTGTCAAGGATTGAAACTAATTCAGTTAATGAACCATCAGTAACTGGAACACGTTGTGCGTGACCGTTAACTTTACCGTTCAATTCTGGAACAACAAGACCAATAGCCTTAGCAGCACCAGTTGAGTGAGGAATAATGTTAACTGCAGCAGCACGAGCGGCACGCTTGTTACCACCACGAACAGGTCCATCCAAAAGCATTTGGGTTGAAGTGTAAGCGTGGATAGTAGTCATAGTAGCTACCTTGATGCCAAATTCTTTTTGCAAAGCGTCAACCATTGGTGCTAATGAGTTAGTAGTACATGAACCAGCTGAAACGATCTTGTCGTTAGCATCTAAAGTATCATCGTTTACTGAGTAAACAATAGTCTTCAAGTCATTGCCGGCAGGAGCTGAAATCAAGACTCTCTTGGCACCTGCGTCAAGGTGAGCTTGTGACTTAGCCTTGCTGGTGTAGAAACCAGTACATTCAAGAACAAAGTCAACACCATCATTCTTAACCCAAGGAATGTTTTGAGCTTGTGGTTCAGCGTATACACGGTATTTCTTACCATCTACAACGATTGAATCTTCAGTAGCTGAAACTTCGTGGTCAAAAGTACCATGAGTTGAGTCATATTTTAGCAAGTGTGCCAAAAGTGCTGGGGTAGTTAAGTCGTTAATAGCAACAACTTCAATATCCTTTGACTTTTCGCCTAAATCCATGATCCGACGGAATGCCAAACGACCAATACGGCCAAAGCCGTTAATACCAATTTTAACTGTCATATTCTAAAGTCCTCCTTAAGAACTATGTAAGAACTGTAAACATCAATTTATTTTAAATGAGAATTACTTCTCCTTTAAAATCTTCTCTGAGGCTCCTTCATCAGTAATTAACCAGGTTTGATGGGGAGCATTTGGCATATAAGCCTTGATTGCTTTAGCCTTGCGGCCACCACAAGCAAATGCAAATATGTGAGGTATTTTATTTAGATTCTCAAACTGCAAACCAACCTGATGTACGCGGTCGACAATCTTCCCTTCGCCATCGAAGAAACACCCGAAACATTCGGTGACTACTTTTTTTTCACGCAATTCAGATAAGCGAATTGAATCGTATCCTCTGCGTCTTGCCATGTCATGAGCTAGTCCAATTCCATGAATTACTACATCCGTCTGAGAAATATCTTCCAGCACGTCAGTAAAAGTAGATTCACGAATCAAAGAATTGTAAGCTGCTTGAGAAATCTGCTCCGGTAAATACAATGTTTTATATTTACCACCAGTTTCAGCAGCCATTTTCTGAACAATAGTATTGCTTTGAATAGCAACATTTTCACCCAGAGCCCCACGACCTGGCACAAATTCCAGTTGTCGATTTTTACTTAAACTTTTAGACAAATTCCTAGTCGATTTTGCAAGAGCTTCACCACCCAAAACAGTAATAATTGAATGTCCCAGGGGTAACAGTAAATCAAGAGCTGCATTAAGCTCTTCACCCATTCTCTCATATACCAGTTCTTGTAAATCACTATCGCCTGGCACAATAATTGTGCGCTCGATACCGAGTTTACGCGCTAAATCAATTTCTGTTTTGCGTGCGTTAAACAACCGATCTATCAGAGGTGCCGCCTCTTGCAATATCTTTTTGCCCTTCTCTGTCATAAACATGCCAAAGCTTTTAATCTCAATCAAACCTCGATCACGCAGATACTCAGTTTCTGTTCGCACGTTTCTTTCAGATAGTCCTAAAGACTGAGCTACGCTTCTGCGACCTACAGGTGCATTAAGCGATATTTGCTCAAGAACAAGATATCTTTGCCGAAAAACTTTTAAGATGTCAGGAACGAGAGCTTCAAGCACAGGAAATTCCGAGTACATTAATTTCTCTCCTTCTTCTGGGACCAAATTGACCCATTTGTTGTCATTAGGTGTCCCAGATTGTCTAAAAATATATGAGAAACGTAAATCGACATTAATCAATTTAGCCATTCCTCAATCGACAAATACAGTATAGCAACACTCCAAAAATAATTCAAGTTAAATTGCCGCAATTAGAAAGTCTTAATAAATTAATCGATATTGATACTAAGACATGCAAAACTGCAGCTCTTTTGTCAATATCAATAAAAAACAATTCAATTTTTGTTTCTTTTCTGTTATACTTGTTGTTGTGCAAATTCGGGTCCTTAGTGTAATGGATCGCACGTAAGATTCCGGTTCTTAAAATCTGAGTTCGACTCTCAGGGGACCCATTGAGTTAATTTAAAAAGAGTAGCTGTTGCAATCTAGCAGTAGCTACTCTTTTATTTTAATTTTCAAGCATGTTTTTTAAATCTCTTTGAAACTCATTATCAATCTGGTTCGAAAAGTCTTCTTTAGCTAATTTATCTTTAAGCAAATAAGTAAATATTGCTCTCATTGCCGTCTTTTTGTTTGCTGCTTGTTGCCAGACAATCGAGTTTTCACCGTCAAGCACAGAAGCTGTCACTTCTTCACCTCTGTTTGCAGGTAAACAATGCATAAATTTAACCGCAGAATTGTTTGTTTTAGCCAGCATCTCTGCGTTAACCTGATACTTAGGATAAAATATTTTCATATACTCTGTTTGATCAAGCTCTTGATCATATAGACCATACCAAACATCAGTATAAATAAAATCAGCATTTTCTAAGACTTTTTCATCATCAGATAGAGTAATTGTGGCGCCATTTTGCTGAGCTATTTTTTTTGCTTTGCGCAATAAATTTGGAGATACTTGTTTTTCTTTAGGACCATATTGGACAAAGTGCATTCCCATTTGAGCACACAAAAATAATGCTGAAACAGTAATTTGCGTTGCATCCCCTACAAAGACCAGCTTAATATCAGATAATTTTTTACCTTTCGGTAAAAATTCTTTAATTGTAATCAAATCACCTAAAGCCTGAGTAGGATGGTCATCATCGCTCATGAAGTTAACTACAGGTGCATGCGAATTTTGGGCAATTTCCACAATATCTTCTTGACTAGCCGTTCGCACTCCAATGATATCGACTAAGTCACCTAAAGCATGACTGGTATCAGCCAAACCCTCATGACCATTTTCTCCTAGTTGTATCTGCCCTGGAGCTAAATACAAAGCATGTCCTCCTAATTCAGACATTGCTGTTTCAGCAGAGCAGCGCGTTCTAGTAGATACCTGATCAAAGATCATACCTAAGCTTTTACCTTTTAAAAGCTGAGGGTAATAGCCATGGTTGATAGTCTCCTTAATTTTCAGACCTAAATCAGCCAGGTATTGCATTTCATTTTTTGAAAAGGTACAAGTATCAATAAAATCTTTTTTAACCAAAAAATCCTCCTTTTTGTATTCTTTACTTTTCTTATCGCCTACCATAATACAGAAACTAAGTTTATTTGAAAAACAATTACATTCAAATATAGAAAGTCTTAAATATTTTAGGAATAAAAGTCTAACTAAAATGAAAAAGCCACTGAGAAATTTCAGTGACTTTCATAATTTATTTAATTGCCAATCCTGATTTTGCCAGTTGTCGAGCACTTATATGATTAACAAAATGCTTAAAATAATTTTTCTAATTTATGTTACCAGCTGTTAACTCTCCGCGTTGGGCAAATTCAACGTACAGTTTATTACCTGATGAAGACAAGCCTTCAATCTCACGCCTTACGTGAAGGTGATGGGTGCTCTTATAGGTTCCGTCTTCACCAACTTTAAAGATATAATCATTAAAACCGATATAAAATTGGTTATGATTTTGATCGTAGGTAAACCCTTGAACTGGAGAACCATTACTTACAAAGTTGCCTTTAGTAGCCCCTACTTCAACGGGAGTCCAGGAATCACCATTGCGAGTTACTTTCCAATATTCATAATAGCCGTTTCCACCGTTATGGAAGAGGCAATACATCGTGTTGTCACCGGCAAAGGTGGCATTATGAATGTATCTAGGACTACCATAGTTAGAAATTCTAAAGGTCCAGATTTGATTGATCTTCATGTCTGACTTACGTATTTGTAAAATTTCTTCAGAAGCATTTGAATTGCTAGAAGTATTATTATTAGCAATTACATAAATGTATGCTGGAGATGAACCTATTGCCTGGCCGTGACCTAACTTGATATAAGGACTAACTTTGATATGAGAAGCATATTTCTTAAAAGTTGACCATTTTAAAGTTTGTAAATTTTGCGCCTTAAATTTATTAATATGCTTTAAATTATAAGAAACTAAATGACCGTTTTGTGCACTACTTGAATTAAATAATGCAACTGTAAAGTTTGAACCATTTACGGTAATGCCTTCAGGAATTACACCTACTTGCCCCATCTTATCACCGGATTGATTGTAACCAAGACTGACAAAACGAGGTTGGAACAGCTTGGTTTTTAAAGTTAAACCGTTAGCTCTAAATGTATTAGATCTAGTTTCGGAAGTATAATGATGCGCTGCGTTCCAGTTTCTTGAAGAAGACTTGGAACTACCTTTCCAAGTTGAGACTTCCTTTGGCCCGTTCATAGGCTTTTTATCAGCTCTTGCTATACCCTCGTTCTTATCTGAACGAACAGTAACATTGACTGTTGCTTTAGCCTTGCCATAACTATAGTCAACTGTAGTTTTACCTGGAGTGCCTGAGTTAATCTTTGACTTTGAAACTGTTACTTTGCTGTTATCTACAGCAGTACCTGCACTATTAGTCACATAATTAATGGCATCTTTAGTATTAAACGAGTATTGATTGTTTTGTACTAAACTCACGTTCTGCGCTACAGAAATCTTGTTTCTGGCAAAAAAGTTCTGGTTAACCCAGCCGACCGTACGCCCGTCCACAATTATCTTCCAAAACTTGCCTTTCTTAGTGGCAATTGACTGTTTAGATTGAATCTGTGCGTGCTTAAAATATTTAGTCGACGTAAACTTGCCAGATGGTCCCATTTTTGAAGCATAATGATAAACTGCATAATTACCATTACCGGCTATTTTAGTAACAGCTTTGTGGTAAGTTTTTGCAGAAATATAAGAATTATTACTCCCAACAAATAAGCCAAGTGCAGCTATTGTCCCAGCAATTAGCAGCTTGCTTTTAATTTTTCTTTTCATTAAACTTACAACCCCTTCTTCTATTATATAATAACAGTTTTACACTTTTTTAATTCATATATCAATATTTATTTTTGTTATTAATTTCAAATGACTTATTATTAGATTTTTAAAAACATTTAAGTTAAAATAAAAAATTGTTATTTTTATATAAGGGAGAAGTTTCATGGGTGAAACACCAAACAATTCTAAAAAGATGATGTGGACAACGCTTGCCACTATGGCTTTCTCTATTGTGTGGAGCTTTGGCAACGTTGTTAACGGATTCATATACTTTGATGGTACCAAGGTAATTTTCAGCTGGATCATTATTTTCCTGCTTTTCTTTATTCCTTATGCCTTAATGGTCGGTGAACTCGGATCAGTATTTAAAGACTCTGAGGGTGGCGTTGCTTCCTGGATTAACGCTACTATCGGACCTAAATGGGCCTATTATGCCGGTTGGACATTCTGGGCAGTACATGTGGTTTATATTTCCAGTAAAGGTACAACTGGCTTAAGAGGCATGGCCTGGGGCATTTTTGGTAATACTAAATGGTACGATAGTTTGCCAACTGCCTGGACTCAACTAGCCACACTGGCAGTATTTTTGTTCTTTTGCTGGGTAGCCAGCCGAGGAATTCCGGTAATTAAAACTTTATCAACAATTGCTGGTACTTCAATGTTTATTATGTCAATTTTATTTATTATCATGATGTTTGCGGCACCGATGATTAATCCGCATGCTAGTTTTAACAGCATAAACTGGAATTGGCAAAATTTTATGCCAGATTTTAATACAAAGTACTTTACTTCACTTTCAATTTTGGTATTTGCTATAGGTGGAGCTGAAAAGATTTCGCCATATGTTAACAAGTTGAAAAAGCCTGCAAAAAATTTCCCGAAAGCTATGCTAGGATTAGCGGGAATGGTTATGATTTCTGCCATCTTAGGTACCATTGCTTTAGCATTAATGTTTGATCCTAAAGTAGTTAATGGTAATTTGAATGAATACATTTCAAATGGTCCGTACATTGCTTTTCAAAAATTAGGTGAATATTATGGCGTGGGCGGATTATTCCTCTATATTTATGCCTGGTGCAACGTCATTGGACAATTTTCCGCACTGGTTATTAGTATTGATGCTCCTTTGAGAATGCTTTTAGGAGGCAAAGAAGCAAAAGACTTTATCCCGAAAAAGTTATTAAAAGTCAATAAACATGGAGCTTATATTAACGGTATCTGGATGATTGTCATTCTTTCTGGCGGTATCATTGCATTGCAAGCCGTTATGCCTGATGCACAAACCGTAATGGCACAATTAGTTAAACTAAATTCGATAGTGATGCCAATGCGTTATTTATGGGTTTTCATTGCCTACTTAGCTTTGCGTAAACAACATGAAAAATTCCATAACGGTACTGATAACTATCAAATGACTAAGCATCAGTGGTTAGCCTATACTGCCGGAATTTGGGGATTAGCCGTTACAGTTGCTTGTTGTTTAATGGGAATGTATTCAAATGATCCATTCACACTTTGTTTAAATATTGCCACTCCAGTGGTATTATTCCTACTTGGTTTAATTATGCCAACAATCAGACGAAAACAAGAAGAAAAAATAAGCTAAATAATACTTAACCGCCTAGCAATAGGCGGTTTTTTTACATAAAAAATGCTACACTATAATTAATTGAGGAGATGAGAATCATGCCTAATTTTTCTGATGAAGCAGGAAGTCTGCTACGTAGCCATCATTTAAAAGTAACTAAACCGCGTTTAAAAATACTTGAATATTTAATGGTACATCATAATCATCCCACCGCTTCCACAATTTTTACAGCAATTAGTGGAGACGAGCCAGCTTATCGTGCAACCGTTTATAATAATTTGAACAAATTAGTTGACGCAGGGATCGTAACAGAAATTAAAAATGGTGATGATTCTCTGCACTATGACTATTTTGTAAAACCACACTTTCATATTATCTGTAAAAAGTGCGGTAAAATTGCCGATGTTTATTATCCTGACTTTGGGAGAATTGAAGAGCAGATGAGAACTGAAGCAGATAAGCAAACTGGTTTTGTCACTTCATCCAGCCACGTTGAAATCTATGGCCTTTGTCCTGACTGCCAAAGCAAAGAAAAAAAGAGCTGAAAGATGCAAAATCTTAAAATTCAGACAGCAATCAAATTCTAATTATGGACTAACTTTTAATATTTGATTTAGGTTAGTCTTTTTATGTTACTTTTTTAATAAATATCTCAATCACAATATGGCAAAATTCCTAAAATAGATAACTTTCAGGTTTTTTACGACATTTCCTAAGCCAAAAAAATAAGAGCTTTTCAGCTCTCATCTAAAAATATTTATTTTATTTAATATTCATGCTTACCAATAATTCAGCTCTTTGTGCAAGGTTTACATACAATTTATTATCACTAACTGATAAACCTTCAATTTCACGACCGGTATCAAAAGAATAAGTATCTTTTAACTTGCCATCGCGGCCAATCTTAAAGATTAAGTCATTGAATGCCAAGTAAAAGTTTTTATTCTTGGTATCATAAGTAAAACCTTGAACAGGTGAATTATTGTTTACAAAGTTGCCATCGGTTTTACCGACTAATTTTGGATACCAATTATCTCCAGTACGAGTGAATTCCCAGTATTCATAACAATTATTTTCTGTGTCATGGTAAACAGTGTACATATCCTTATCTGATACAATTACACCATTTTGGAAATAGCGATTACTCTTCCCATCATCAATCCAAGTTTTGATTGTCCAAATCTTGTTAATTTGCAAATCACTCTTACGGATTTGAAGTAATTCTTCAGAGTCGTTAGTGTCATTTAGCGTATTATCATTATTTAACACATAAATATATTTATCACTTGCGCCCAATGCCTGACCATGGCCAATTGGAATATAGGGACTTACCTTGATGTTTTTAACATAATTGTTAAACTTCTTTTGCGACATATCAAGTAAATGTTGCGCATCAAACGGGTCAGTTAAAGTATTCAGATCATAACCAACAATATGACCAGATACCAAATTTGTGTGACTTAAAAGACTGGTATATGCCCAGCCATTAGAAACGGTAACACCTTCTGGAATGTGACCAACACGGTTAATATTATCGTCTGATGGATCAGCTACACTTAATAAGACTGGTTGATATAACCGTGTCTTTAAGGTCAAATCACCACTAGTCAAAGTATGTTTATTGGTTTCAGGCGTGTATTCTGTAGGGCTAATATAATTTAATGATGAGCCATAATGTGTTTTCCAGGCTTGATAATCATTTGTACCAGGTTGCGCTGGGAAGGAGGCAACGGTATTCGCATCAACTACCCCTTCTTTCTTACTTTTTCTGACAGTTATTTTAACTGTAGCAGTTGCATCTCCATAAGTATATTTAACTTTATATGTCTTAGGAGTCCCGCAATTAATGCTATCTTTTGATACAGTTACTTGACTGTTGTCAATTACTGTACCCATGCTGTTAGTTATATAAGAAATAGCATCTCTGGTAGGGAAGTTGTAGAACTCATTGCGCACTAGAGATATAGTCTTAGGAACCGCAATTTGATTTCTGGCAAAGTAACGTTCATTAACATACCCTACTTGCCTGCCATTAACATAAATGCGCCAATAACGATATTTTTTAGTTTCAATCAACTGATCTGATTGAATATGACTATAACGAAAGTTAATGCCGTCAGCTACTTTGGTGCTAACTTTTCCGTTATTTACTTCTTTCCAGACCTTATAATTTTTGTTGCCCGCAACTTTGGTCATCATAGAAAAACCAGTAACAATTTGCTTAGGCTTAGGTTTTTTAGTATTGGTGTCGTCTGTCCCAGTTTGATCAGATTTACCTGTTTGATCATTAGTGGCATTATTATCATTATTTACATCAGTTGAGTTGCTTGATGACTTGTTGCTGTCATCTTGAACTGGCGGTTGAGCGCTATTCGAATCTGCCGCAACTGATGTAGTTGACAAGCCGGTACAAACTAGTAATCCGACAACCAATGTCAGTAAATATGGTAATTTTTTCTTATAAAGCTTCAAAATATATCCTCCAATATTTAGTTTACCTTTAAATTATATAATAAAACTCTCACTAAAAAGAATACAAAATTAATACACTTTCATTGACAGCAAGTAATGTAAGTGATTTAATTAGCACTGTACTTGATAGAGTGCTAATTATATTTAGGAGGTAGAAAGATGCTTGTACCTACAGTTATTGAACAAACTGCACGTGGCGAACGCGCATATGATATATATTCACGTTTATTGAAAGACAGAATCATCATGCTTAGCGGCGAAATTAACGATGATATGGCCAATTCAATTATTGCACAATTACTATTTCTTGATGCTCAAGACAACACCAAGGATATTTCACTTTACATTAATTCACCGGGTGGTGTGATTACTTCTGGTTTGGCAATCATGGATACCATGAACTTTATTAAATCAGATGTTTCAACTATTGCCATCGGCATGGCAGCTTCTATGGCTTCCATTTTACTGACTAGCGGAGCAAAAGGTAAGCGTTTTGCATTACCTAACTCAACTGTTTTGATTCATCAACCTTTAGGTGGTGCACAGGGTCAGCAAACTGACATTCAAATTGCAGCCAATGAAATTTTAAAGAGCCGTGAAAAAATTAATCGGATCTTACATGAAACTACTGGTCAGCCTTTAGAAAAGATTCAAAAGGACACTGAACGGGACAATTACATGACCGCACAGCAAGCTAAAGACTATGGTTTAATCGATGAAATTATGGTTAATCAAAAGAAATAGTATCAATAAACTGCAATAAAAAAGAAACCCATCAATTGATGAGCTTCTTTTTTTATTGCTCTAAGCTTGCAGCAATATCGTGAATTTTTTTAAAGCGATGATTGACTCCAGATTTTGAAATCGGACCATCTGGCACCTGTTGCGCTATTTCTTTCAGTGATAGTTCCGGTTCATCTAATCTTAGTCTAGCCAAACCTTGCAATTTTTCAGGAATATTTTCTAGCCCAATTTTACGTTCAATTAACTCAATATCTTCAACCTGTTTGGCTGCTGCATTGGCCGTCTTTTTTAAATTAGCTGTATCACAGTTAACCAACCTGTTAACAGAATTACGCATATCCCGCATTATACGCAAATCTTCAAAAGACAGCATTGCATTTAATGCTCCGACAATATGTAAAAAGTCACCAATTTTTTCGGCTTCTTTTAAATAAACAATATAGCCACGCCTTCTTGGTGTACTTTTAGCATTCAGATTAAAGCGGTCATTCATAATATGAAGCAAATCGTTATTATGGTCTTGATAAATAGAATAAATTTCCAAATGATACCGACTCGTATTAGGATTATTCACACTACCACTGGCTAAAAAAGCACCACGCAAATATGACATTGATCCTTCCCGTGAATTAATTATTCTTTTAGGAATTCTTGTAATTAAATTCAAGCTTGGGGTCAAAATTTCCAAATTATTCAGTATTTCTTTAACGTGATTTTGTAATCTCACTAAATACTGATTGTTTTTTTTAAGCTTCATTTTGCGAGAAACTATCAATTGTGGTTCAACCTTATATGCAGTTTTTATCAAAGAAAAAATACGTCTAGCTATGGCTGGATTTTCAGTAGTGATATCAAGGCTAAATTTATGCTCATGAAAATTCAAAACGCCATTCATACGCAGGAAAGCAGCCAATTCTGCTTTGGCATGTTCTTGGTGAATGGGCAGCGAAGTCAACTCTTTTTTTACGTTACTAGCATAGCTGGCCATTATTTGTTATTCCTTCCTGCGAGCCATTGCGGCAAATGCCAGGTTGATGATCTCATTTGCTACCTTCTTACCGTCATGAAAAACCAATCCGCTACGCTGGTCAATGAAATCATCGGTGATCACCCGACAGCCCTGCTCGCGCAGTCCCTTAAAGTCCCTTTTCACTGGTTCAATATACGCATCGTAATCATTAGGATTAAACTTAGACATGTCAATTTTGGCACCATTAACTAAAGCAGTATTAATATAATGACCACCAAGATGGGCGTTAATTACTTTAACGTGATCACAGTCTGAAAAATGATCGGTTTCACCAAGCTGCGTCATAATATTGCAAATATATATTACTTCTGCACTAGTTTTCCTAACAGCTTCGCCTAAATTAGGTATCATCAGATTGGGTAAGATTGAAGTAAACAAGCTTCCAGGACCTAGCACAACAGCATCAGCATTTTTAATAGCATTTAGCACTTTAGACACGGCTTTTGGTTCAGAATTTGAGTTTGTATTGGTAACCCAAACTCGTTTTATCCTCTTATCCTTATCAGTGATTTCTTTTTCTCCTGCTTGAATAGTTCCATCAACAAACTCAGCATTAAGTGTTAACGGCTCGTTAGAGGCAGGATACACGTGTCCATCTACGTGCATCATTTTAGACAAAGACTGGACAGCATCAAAAATATTGCCATGCATCTCATTCAAAGCAGCAATGATTAAGTTTCCGATAGCATGCCCTGAAAAAAATGAATCGGAGGAATCAAACCGATATTGAAAAATATCTTTTTCTTCCTGTGAAATTCCACTTAAAGAAACCAACACATTGCGAATATCACCAGGTGGAACAACATTAATAAAGTTGCGAATTGATCCTGATGAACCACCATCATCTGATACCGTCACAATGGCAGTAATTTCAGCTTCCTGTTCTTTAAGCGCATTCAAAACAACTGGCAACCCAGTTCCACCACCAATGACCACAATCTGTGGTCTTCTACTTCTAGTTACACGAATCACTTTTTCAGCATATGTCATGAAAATCACCTTTTTCTAGTGTAACGACTAATTTCGCGGTGCGTAATATCAACTGTATAGTCTTCAGCCAAATCATGTGCCAATTGCTGTGCAATTGCAACGCTGCGATGCTGACCACCCGTACACCCAATTGCAATAGTTAATTTGCTTTTGCCTTCATTAATGTACCCTGGCAAAGCAACTTTTAATAAGTCTAAAAATTTTTGATAAAAAGTCTGGGTTTGTTTTTTATCCATTACATAATTAAAAACCCGTTTATCGAGTCCCGTAAATGGCCTTAATTCAGGTATATAAAATGGGTTAGGCAAAAACCTGACATCCATCACAATATCTGCATCAATCGGCATACCGTATTTAAAGCCGAAAGATAACACTTCAATGGAAAATGGCTGTTTATGCTGTTTACTAAATCTATTAACCAGCTCCTGCTTTAGCTCCTTAGGAGACAAATTAGAGGTATCTATAATGTCATTAGCACGATTCTTTATACCTGTTAAAATTCGTCTTTCTTCTAAAATACCGTCAAGCAAGCGGCCATTGTTTGCCAATGGTGGTACACGCCGTGTCTCTTTGTAACGAGCAACTAAAGTGTTATCGGACGCGTCCAGAAATACAATTCTAGTTTGAGCGTTGCCATTATCTTCAAGCGAATTGATTTCATTATCTAAATCCTTATAAAACCGTCTAACTCGTAAATCAATTACCACTGCTACTTTAGTAAAATCATCCGATCTGACAATTAAATCCCAAAAACTAGGTAAAAGCGATGGAGGCAAATTATCAACTATAAAATAGCCCATATCTTCCAAAGCATGAGAAGCCACGGTTTTACCCGCACCACTCATTCCTGTAATAATCAGTAGTTGCTTTTTGTGCTCAGCCATTTTCAAACTACCCCCTATTAATAAAATTATACCATACCAGGTTTTTCATAACTTTTTTGAGTAAAAAAAAAAGTTCTAATGAACTTTTTATTTATTAGCGATTGACAAAAGCTGCAATAATTTGATTAATTCCAAAAATCAATAACCAGAATGACACTAACCAAATTAGTGTTAAGGCAGATAATGCCGGATTAAACATCAGGCTGATTGCTATCAATAATCCTAGTATATTTAAGATTAGATTTAGCCAAAAGAAGAAATTAGAAATTCTTCTCATCCGCCATGAAAAAACTATACCGGTAATCGAATCAAATAAGAACCAAAAAGCAAAAAGGTAGGCAATTGTTAATCCAGCAGCGTCGTATGAGTAAAGAAACAAAATTCCAACGATAATGTCCAATACTCCTGAAACAATTGACCACCAGCTAGAAGGGATAAAATACCGAAAACGGCTGTAAAATACCAGCCAAACAAATCCCTGGACAATAGAGACAATAGCGAACAGCAAGACAAATGCGTGTAGTGCTTTACCAGGGTGCCGCAATAGAAATAACCCGGCAATTACCATTAAAATACCAGAAATAAATGCGGCCCAATTAAAACCACGATTTTGTCCGTAACTAGAAAAATTATCCATTTTTATTCCTCCTTGCGCTATATTTTACACTTTATCACAAACAATTAATACTATTTAATTACTTTTTGCACTAGCCTTTTTTGTTAGTGACGTGTCACGCATAAGAACTGGCTTTAAATACTGACCGGTATAACTTTCCTTAACTTGTGCTACCTGCTCTGGTGTGCCAGTGGCAACTATTTGGCCACCACCTTCTCCTCCTTCAGGACCCAGATCAATTAACCAATCAGCATTTTTAATCACATCCAAATTGTGTTCGATTATCAAAACTGTATTGCCTTGATCAACGAGTCTTTGCAATACTTCCAGTAAACGCTTGATATCATCTGTATGCAAACCAGTTGTCGGCTCATCTAAAATGTAAAAGTTCTTACCTGTTGATAACTTCTGCAACTCCGCAGCAAGCTTCATCCTTTGCGCTTCACCACCGGATAAGGTAGTAGCAGATTGCCCTAGTTTGACATAGCCTAAACCGACATCCACAATTGTTTGTAATTTGCGCGCAATTTTAGGAATATTTTTAAAGAACAAGCAAGCCTCACTAATTGTCATATCCAAAACTTGTGCAATATTTTTCTTGCGATAGGTTACTTCGAGAGTTTCAGAATTATAACGACTGCCATGACAAACTTCACACGGAACATAGACGTCCGGCAAAAAATTCATTTCTATTTTAATAATGCCATCGCCATGGCAGGCTTCACAACGACCGCCTTTAACATTAAAAGAAAAGCGCGCCTTAGTGTAACCACGGAGTTTGGCTTCATTTGTTTGGGCAAATAAAGCTCTAATATCATCAAAAACACTGGTATAAGTAGCGGGATTACTTCGAGGAGTGCGCCCGATCGGACTTTGATCAATATCAATGATTTTTTCAATGTTTTGGTAGCCACTGATAGTTTTGAATTTACCAGGTTTAGTTTGGTTCCGATTCAATTTTTGTGCTAAAGCACGTTTTAATATCATATTTACCAAGGTTGATTTACCAGAACCTGAAACTCCAGTAACCACAATTAATTTGCCTAAAGGAAATTCAACCTTTAAATTCTTGAGATTATTTTCAGTTGCACCGGTAATTGTAATTTTTTTCCCATTACCTTTACGCCTTTTTAACGGAACAGGAACAAACTTTTTACCTGCCATATACTGTCCAGTTAGAGATTTTTCATTCTGTTCAACCTCCTCTGGAGTTCCGGCAGCCATAACTTCACCGCCGTAAGTCCCGGCACCCGGACCCATATCGATCAGGTAATCGGCTTGTCTCATAGTCTCATCATCATGTTCAACTACGATTAAGGAATTACCTAAATCACGCATGCGCTTCAAAGCAGCTATCAGCCGGTCATTATCACGCTGATGTAAACCGATTGATGGTTCATCCAAAACATACATGACTCCTGAAAGATTGGAACCAATTTGGGTCGCAAGTCGGATTCTCTGAGCTTCCCCACCAGAAAGAGTATTAGCAGAACGCGACAAAGTCAAATAGTCTAGGCCCACGCTATTTAAGAAAGTAAGCCTGTCGCGCACCTCCTTTAATATCGGCTTAGCAATGACAGATTCCTGCTCATCAAGTTTGATATTATTGAAAAATTTAAGGGCATGACTGATTGCCAATTCTGATGCTTCAGCAATATCCTTGCCATTAACCTTTACCGCTAATGCTTTACGATTTAATCTTTTGCCATGACAGGTTGAGCAAGTAAGTTCTGTCATATATTTGCCCATCACATCTCTCATGAACTTGGACATCGGATGATAATAACGTCTTTCAACGTTATCCATAGCGCCTTCAAAAGGCGCTGTCGTATCATTAACTCCGAAATCACCGGTAACATGAAACTTAATTTTTTTAGTTGAGCCGTGTAAAATTGTCTCTTTTTGCTTCTTAGTCAACTTAGAAAATGGTTTATCAAGCGGAATTTTCAAAGCCATACATGCCTGTTCAAGCATTTCTCCGTAATACTTGGAATTTTTCCAAGGTGCAACTGCGCCTTGGGCTAAAGTTTTGCTTTGATCTGGAACAACCAAGTCCTCATCAACTGCTAACTTGACACCTAAGCCGTCACAATCAGGACAAGCGCCAAACGGTGCATTAAAAGAGAAAAGCCGTGGTTCCATTTCTCCTACAGTAAAGCCGCATTTAGGACAAGCATAGTATTCTGAAAAGTTGATCGTTTCTGCGCCGATAACATCAACATTCATATAGCCGTCTGATAGGCGCAGAGCTGCCTCTACCGAATCAAAAAGCCGTGACCGAATGCCTTCTTTAACAATCAAACGGTCAACCACGATATCAATTGAATGGCGCTTATTTTTTTCTAAATCAAATTTTTCACCGATTTCATGCATAGTGCCATCAACGATTACACGAACATAGCCTGCTCTTTGTACGCGTTTAAAGACTTCCTTATGTGCTCCTCTTTTAGCTCTAATTACTGGTGCCAAAATTTGAATACGGCTCCGTTCAGGCAAAGTCAAAATGCGATTAACCATTTGTTCAACCGACTGTCTTTCAATTAAAGTACCATCGTTAGGACAAACTGGATGCCCAACTCGAGCCCATAATAATCTGAGATAGTCATTTATTTCAGTAACCGTGCCCACGGTTGATCTGGGATTATGCGATGTCGTTTTTTGGTCAATTGAGATTGCAGGATTTAAGCCATCAATTGAATCAACATCTGGCTTATCCATTTGTCCTAAAAATTGGCGCGCATAGCTTGACAGTGATTGAACATATCTTCTGCGCCCTTCGGCATACAAAGTATCAAAAGCCAAAGAACTTTTGCCAGAACCCGACAACCCAGTAATAACAACTAATTTATCCTTAGGTATTGAAAGATTGATGTCTTTTAAATTGTGTTCACGCGCACCCCGAATAACAATTTTATCATTTACCATTTAATGCTTTCCCTTTTTTCTTAATTGGACTTCTAGTTGAACTTTCCAGTTCCATGATAGCATCCCGCAAGGTTGCAGCACCTTCGAAATCAAGTTTCTTAGCAGCTTCCTGCATTTGCTTACGCAAGTCTTTAATCATGGTTCTCTTTTGTTTAACGGTTAATTCGTCAAAGTTCAAATCAGCAAAACTATCAGTTTGCGTATCATCATCCGCCACTTTTGTAGCAGAAATAACATCCCTGATCGGTTTAACGATAGTTTTTGGTTTCATACCATGTTCTTCATTAAACTTAATCTGTAATTTACGTCTTCTCTGCGTTGCATCAATAGCTTCCCGCATTGAGTCTGTGATTGTATCGGCATACATAATTACAGCCCCATCTGCGTTTCTGGAAGCACGCCCCATTGTTTGCACTAGTGGCCGGTATGCGCGTAGAAAGCCTTCCTTATCAGCATCAAGAATTGCAACAAGTGAAACTTCCGGTACATCAATACCCTCACGCAATAAGTTAATACCAATTAAAACGTCATACTTGCCAGTACGCAAGTCACGCAATATTTGCATCCGTTCCAAAGTTTTAACATCTGAATGAAGATATTGCACTTTAATCCCGAGATCTTTTAAATAATCTGTTAAGTCCTCAGCCATTTTTTTCGTTAATGTAGTAACGAAAACACGTTCATTCTTTTCAATCCGCTTGTTAATTTCAGCAACTAGATCATCAATTTGACCCTCAACCGGTTTAACCTCAATTTTAGGATCAAGCAAACCAGTTGGTCTGATGATTTGTTCGACCTTATGATTTGTCCGTTCGAGCTCATAATCTCCCGGGGTTGCTGAAACATATAATATTTGGTTAACGTGTTTTTCAAATTCAGCCAGCTTCAAGGGCCTGTTATCAAGCGCAGAAGGTAAACGAAAGCCGTAATCAATCAAAGTCTTTTTACGATTACGGTCACCGTTATACATTGCCCTAATTTCCGGCATAGTGGCGTGAGACTCATCAATTAGAATGAGAAAATCATCCGGAAAGAAGTCAAGTAAAGTATAAGGGGGTTCTCCTTCTTTTCTTCCTTCCATATGACGAGAATAGTTTTCAATACCGTTGGTATAGCCAACTTCACCCATCATTTCCATATCGAAAGTGGTCCGTTGCTTAATACGTTCAGCTTCCAGCAACTTTCCCTCGCCTTCAAACTTTTTCACTTGAATTTTCATTTCTTGTGAAATGGCCTTGAGAGCGCGTCTCATTTGCTCTTCATTGGTCATGAAGTGCGTTGCTGGGAAAAGTGAAATACTCTCTCTTTCACCAATAACTTCACCAGTTAAGGCATCAACTTCTACAATTCTGTCAATTTCATCGCCGAAAAATTCAATCCGATAAGCGTGGTTAGAGTTGCCTGCAGGAAAAATTTCTACAACATCTCCACGAACGCGAAAACGAGCACGTTGAAAGTCAATATCATTGCGGTCATATTGAATATTGACTAGATCACGCAGTAAAGTATTCCTGTTATATTCTTCACCTTCATGAACCGTAATCACACTCGCAGCATATTCTTTCGGGTCACCTAAGCCGTAAATGCATGAAACTGACGCTACGACAATAACATCGTTACGTTCCATTAAGTCGCTGGTAGCTTGGTGACGCAACTGGTCAATTTCATCATTAATTGCTGAGTCCTTTTCAATATATGTGTCTGATTGCGGCACATATGCTTCAGGTTGGTAATAATCATAGTATGACACAAAATAGTCAACGGCATTATGTGGGAAAAACTCTTTAAATTCTCCATATAGCTGTCCCACCAAAGTCTTATTATGCGAAATGACTAAAGTGGGTTTATTTAACTTAGCAATAATATTGGCCATAGTGAAAGTTTTACCAGTACCGGTAGCACCTTCCAAAATCTGTTCTTTATACCCTTTTTTAAAGCCAGCAGCCAATTTATCAATGGCTTGTTGCTGATCGCCTGCTGGATTAAATTTAGAAACGAGTTCAAATTTACGTTCTTCTTGTCGTTTAATCATCGAAAGACTCCTCGTAGAAAAAGTTGGACGAAATTGCCCAACTCTTATTTGACTTATTATATTTTACTCTCTCGAACGTATTTTCGCATCCTTTTTGTCTTATTTTAACAGTTTTGCCAAAGCATTTTGATAACTTTCAGCCGCCGCGTGAGCAGTAGCAATATCGGGCTTATTAACACCAACATAGGCTTTGATTACTGGCTCTGTACCAGATGGTCTTAAAGCCAGCCAGGTTTCATCTGCCAAATAATATTTTAATACATTAGATTTAGGTAGTCCTGCTAGTGGTTGAACACCATTTTCAGTGATTTCTTGCTGCTTTAAAAAGTCTTGAATTTTGTTAACCTTAACACCATTTATCTTTTCCAAATGTTCTGAGCGCAACTTTGCCATCAAAAGCGCCATTTTCTTTTGGCCACCGATGCCTGGCATTTCAACAGCTTTGGTTATTTCGTATGAAGTGCCATATTTTTGCCAAATTTCATTGAGTCCATCTAGCACGGTCATGTTGCGCGAAGCATAATAAGAAGCTACTTCAGCAAACATTAGTGCACCCTGCATAGCGTCTTTATCTCGCGCAAAAGGCTTAAAAAGATAGCCGTAGCTTTCCTCAAAGCCCATCAAGAATTTGCCATCATGCATCTTACTCATGCGATCGATTTCTTCGCCAATAAACTTGAAACCGGTCAAAACATATTTGGTTTTAATACCAAAATCTTGGGCAATTTTAAACGGCATGCTACTGGAAACTACTGAGGTAATTAATTCATAATCGCTGGCTAATTGACCATTATTTTTTAAATTAACCAGCAAATAATAAATCATCAGCGTGGCAATTTGGTTACCAGTTAGTACCTGAAAATCACCATTTTTGGTGCGCACGCATGCACCCATTCGATCAGCATCAGGATCCGTGGCAATGATTAAGTCTGCCTGTTTTTCATTTGCTAATTTTATTCCCGGATCAAAAACATCACGGTATTCCGGATTTGGTTTTTTAGTTGTTGGAAATTCCGGATCAATGATTGCCTGGCTGGGAACCGGAATTACATTAGTAAAACCTCCTTGCCTGAATGCGCGATCATAAATCATTTTACCTGTACCATGCAATGGGGTATAAATAATGGTTAATTTGTCGGCATTTTGCCGGATAAGGTCGGGGTTAACATTTACCGTTTTTAATGCTGCTAAATATGCTTCATCAATGTCTTCACCAATCAGCTGTAAAGTTTTTCGTGCACGGAGTTGCACTACTGGCGCTGCTTGAACGTTAAAAATATCTGTTACTCTTTGAGAATACTCAAAAACTCGCTCTGCATCTTCAGGACCCATTTGGGCGCCATCGGCACCATAAACCTTGTAACCATTATATTGTTTGGCATTATGAGAAGCAGTAATATTAATTCCGGCTGCAGCGTGTAAGTACCTAACAGCAAATGATAATTCAGGTGTTGGTCTTAAATCATCAAACAGATAAACATGGATATTATGGCTTCCTAGAATTCTGGCCGCATGTTCCGCAAATTCACGTGAGTGATAACGTGAATCAAAAGAAATTACCACCCCTTTATTTTGAGCTTGCTCACCTTTTTCATCTATCAACCGAGCTAAGCCCTCTGTTACACGGCCAACAGTGTACAAATTGATGCGATTAGTTCCCGGCTCTAGCCTGCCTCTCATACCGGCAGTACCAAAATTAATATCTTGCCCAAACGCATCTTCAACCCAATTTGGATTTTGACCAAGTTCAGACAGTTGATCTTTTAAATAATCGGGCAAATTTTGTGTCTGTTGCCATTTTTGAAATGTTTCTCTTGCTTTCATTTCAGTAAAGTTCCTCTTTTTCTAGCATTTAATTCGTTTTCATAAATTATATTCTAGCATTTATCACTATCGCTATCTGTAAAAATAAAAAAAGAATTCATTTAAGCTGAATTCTTTTTGTAATCCTTATATTTTCCGATCATTTAAATCTTGCAAATAATTATAAGCCTGTTGACCAGCAATACTACCATCACCAACTGCATTGGCAATTTGGCGCAAGTCTTTTGCCCTTACATCACCCAGGGCAAAAATACCATCAACCTTAGTTCTCATATGCTCATCCGTTGGAATCCAACCATTCTCATCAGTTACGCCCAAATCTTTAAAAGGTGCAGTTTGAGGAATAACGCCAACGTAAATAAAAACACCGCGAGTCTTTAAGTGTTTTTCTTCACCGGTCTCTTTATCTTTATAGGTAACGCCAGTAACCTTATTGCCGTCACCATCAATAGATTGAGTTAAGCCATTCCAAATAAAATGCATTTTAGGATTGGCAAAAGCACGTTTTTGCAGAGTTGGTTGAGCACGTAGTTGATCCCGCCTATGTATAACCGTAACAGATTTAGCACTTTGAGCCAAGTAAATTCCTTCTTCAATAGCTGAATCGCCGCCACCTATAACCGCAATATCTTCATCTTTAAAAAAGGCAGCATCACAAACTGCGCAATAAGAAACACCCTTACCGGAATATTCATCTTCACCAGGAACACCTAAATGACGATGATCCGCTCCGGTAGCAATAATTAAGGCAGGTGCACTGTACTCGCCAGTATCTGTTTTAACTATTTTTAGGTCACCATCAGTGGTTACTGTTTGAACATCACCATATTCAAATTTGGCACCAAACTTCATAACAGAATTGTACATTTTTTCGCCCAACTCTGGTCCTTTAATTTCACTAAAGCCGGGATAGTTATCAATTGCATCGGTGTTATTCATTTGCCCACCATACAAACCACGATCAAGCATTAACACTGAAAGGTTTGCACGAGAAGCATAAAGAGCAGCAGTTAAGCCACCAGGTCCTGCTCCGATAATGATTACGTCATATTTTTCCGTCATAGTTTTACCCCCAGTACTTTCTTATTTTTCGTAAGTAAATATTACAACGATTTGCATGTTAAAGTCTAATCTCCTGTTTAGGACTTCTACCCATCATCTGGGTAATTTCATCATCTACATTAGAATTTTGGTATAAAACGCGGTAGATAGCTTCACTAATCGGCATATCAATATGCTTTTCTGCGCATAATTCGTGCACAGCCTTTACTGTTGTAGCACCTTCAACAACCTGACCCATATTTTGCAAGACATAGTCAAGACTCTTGCCCTCACCTAATTGCTTACCACAGCGCCAATTACGAGAATTGACTGATGTACAAGTAACAATTAAATCACCTATGCCTGCAAGACCACTAAAAGTCATTGGGTCGGCACCAAAATAATTAACTCCTAGGCGTGTAATCTCTGCTAAGCCTCGGGTCATTAAAGCCGCCTTAGCATCGTCACCATAGTGCTTACCAACTAAAATCCCAGCCGCGATTGCAATAACATTTTTAACCGCACCAGCTACTTCGACACCAATTAAGTCGCTATTGGTATATAAACGGAAATAGTCATTTGAAAATAACTGCTGCACTTTTTGTGCATTTTCCATGCTGCTTGAAGCACATGAAATGGCAGTCAAATCTTTTTGAGCAACACTTTCAGCATGGCTAGGTCCTGAAATAGCTACAATTTTATCCTCATCATCCGGATAGATTTCTTCAGTTAAAATTTCCGATATCAGTTTTTTGGAACCCGGTTCAATACCTTTCGTAGCAGTGACTATAAGCGGCTTTGAATTAGTTTGTCTTAAAATTTTACTTACATTCTGAGCAACACTGCGAATAGCTTGAGTAGGTAAAACAAATAATACAATTTCGGCTTCCGTTAAAGCTTCATTTAAATCACCTGTCGCAACAGCCGTTTTATTTACCTGCCAGTTTCTCATGTAGTGCTCATTGGTATGATTCTGGTTAATTTCGTCATTAACTTTTTCGTTATTACCATACAGAACGATATTATATCCTTTATCAGCAAGCATTGATCCTAAAACCGTACCCCATGAACCTGCTCCTAAAACTGCAATTTTTGTCATTTTTTACTCTCTTTCACTAAAATAATTATTAATCTCGACTATAAGGGTATTTCAAGCCACTGCCGTCTAAATACCATTTGGGTTTAACAATTCGCCTGCGATAAATAAATAATACTATAACCACTATCAGCAATATTACACTAAGCATTTGCGAAACCCGAATCGATCCCCAAAGGTAAAGACTATCTGTCCGCATGCCTTCTACGAAAAAACGTACGACAGAATACCATGCCAAATAGAGCATAAATATTTCGCCTTGTTTAAACAGATGCTTTCTGTGTCTTAATAACAATATTATCAGTAAACCAATCAAATTAAAAAAAGATTCATATAGAAAAGTTGGCTGATAGTATACTCCACCGATTTTCATCTGATTAATAATAAAATCAGGTAAGTGTAAGCTTTGTAAAAAAGCCAAGGTTGTGGGCCCACCATGAGCTTCTTGATTAATAAAATTACCCCAGCGGCCTAATATTTGAGCAGCCATTACTCCTGGCGTAATGATGTCCAGCATCAGAAATGGTGGCAACATTCTCTTATAACAAAATACCAGTAAAACTGCCAATCCGGCCAGTAAGCCGCCATAGATAGCTATGCCACCATTCCAAATAGCAATTATCTCGTCAAGATGCTGAGAATAATAATTCCATTCAAAAATAACATAGTAAATGCGTGCACCCACATATCCAAGAGGAACAGCCCATAACAGCAAATCCATGAAGTCATCACTTTCAATTTGACGTTTACGTCCTTCAAAGATTGCCATTGAGACAGCTAAAATAATTGCGACAGCCATAATAATGCCATACCACTTGACACTTAGGTTTCCTAATTTAAATGCTACAGGATTGATGATCAATATCATTTATTCTTATCCTTTGCTGTGTCTGCTTGAGAGTTTTTCTTAATTAATTTCGTTAAATTACTGTCAAAAGTTTTGGTAGCATTATAGCCGCTTCTCTTGGCGCGGAAATTCATAGTTGCAATTTCAATAATATCTTCCATGTTACGACCGACTTTAACAGGAATAGTGATTTGGGGAACTTCAACATTACAAATATCTCGTTTGCTTTCCTCAAAACCTAAACGATCATAATTAGCTTTCTTATCCCAATTGACAAGTTTGATAACCAGCTGGATGCTTTCACGGTTTTTAACAGCTCCAACACCGAACAGATCCATAACATCAATGATACCAATACCACGAATTTCCATTAGGTGTTTTAATATTTCCGGAGCTTCACCCATCACGGTTTCCACATCTTTTTGATAAACATCAACTCGATCATCAGCTATTAAACGGTGACCACGATGAATTAAGCCTAAAGCAGTTTCAGATTTCCCAACACCTGAATCACCAGTCAGTAACACGCCCATACCTTTAACTTCAACTAAGACGCCGTGAATCGTATCACGGACAGCTAGTCGCTCTCTTAAATATTCCGTCAAAATACTGGAAACATAGGTAGTTGACTCTGGTGAAGAAAGAATAGGAATCTCCGCCTCATCAGCAGCTTGAGCTAGTTCCGGTGGTATTCGCAGAGAACGCGATACAAAAAAGCAGGGCGTATCAGGGGTACAAAGTTTTTTAAAAACCTGCACTAAACTATCGTGGTCTAGTCTAGCGGCATAAGAAATTTCTGTACGCCCAAGTAACTGAATACGCTGGCGGGGGTAAAAGTCAAAGTAGCCTGTTAACTCCAGTCCTGGTCTATAAATATCAGATACAACAATCTCCTTATTATTGATATATTGTTTTCCCTGCACAACATGAACAATTTTATTATCACGAATTAAATTTCTTAATTTAACAGCGTTTGTCATTTCAAAATGCCCCTTTATTACTTGTCGACATCTTTGGTTTTAGCATCGCGTACCTTTTTTCGTTTTGGTTTAGTTTGATTATTTTCATTCCAATTGTCCCAGCTATAAGAACCAGAATTAAGATCAGAGTGTCCAGCATTATTATCATCATTTTTGGTAAAATGATTGATTAACCAGATAATACCAATAATTACTAAGGCTGCCGGTAATATCATGAAAAAGATGTGAAATATAGCAAAAATAATACTTAAAATAACAACTGCCAATAATACTAAACCAACAATTCCCCAAAAACTCATCTAATCACCTACTCTGGATTTTCCTGGCTCAAAAGCCATTGTAAATATGCATAAACAAACGGTTGCAGCTTGCCATCCATTACACCACTTGTATCGGAAGTTTCATAGCCTGTGCGCAGATCTTTAACCAAATTATAAGGATGAAAAACATAAGATCTAATTTGTGAGCCCCAACCAATTTCTTTTTGATCACCTTTAAGCTCCTGCTTGTGCTTACGTTTCTTTTCTTCTTCCAGGTGAAATAGTTTTGCTCGCAGTTCATTCATTGCGGTTTCCCGATTCTGCAACTGTGAACGCTGCGCCTGAGACGTAGTTACGATTCCTGTCGGTAAATGAGTGATTCTGACAGCGCTTGATGTTTTATTAATATGCTGGCCGCCTGCACCACTCGACCGGTAAACGTCAACACGGAGATCTTTAGGATCGATATCCACCTTAATACTCTCATCAATTTCCGGAATAACTTCAACCGAAGCAAAAGATGTATGTCTCCTCTTGGCCGAATCGAAGGGAGAAATTCTCACCAAGCGGTGAACACCATTTTCCGATTTCATCAGGCCGTAGGCATTTTTACCAGTAATCTTGGCACTAACGCTTTTAAGACCAGCTTCTTCTCCAGGTTCATAATTATTAATTTCAAATTTAAAGCCGCGAATATCGGCATATCTCTGGTACATCCGCAAGAGCATTTGGCCCCAGTCCATCGCTTCAGTGCCACCTGCTCCCGGATGAATTTCAATTAGCGCATTGTGATCATCATATTTGCCAGATAAGAGTAAATCTAGCTCATAATCATGAAACTCAGTTTGCAATTTTTGCAGATCGGTTTCAACTTCTTTTTGTAAATCTTGATCTGCTTCTTCACGCAGTAATTCTAGTGCTGTTATTTCATTTTGATAATCCTTTTCCAATTTAACAAAAGAATCACGTTTTTCTTTCAACACATTTGTCTCACTAATCAAAGTTTGTGCTTTTTCCTGATCATCCCAAAAAGTCGGCTCTTGCATCTTATTTTCATTAACAATGATACTTTCGTTTATTGAATCTAAGTCAAAGAGACCCCCTAAAGTGGTCTAACCGCTTTTTTAAACTATCTAGTTCATTTTGAATGTCACTTATTTCCATATTTTTACATTAGCTCCTTTATTTTTAATAAAATTTCAGTAAAAAAGAGAAAGCAGCTGCTTTCTCTTCCATCTTAACTATTAACGACTAAGATTTTGTCTAATTTCAGCTTTCATAAATAAACGAGTCACATCAAATTCAATATTTGATACCATTTCTTCAAACATGTTGTAGCCAGAATCCTGATATTCTACCAGCGGATTAAGTTGACCATAGCCACGCAGACTAATTGATTGCCGTAATTGGTCCATAGCATCTATATGATCAGTCCAGCGATCGTCAACTACCCGCAAGATAACTACTTTTTCAAATTCAAGCATTTCTGAAGGATCAGCCAAAATCGCTTCTTTTTCTTCATAGTTGGCTTCAACGATATCATACAGCTTTTGCTTTAAGTCAGGAACCGTAATTGTCTTGAAGTCAATTGCATCAGTTTCTTCTTCGCTCGTCAAACTTGAAGAAATAAAATCACGCAGTGAATCAAGCCGCCATTTACTGCGATCACCCTGTGTAAACATATCAACTTGACTATTAATAGTACGGCGAATCATTGGGATTAAAACATCCTTAAGTGACTTTTCTTCACCAATAACCTGCATCCGTTCACCATAAATAATCTCACGTTGAATACGCATAACATCATCATACTGCAATGTTTGCTTACGGGTATCATAGTTATTACCTTCAACCCGTTTTTGAGCAGACTCAACTTGTCTAGTGATCAAGCGACTCTCAATTACCTTGTCATCATCATTGTCAGACAAACGGTCAAGGAAGTCTTTGACTCTGTCGCCGCCAAAACGTTTCATCAAATCATCTTCAAGTGAGAGATAGAAACGAGTAACACCAGGGTCACCTTGACGACCCGAACGTCCACGGAGCTGGTTATCAATTCTACGAGACTCATGACGTTCAGTACCGATGACAGAAAGTCCACCTAGTTCTTTCACACCTGGCCCTAATTTAATGTCGGTACCACGACCTGCCATGTTAGTCGCAATAGTGACCGCACCGCGTTGACCGGCATTCATGATAATCTGAGCTTCCTTAGCATGGTTTTTAGCATTCAAAACGGCATGAGGAATTCCTTCTTTGTCGAGTAACTTACTCAATCTTTCAGAACTTTCAACCGCAACGGTACCAACTAATACCGGTTGGCCCTTTGAGTGCCGGTCTTTAATTTCATTAACAACTGCCGCAAACTTGGATGACAAAGTAGGATAAAGAATATCCGGATTATCTTTCCTGATCAAAGGACGGTTAGTCGGGATAGTAATTACCTGCATGTTGTAAATTTCACGGAATTCTTCTTCTTCAGTTTTAGCAGTACCTGTCATACCGGCAAGTTTTTTATACATTCTGAAAAAGTTCTGATAAGTAATTGTTGCCTGTGTCTTAGATTCTTCCTGAATCTTAACGCCTTCTTTAGCTTCAATAGCCTGGTGCAGGCCATCAGAATAGCGCCGTCCCTGCATAACACGACCGGTGAAAGAATCAACGATTAAAACTTCACCGTTTTGCACAACATAATCAATATCTTTAAGCATAATGTAATTTGCTCTTAAAGCCTGATCAAGGTGGTGTACTAATTTCTGGTTTTCAACGTCATACAAATTTTTAAGGCCAAAATGATCACAAGCTTTTTGAATACCAGTTCTAGTCAAAGAAATGGTCTTAGTTGGCCAATCAATCTTGTAATCACCATAGTCCTTATCATCATCCGCATCATCATCACTTTTGTCTTCTTTAAGAGTTTTAACAAAGCGATCAGCACGAATATAGTCACCATTAGCCTGTTCTGCTTCGCCGGAAATAATTAATGGTGTCCTAGCCTCATCGATTAAAATTGAGTCAACCTCATCGATAATAGCATAGTTAAGTTCACGTTGAACCATTTGTTCCTTGTAAACGACCATATTATCACGCAGATAATCAAAGCCCAGTTCTGAGTTAGTGGAATAAGTTACATCACAATTATATGCTTCACGTTTTTCATCAGGAGACATAGCATTCAAGTTAAGACCAACTGTTAAGCCTAACCATTTGTATAACTGACCCATTTCTTCGGCATCACGACTGGACAAATATTCGTTAACAGTAACAACGTGAACGCCTTTTCCTGTTAGTGCATTCAGATAAACAGGCATAGTCGCAGTTAAGGTCTTACCTTCACCAGTCATCATTTCGGCAATATTACCGTAGTGCAGCGCAATACCACCTAATACTTGAACGTGAAATGGGTATAGGCCTAAAACTCTTTTAGCTCCTTCACGAGAAACTGCAAAAGCTTCCGGCAAGAGCGAATCTAAGCTTTCGCCATTTTTCAATCTATCACGAAATTCAGGTGTTTTTGCCTGTAATTCTTCGTCTGAAAGCCGACTGTATTCGTCTGCATGACTTTCAACTTTATCTGCAATTTTTTCAAATTTTTTCAGTTCTCTTTTATCGTTATTGTATAGTTTCTTTAAAATGTTTACCATTTAATCGATCCTTATATGTAGTTAAAGTATAAAAACACATTATAATTTTACCATGATTAGCGCTAAATGAAAAATAAACAAAACAAAGACCTCACACTAAATGTGGGGCCCTTACTTAATAATATTATTACTATTTGGTCTCAATCAAACCATAACGGCCGTCATTTCTGCGATAGACAACACTTGTACCGCTAGTTTCACCATCTTGGAAAACAAAGAAATCATGCTCAAGCATATTCATTTGCAAAATTGCTTCTTCAGGACTCATTGGTTTCAAGCCAATTTGCTTATTACGAACAATTGTAAATTCATTACTTTCTTTGTCTTTTGAATCTTCCTGCGCACTTTCAACGAAGAAATCATTAATTCCTTTTTCACGACTCTTACGATTTACACGTGTCTTATATTTTCTAATTTGTCTTTCCAATTTTTCAGAAACAAAATCAATACTGCGATACATATCGTCAGTTGTTTCTTCAGCTCTCAATACTAAGTATGGCAGTGGTATAGTTACCTCGACTTTAGCCTTGTGATCACGATACACCTTTAAATTAACATGAGCAATCATATCTTGATTTAAATCGAAATATTTTTCTAATTTTTTAAGGCGCTTTTCTACGTAACTTCTTAAAGCATCCGTTACCTCGATATTTTCACCACGAACATTATACTTTAACATATGAGATTCTCCTTTCAACTGCTTGAGGCAGTCTGATGTTATCTATATTATAGCAAAATTATAACAAAACATGAAAGCGCTGAACAATTTTGTTTTATCTACATAAGGTAAAACTACTGATTTTCGCATTGGGAAAAATTTTTGCCAGCGCATCTCGAGCATGATAAAGCGTTCTGCCAGTAGTGTATATGTCATCCAGCAAGAGGACAGTGCATTTTTGAAAATTAATCGTAAAGTTTTCCTTAACAAAAAAGCTTTGCTCACTAGTTAATCTTTCGGCCCGATTTTTCTCTCCTTGGGCTCCTAGTCCTGCTTTCTTACCCAGCATGTTTGTTAAAGGAACAAGACTACAGTACAGTGCAGTGATTGTATCGAATTGTCTTTTAGCGATGTGCTCAGGAGAAGTTGGAACTGGAACATAAACATCAGCTTTAAATTCAGACAGTTCTTTAACACACAATTCTTGTAGTGCAGCGTATAAAACGTAGTCACCATAACGTTTATAGTTAACCATTAAATCATGGAATGCTCTGTTATATAAATACACAGAGTGATTAATTAATAACTTTTCGCCATATATTTTTTGCCAATTCATACAGTCTGAACAAATCTGATTTTGATTTAAATTTCCCGAGCATATTGGGCAATGCTTTTCAGGTATATGAATGAACTTTTTAAAACAGTGGTCGCAAATACTTTTTCGATCCTCCTGGTGCCAGGAAAATAGATTTAAAAATGACATTTTTGAAATGAAATATTGTCCACACAATAGGCATTTTTTCATTTATTCATCTCACGAATTTGTTTCATCGCATTACGCAGACTTGAAGTATATTTTTGGTAGCAAAATAATATTAAACCCGTTGGATCAGTCTTAGCGCGACCAACTCTACCCGCAATTTGGACCAAACTAGAAGTATTATAAATTTTATCATCAGCCTGGACCACAATTACCCAAACATGATTAAAGGTTACGCCACGTTCCAAAATAGTAGTGGTAACAAGCAATTGTATTTGTCCCTGCCTGAATTTATCAACTTTTGCAATTCTCTGCACATCATTTGCATGTACACCCTCTATTGTTACCTGCTTAAATTCAGGCTCATTTCTAAGTGCGCTAACATATGGCTTAATCAAATCAATTCTGGGCAAAAATAAAAGTAGTGGATGCTTAGCCTTAATTACTTTGCTAATTTCTTGCACAAGTTTTGGATTAATTCGTTTACCTTTTAAAAATGGACGTAAAAACAGTTTTTCTTTTGGTACAGGCAAAAGATGACCATGAAAACGTCTATTTAACTTTAATTGCTGAATTAGACCCTTTTTAACAAGTTTTAACAGTTCTTTTGTAGGCGTTGCTGTTAGATAGACTATCTGACCATTATTCTTATGCGCATTTTTCGCTGCAAAATTAAGTTCAGGATTCCGTACATATGGAAAAGAATCAGCTTCATCAATAATCAATAAGTCAAAAGCACGAAAAAATTTTAATAATTGATGGGTGGTACAGATGGTTAACTGCTCTAAGCCTGGCTCTTGGTATTCATGCCCGTGGTATTTACCAATTCTAATTTTAGTGAATGCCATCTGCAAGCGGGGAAATAATTCATTAACTACATCTATTCTCGGTGCAGCTATGCAGCACCGCTTCCCTTCCGCTAAACAGTGCGCAATCAAAGGAAACATCATCTCAGTTTTACCAGCACCGGTTAATGCATGAACTAAAGTATTTTGCTTATTTATGTAGTTCTGAACCAAATCCTTAGCGATTTTTTCTTGTTGAACTGTTAATTTACCATTCCAAGTCAAACCACCGTTTCTTGTTCGCGGGAAGTTTACTTTCTCCTCATTACGAATAAGATAATCGCCTTCAACTACTCTTCCTAAACCAATACATTCGCGACAATATCTTTTGCCATTGGGCAATTTAGCCCAAACCTTAGCATTGCATCGTGAACACCGACCATTGATAACAGCCTTGATTTTTGTTATACCTTTCTTTGTACTAAAATCCATTTGACTACTAAGCCATTGACGACCAGCAAGATGAGAAATATTTTCCATTTTGTCCTCCAATGATAAATACGCAAAAAAGGGCTGATTTTTTTGAACGAAAACGAAAAAGAAGATTATTTAACCATTAAGGAAAACGGTGATCACGAATTAGTAATTAAAAAAAGTCGCTTTATTGCTACTGTTATAAGAACTTTAACCGTTAAGGAGGCCGAAAGTGCAATTAATGCTGTTACCCAAAAATACCGTGACGCTACCCATAACACTTTTGCTTACACTATTGGATTAAACGACGAGCATGTCAAAGCAAGCGATAATGGTGAACCATCCGGAACTGCAGGTGTCCCAGAGTTAAAGGCACTTCAATTAATGAATCTGAAAAACGTTACCGTGGTCGTAACGCGCTATTTTGGTGGGATAAAGTTGGGAGCTGGCGGCTTAATCCGTGCATATTCCAACAGTGTCACTAAGGCTGTTGAAGCTATTGGAGTGGTTAAGCGCGTGCAACAACAAGGCTTGAAATTTCAAGTCGATTATAAAAAATTTGACGAGACTCAGCATTATCTTAATCAAAAAAAGATTTTCATTGATAATATCGACTATGAAACGAAAGTCACGATTTCCATTTTTATTGATGAAGATAAGTTAAAGCAGCTTGAAAATGACTTAATCAATATTTTGGCGGGCAAAGTAGAATTTGAGCTTCTTCCCCAAAGATATAATGAAGTTCCTGTCACTCAAAACAACTATCATGAGCAGTAAAAAAACTCACATCTGAAATGTGAGTCAAGTTTAAAATTTATTCTTTTTTCTTCTTTTTTAGTTGCTCAGGTTTATCCTGTCCCAGATGCCATACCTCAACTGTTGGATCTTTTTTACTGCGCGAATTAATTAATTTTTGGGTTAAATTCAGCAAGGGTTTATATTTTTCACCTAAAAGCCCAATGGACTCTACAAAAAATTCAAGGGCAACTGCTAGACCAGCAATTAAGACCCACATGCCCCACATTGGCGACAATAAAAATAACAGAGAAATAAAAGAGAAGACCAATGATATTGCATAAATACTTAAAACCGTTTGTCTGTGTGTCAAGCCCATTTTCATAAGTTGATGATGCAAATGATGCTTATCAGCTTGAGAAACGGGCCGATTATTAAGCTTCCGCCGAATCATAGCATAAAGCGTATCAGTAATTGGCACACCCAGAATAGTAACCGGCACAAGCAGCGAAATGAAAGTTACGTTCTTCAAGCCTTTTAGAGAAAATACTGCAATCATAAATCCGATGTATAACGCACCTGTATCACCTAAAAATATTTTAGCCGGGTGAAAGTTATATGGTAAAAAGCCCAGTAAACAAGCTGCCAGCATAAAACAGCCGATCGGAATATAGAGTTGGCCGGTGTGCAAAAAGAAATAGCCGACAATTCCCATAGTTATGAGTGAAATCATAGAGACACCATCAGCCAATCCGTCAAGCCCATCAATTAAATCAACAGCATTAGTTAAAGCTAAGATCCAAAAAATAGTAATTGGCAGACTCCACCATCCCAAATTTATTTGTTTGTTCAAGAATGGCAGATTGAGAACATTCATTTTAATACCGGCAAGAAAATAAATTACTAAAGCACCGATAAAAATACCCAGCATTTTTTGTCTTGGTTTCAGCTCCATAATATCATCGATTATGCCAGTCAAGACAATTACACTAGAGCCTAAAAGTATGCTAAATGCTTCATGAGTTGGAAACTGATCGCGCAGAAGAATAAAAGCTCCTATATTGAAGGTGACAAAAATACCCAAACCCCCTAGGGTTGGCATTGGCTTTTTATTTACTCTTCTTTTATTGGGAATGTCGACAGCACCTAATACAAAAGCTAATCGCCTAATAAAAGGTGTGATCGCAGCCTGTATAATCACTAAAAAGAATAATTCAACAATAATTTTAAACATAGTCGGCTACTTTCATTTAAAGTTGTCTTAATTATACAGGGTAGAGCAAAAATGCACAAATTAGGTTGATTAAGTATGAGCATTTTTGAAAATAACAGCCTCTATCACTCTATGAAACTTCACTAGAAATTGAAAGTCGTAATTAGGATATTCACTGAATAATCAAGATAGCAAAAGCATCAAGAACAAACTTAAAAAAGTAACTGTTTCAAAGCTGGAAATAAAATTTGCTAAAGTAGATTAAAAAAAGATTGAATTTTGCATTCAATCCTTTTACTTTATTTTGCAATTGATACAGCACGTTTTTCACGAATAACTGTTATTTTTATATTACCAGGGTAATCAAGTTCTTTTTCAATTTGATTGCGAATGTCACGTGCTAAAACTGTAATGCGATCATCTGAAATCTTATCGGGTTCAACCATCACACGGACTTCTCGTCCAGCCTGAATAGCATACGCCTGTTTGACACCGTCATACCTATTTGCTATTTGTTCAAGGTCAGTAAGTCTTCTGATATAATTTTCCAAACTTTCGCTTCTGGCACCAGGTCTTGCAGAAGAAATGGTATCTGCTGCAACTACCAATTCAGCAATAAATGATAACTTAGGCACATCCCCATGATGTGCTGCAATTGCATTAACAACCACATCCGGCTCATGATACTTCCTTGTCAGTTCTACACCAATTTCTACGTGTGAACCTTCAATGTCATGGTCGACTGCTTTTCCAATATCGTGTAATAATCCCGCGCGAACGGCTAATTTTTCATTTAATCCAAGCTCCGCAGCCATTGTACCAGCTAATTTTGCAACTTCAATTGAATGACCCAAAACATTTTGACCATAAGATGTCCGGTATTTAAGTCTACCCAATATTTTAACCAGTTCTGGATTCATTTTATGAATTCCCAGCTCCATTAGAGCGCTTTCTCCAGCTTCGTAAATATCATCATTTACTTCTTTACGGGCTTTATCAACAGTTTCCTCTATTCGAGCCGGATGAATCCGTCCATCTTTTATCAAGCGTTCCATTGCTCTTTTCGCAATTTCACGCCTGATGGCATCAAAACCACTTAAAGTTACAACCTTTGGAGTGTCATCAATTATAAGATCAACTCCAGTAAGTGCTTCAAAAGATCTGATATTACGTCCTTCACGACCAATAATCCGACCTTTCATTTCCTCATTGGGCAAATCAACTACAGATACAGTTGTTTCAGCTACTGTATCTGCCGAGCTGCTTTGAATTGCATCAATAATTATTTTGCGCGCATAATGGTCAGCTTTAGCTTTTACTTCTTGATTACTATTACTAATCAACTCTGCCCGTTCTTTAACTAATTCGTCTGCTAATTGATCTAAAACAAGCTTTTTTGCCTGCTCTTTGTCTAAATGAGCCACTTCGTAAAGCTTCTGCGTAGTCTGTTCAACTAATGCATCAGCTTTTTGCAATTTAGCAGCTAATTCTGTTTGCTTTTGCTCTAGCTGTTCATCTTTTTTAGTTAAATCATCCTCTTTTTCTTTTAGCAAAGAGTTCTTATGATCAAGAGTATCCTCTCGTTGGGTTAAGCGATTTTGATCGCGTGCAATTTTATCACGTTTGTCGTTTAATTCATCTTCAACTTTTTGTCGGTAGTCTTGAATTTGTTCTTGAGCTTCAAGAATTTTTTCTTTTTTAGTGTTTTGCGCACTCTGTTTAATAGCATCAGCTGCTTGCTTTTGTGCATTGACTTCAGCTTTAGCAGCATCAACTCGTGCTTTTGCTTCGGTTAAAATATGGTCGGCATCGTTTTGAGCGTTCTGAGCCTTTTTCTCCCAGATCCTTTTACGAATAGAGTATCCTCCAACAACGCCAACAATAATTGAAATTATAGCTATCGCGACGGGAATCAAAAATTTACTTATCATGATTTCTATCGCCTTTTTTATTTTTTAGATTATTCACACAATATTAATAATAAAGAACGATGGGACTTATGTCAAACGACATGAAAAAACCTTAACCCATTTTCACAGGTCAAGGTTTATTTCCTCGTAATTAGCTTTTGCTGTCTGCTTCTTTTTTAGCAGAAGCTTCCTTTTCTGTATCAGCAGCTTTTTGGGCTTTTTTGGCTTTGACTTTTTCAGGATCTTCTCTTTCAGCAACTGATTCTTCATCAATACCGAAAGCTTGACGAACCTGCTTTTGAACATCGTCATAGACATCAGGGTGATCTTCAAGGTACTTCTTGGCATTTTCTCGGCCCTGCCCAATTCGTTCATCGTGATATGAATACCACGAACCGGCCTTGGCTATAATGTCCTTGTCGGCCGCCATATCCAACAGCTCACCACTCTGTGAAATACCCTTGCCATACATCATGTCAACTTCAGCAACTTTAAAAGGCGGCGCAACTTTGTTTTTAACTACCTTGATTTTTACACGGTTACCAGTAATTTCTCCACCGGTTTGCTTGATCTTTTCCGCTCTTCTGATTTCCAAGCGAATAGTGGCATAAAATTTCAGTGCCCGACCACCAGGAGTAGTTTCAGGATTACCAAACATAATTCCAACTTTTTCACGAATTTGATTGATAAAAATTGCAATAGTTTTGGTCTTATTAATGTTACCCGAAAGCTTACGCAGAGCTTGACTCATTAAACGAGCTTGCAGACCAACATGACTGTCACCCATTTCTCCGTCAATTTCAGCTTGAGGCACAAGTGCCGCAACAGAGTCAACAACTAAAATATCAATTGCACCACTTGTAATCAACGTATCAGCAATTTGTAAACCTTCTTCACCAGTATTTGGCTGAGACAAAATAAGTGAATCAACGTCTACACCTAATGCCTCCGCATAAGCCGGATCCATAGCATTTTCGGCATCGATATAAGCAGCTGTACCACCTCTTTTTTGCACTTCAGCTACTGCATGTAATGCAACGGTTGTTTTACCAGAAGATTCTGGTCCGTAAATTTCTACAATTCTACCCCGGGGATAGCCGCCAACTCCCAGAGCTGCATCAAGAGCAAGCGAACCTGAGGGAACGGTCGAGATTTTGGTGTCAGCTTTATCACCCATACGCATAACAGCGCCTTTACCAAAATTCTTTTCAATTTTCTTAAGCGCATTTTCCAGTGCAGCTTGTTTTTCATCCTTGGCCAAGACTCTTGTCCTCCTCTATCAAAATTTCTTTAATTTAGTACGTAATAATTATACTTTGCTTTAGTGTATATTTGCAAGAAAAAAGGCGAACAAATGTTTATTATTTTTATTCACATTATTAAATACGAAAAAAATGCAAAAAACTTTTAATTTATTTTTTAAGGCCTTTGGGTTCCAAAACTTTTTGCAAGAAATTCAAAATCACATCTGCCAAGATTGCCATCAATGCTGTAGGAAGGGCACCAGCTAGTATAATCGCACTGCCATTAGTAGCATTGGTGCCGCGAATAATTATGTCTCCTAAGCCACCTGCTCCAACGAACGAACCAATTGAAGTGATACCAATTGCTATTACCAAAGCGTTTTTCAAGCCAGCTATAATAACAGACATTGAGAGCGGTAATCTCACCATATAAAGTAGTTGCAGCTTTGTCATTCCCATTCCTTTTCCTGAATCAATGACATTCTTATTAACGTTCCTCATACCAGTATATGTATTCTTAATAATTGGCAAAAGTGAATAAAGCGTAACGGTGACAATAACGGTCATAACGCCTAGGCCCAAACCAATCATTACAATAGACAAAAGGGCAAGCGAAGGAATTGTTTGGATAAAGTTCGCAATTTCTACAACAAAATCTCCTAAATGTCCATTGCGCGAAATAAAAATTCCAACTGGTATGCCAATAATAGCTGCAAATAAAACGCCATAGATTGAAATCAAAAAAGTCCGGTTAAATTGTGCTAATACATAACTACCATTATGGACATAATAATAAATAAATTGCTGCCATAAAGATAAATGAGACATTATTTCTCCCCCCTAAAGTAATTATGTTTTTCTAAAAATTGCCGTGCAACCGTAGCAGGTTCAAGTAGCTTGTCATCTACTTGGAAGTTCATTTTACGGATATCATGAACACTCACATTACCCACTAATCTTGCCAAAATTGCTTTTAATTCAGGATGCTCTCTTAATAAATAGTTATTGATTAGCATGCCACAATTATACGGCGGAAAGAAATGTTTATCATCCTTCAATAGGTGCAAATTGTAGCTATCAATTCGGCCATCAGTAGAATAGCCTAGAATAACATCCATCTTACCGCTTTTCAGTGCTGAATATACTAAGCCGATATTCATAGGGTGTGCTTTAGAAAAGGTTAATCCGTAAGCTGTTTGAAAAGCAGGATAACCGACTCCTGGAGCATTTACCCATTCGGATGCTACACCGAAAGAAAATTTATCTTTAACTTTCTTTAAATCAGAAATCTGATACAGATGGTACTTCTTTTGGTCTTTTGCTCTCACCATAAAAGCATAATTATTAGCGAAGCCATATGTATGCAAATAAGTTTGATCCCATCTCTTTTTTACTTCACGTCTGACTGTATCATTTGCCTTTTTGGAATCCTTAATAGCTGGCAATAAAAGATTTGCAGTTAATTCACCACCATCATAAGCAGCAGCTTGAATATCGGCGTCATGACGAATTAGAGCCTGATGCTGCATAGGAGCAGAACCCAAATTATTAACAATTGAAGTTTTGTATGAAGTTTCATGTTCAATCAATTGGGCAACAATATTAGCCATAATTTGCGATTCAGTAGTTGTTAGTGCCGTAATTCTAATATTTTCCTGACTGCCTTGACTATCAGAAAGTCCAGGCAAGCCACAAGCACTAGTAGTTAACATAATAATCAAGGCTGTTATCATCAGGAATATCTTTTTAAAATACTTTTTCATGATGAATACCTCCTTATATTCCTTTTGGTGTTAATTTACGTTCAAGCTTACCCAAGAGATAATCAGTTAGAAGTGCCAATATGATGACTGGAATGGTACCACCAAAAATTAGATCAGTCTGATATAAACTAAGGCCATTAAAGATGAAGTCGCCAAGGCCCCCAGCACCTATATAAGAAGCTAGAGTCGCCCACGCAATAACATAAATAGCAGAAAGTCTTATTCCCGCCATGATCACAGGCATCGCTAACGGAATATCAACTTTCAAGATTAATTGTATATTCGTCATACCTAAGCCGCGAGCTGAATCAATAGTGTCCGGGTTTACCCCCATCAAACCCACATATGTGTTACGCAAAATGGGCATTAAACTATAGAGAAAAAGTGCAATAATTGCGGGCAGCTTACCAACACCAAAAAATGGAATCATGATCGCAAGCAGAGCCAAAGCTGGTATGGTCTGCAACATACTGGCAATAGCAATCACGACTTTTGCCACGCGCGGAAATTTCATTAATATGATACTTAATGGAACTGCTACAACAATTCCCAAGCCCAGTGAAATAGCTGAAATATATATTTGTTGCCAAGTTTTTACCAATAATTCTGAGCCATGTTGTGCAAAAAAGGCTGACATTTTAGTTCGCCTCTTTTCCCGTATTATTTTGCGTGTGGCCCTTATCGCCCCATATTTTTTGATAAACGACATTAACCAAACTTGCACGAGTAACTATACCGACTAATTTATTATCCGAATCAATTACCGGAATATAACTCTTGTTACGGCTCATAATACGACTAAAGTTATCACGTAAATATTCATCCGGACCAACTGTGCTTACTTTAGTAATCAAGATATCACTAACGCTGCTTGCCTTAGAATAATTTCGTTGCAAATCATCAATCGAAATATAACCTTTAAGGCGGTCACTATTATCAACCACTAGAAGCGTATCGACACGGTTTTCCTTCATCATGGTTAAGGCATCAGATAATGAAGCACCCAAGTCAATCTTAATCGGATTTGTTAGCATCACGTTTTTAACTTTTACAGTTTCATATTTTGCTTCTGACAAGCGCTCTTCACCGATCAAACTTTTAACGTAGTCATTAGCAGGATGATGTAAAATCTCCTCAGGCGTTCCTACTTGAATCAACTGCCCATCATGCAAAACAACTACTTTAGTAGCTAACTTTAACGCTTCATCCATATCATGAGTGACAAAAACAATTGTTTTGCCTAATCGCACTTGTAAGTTTTGTACCAAATTTTGTAAACTTTCGCGAGTTATCGGATCTAATGCTCCAAAAGGCTCATCCATTAATATGAGATTTTGGTTTGCTGCCAGTGCGCGTACAACTCCAATTCTTTGTTGTTGACCACCAGATAGCTCAGTCGGATACCTGTCTAAATATGATTCCGGCAATTCAGCCATTTGAATTAACTTTTGCGCTTCACCAGCTAATTTTTCCTTAGGCCATTTTAATAGCTTGGGTACCAAAATAATGTTTTCTCTAATAGTCATATGAGGCATCAAACCATTATTTTGAATAACATACCCAATATGACGTCTCAAGTTGACGGGATTAAAACTTTTAACGTTTTTACCATTAACCAACACTTCGCCTTTAGTTACGCTGTTCATGCGATTAATCATTCGCATCAAAGTAGTCTTTCCTGAACCGGAGGTGCCAATTAGGCAGCAAAAATCACCTTTATCTATTTCAAAACTGATATGGTTAACAGCCGGATTCTTCATTTTAGGATATATCTTGGATACATCTTTGAACTCAACCATTGGTATTTTTTCTTCCATAAATTTTCCTCCTTTTCAATATTTCCTTAATTTAATCCTAACAAGTAAACGGAGCATAATCAACAATTGACCATTTTATGCTCTTTTTATATTAAAAAAGAAGCACAAAAAAGCACTGCAAGGCAGTGCTTTTTAATAAAACTAAATTTTTCTTTAATTACATTGAACCTTCAAAGACATCCCATGAACTGTGGAAATAGTCCCAGCCAGAATAGATAGTAAAAATCAGTGCAATATAAAGTAAGATAGTGCCTATATGATAAAAGTCTCCAATTAGCAAAAAGATAATTGAAAGCATTTGACATGTCGTTTTGATTTTACCCGGCATAGCTGCAGCCATAACTTGTCCCTTATTCTCCGCCAAAATCAAACGCAATCCAGTTACTGCCAATTCACGACAAACAATTATTGCTACAACCCAGGCCGGAGCAAGTTTTAAAGAAATTAACATTATAAATGCAGTCATAGTAAGCATTTTGTCAGCCAAAGGATCCGCAAATTTTCCAAAATTTGTAACCAAGTTGCGTGACCTAGCAATATGACCATCAAACCAATCGGTTGCAGAAGCAACTGCAAACACAATCGCAGCTATTACCAATCTCCAATATACAGTAGTGCCAGCAACTTTAAAACTGGCATCACCACCAAAAATAACAATTAGCATGAAAACCGGAATCAATAATATTCTAAAAACCGTTAACTTATTAGGCAAATTCATTCTTAACTTTTCCTCCAAAAATAGTTACTATTTTTTATCATCATTTCCACTAGAGGAAGTACCTCCGGAATGGCCAGAATCATTACTGTGCTCAGTGTTATTTGATTGATTGTTATCGTGATTCGATTGACCATTGTTCTGGGAATTTTGATTATTTTGTTGACCATTATTTGTACTCGAACTTGCACCATTATTACCATTAGAATTATCAGTTTGGCTATGCTGTTGATTTTGCTGGTTCGAATTACTCTGTCCTGAATTATTATTCGTAGTTCCGGAATTATTTTGACTTTGATGTGGTTGATTGCTTTGAATATTTTGACTATTACGCCGTTTGCCAATATAAAAGGTTAAAGAAAGACTCGAATTTTGAGCTGTATATGGTACTTTTCTGCCACCAATTGTTACTGATGTTCCCAGAGCGTTGCTAAATGTAACGACGACAGATTGCGCAGTTTCTGGAATTCGTAAAGTATGCTTTTGACCAGCTGTTAAAGTCTGACCACTTTGAGTTACGCCATTCATTGCAATAGAAACTGTAGTTGCTTGATCACCGGCTCTAACAACTAAATTGCGGTTATTTTTAAGGCCTGTAATTTGAAACTGATTCGCAGCCAATTCCTTAATCTTAACGCTCTTCTTTTTAATTTTCTTAACTTTGCGGTGTCGTTTACCACTATCCGAAGAAACAGAAACATCATTTGCTTCGTTGTTATTTTCATTGCGACTAGAAGAAAAATGAGCAAATACAACGTAGCATACCAAAATTACTGCAACTATCCCCAAACCGACAATGATTCGTGGCAGGTAATCCTGCCAAATCTTTTTCTTACTACTGGTGGTTTTACGTACTTCCTCACTTTTATTGTCAATCGAGTCTTCGACAAATTCTTCAGGTTCGGCTTTAGGTATGTCTTCGTGGTATTCACTTAGCAACTTTTTGCCATCTAAACCAACTATCTGTGCATATTGTCTAATGAAGGCTCTAACGTAAAAATCTCCAGGAAGTTTATCAAAATCGTTTTGCTCGATTGCAGTCAGATATCTACCTTGAATTTTGGTTGTTTTTTCAATGTCTTCAATTGAAAGTCCCTTAGCCTCTCTGGCACTGCGTAATTTATCTCCGATATCTGCCATAGTTACCTCTTCAAATTCTAAATTTACTCTTTGAGTATAACATATACTACATATAATTATTACATTTAAATAAGCCAGCCGCCACTAACATAAATGGTCTGACCAGTTAGATACCCTGACTGAACGTCAAGTAAAGTTTTAACCCAATAAGAAATGTCCTTACCCTCTGCTAAACGACCAACAGGTATTTCACCCTTAACTTCTTCCATCGTTTCAGGGCCAAGCACGGAATTCATTGCTGTATTGACAGCACCGGGTGCAACAACATTAACCGTCAGATTAGCTGAAGCAACTTCGCGGGCATATGCTTGTGCAAACCCTTCAAGACCTGATTTGGAAGAACTGTATGCCGCTTCCATAGCACTACCTGAACCACCGTAAACTGATCCTAAATAAACAATACGACTATAATCATTTTTTATCAAATGAGGTTCAAATAGTCCTGTCAACTTAATTGGGGTAATCAAGTTTATGCGCATAATCTCATCAATTTTGGCCGTATCTTGACTACTAACAAAATTATAATCGGTAATTCCCTGGGCAAATACCACAGCGTTAACTGGCAGTAAATTATTAACAAATTCTTTTAAATCATTATTTTCAGCCAGAAAATCTAATTTGATGGGAATAAAATCCTGCTGAGGATATTTTTGACTCATTCCTTGAGCCAAAGAATAAGCTTTTCGCCAATTTTGACTGCAATGAATGTAAAGAGACCAACCAGCATTAGCCAACTCAACACAAATAGCTTGACCAATGCCACCTGTAGCACCAAATACAAGAGCTCGCTGCAATTAAAACATTCCTTTTATTCTATTTTTTCTTTAAATATTGAAAATGATCTTTAATAACTGAACTAATCTTCTTGAGAATAGTTCAGTTATGTATTCACATTCAATTTTATTTTACCATTATTTTTTCACAAATTTGAACTAATAAAACGACATGATAAACTTTCTTAAAAATTAGCTCTTATCTCCCTCTTTTTTAGGCGGTAATAAAACTTGGCGAGGCTTTGAACCTTCAGATGGGCCCACAATACCTTTTTCTTCCATTTCATCAACAATCCTAGCTGCACGATTATAACCAATACGAAATCTTCTTTGTAAGAGTGATACACTGGCCGTTTGTTGTTGCCTTACTAAATCCACTGCTTGCTCATAGAATTCATCTTTTGGCTCATCATCTTTATTTTCAGAATTCTCTTGGCCTTTTTGTGGAATCATACCTTTATCATATTCGGGTTTCTGCTGTTTTTTTACCCAGGAAATGATATTTTCAACCTCATGTGACGAAACATAGGCACCCTGAATACGTTCAGGCTTTGAAGCACCAACAGGCATATATAGCATATCGCCGCGACCGAGTAATTTTTCGGCCCCAGTTTGATCTAAAATAGTCCGTGAATCGATACCACTTGAAACAGCAAAAGAAATCCGTGAAGGAACATTTGCTTTAATTAGACCGGTTATGACATCAACACTCGGTCTTTGTGTGGCCAAAATCATGTGAATACCAGCCGCTCGAGCCATCTGGCCCAAACGGACAATTGCTCCTTCAACGTCACGTCCGCCAACCATCATTAAGTCACTAAGTTCATCAACTACCACTAAGATATATGGTAACGGCTTCATTGCCGGTTTTGATTTATCTTGGTTATTCAGCCGCACCTTTTCGTTAAATTCACTCATGTTACGGGCTCCACTTGCAGCGAACAGTTTATAGCGGCGTTCCATTTCTTTAACGGCTTTACTCAAAGCATTTGCTGCCAATTTTGCATCAGTAACTACCGGTATCAATAAATGAGGTACTCCATTATAAACAGAAAGCTCCACCATCTTTGGGTCTATCAAGATTAACTTGACCTGATCCGGCAATGCTTTCATTAAAATACTGGTTAAAATTGTATTAATGGCTACAGATTTACCCGAACCGGTTGATCCAGCAATCAAAAGATGAGGCATTTTAGTCAAATTAGCCGAAACAGTTTGGCCACTGACATCCTTACCCAAAGGAACCTGCATCGGATCCTCTTTGGCCCTGACACTCTGATTTTGCATTACATCCTTAAAAGCAACTACTGAAGTGTTCTTATTAGGCACCTCTATTCCGATATACGGTTTACCGGGTATTGGTGCTTCTATTCTGATATCTTTTGCAGCTAACGCGAGGGCTAAATCGTCAGCGAGATTAACAATACGACTGACTTTGACACCAACAGCTGGTTGAACCTCATAGCGCGTAATAGTCGGACCCAATATTGCCTTTTTAATAATAACGTTAACACCAAAACTCTTGAAGGTAGATTGTAATGTCTGAGTATTTTTGCGAATGAGAGCTTTATCAGTACTTTGGTCAATATTTTTTATGTTATCAAGTAAAGTTAACGGCGGTTTTTGGTAATCCGGACTAACTTTTTGATCTTGTTTTAATTCACCGTGGTTTACTGCTCCTAATTCTTCCTTAATCTTTTTATCTTCTTCAACAAAAGAATGTGATTTAGGTAATGATGAAACAGAAGAATTATTTTGTTGTACTTTAGCGCTATTATTTTGACTCGCAACTTGAATTTGCGGCTCAACAGGAGCATGTTCCGGAATATCACCGTATTCTGCTTTATCAGATGGAAAAGCAGTTACTTCGTTTTGATCTATGTTACTTACAGAAGAGTTATCATCCACAGTAAAATCATCCACGTCCGGAAAAACTGGAGCTTTTGTACCTACTGAATTGCTATCTTCCTGTTCATGCAACTCGTTTTTTTTCTGCTCACGCTTCTCTTTGAAAGAGCCGTATTTATCTTTTATTTTGCTACCAGCTGCTTTGTTTTTATTAATAAAAAGCTGACTAACAGACTGAAATTTTTTGATAATTGTCGAGAATTTAACATCAAAAAACATCAAAATTCCACTCGGTATCAATAAAATTGCAATTACACGCAGTCCTATATGACCAAGTAAAGGGTAAAAAATCTGATAGCATAAGGCGCCTATGACTCCACCGCCGATATTTTTGGTAACAGCCATGCGACCGAATTCAGCTGAAATTTCATGCCAAAAGACATTCATAAAAGCATTATTAACGAATTCACGTTCAAAATAAATACTACTTTGAATCAATAAAATTCCCAAAATAGCAAAAAATAGTCCACAACTGCGTTTGAAGCTAAAGTGCATCGGCTTATTATAAATCAGCATAACCAAGCCGAACACAATGCAAATACCAGCTGCGAGCAAATAGGAATCGCCAAAGACCAGGCGAAAAGTATTTGCTACTTGCTTACCCAGGATCCCAAACTTGGCAAATGCTAAAGCTGAAATAACAATTTGTAAAAGTCCGACAATTGCCCATTTAATTCCAGTATTCTGATTTTTCTTTCGAGCCTTTGTGGTTTTTCTCCCTTTCTTTTTTGGCATGATATTACCTAGTCACTAGCTAAAAATTAGCTTGGAAGTTCAAGTTGACTGGCTTATCCAGCGTAATTTGAGTAACTTGATAAGTTAATGTTTCAATATACTCAACTAAAGGTCTACTAAGCAATTTGTAATCAGCCTTACTAAGATCACTGCCATCACCAAAATAATTTTTGATCTGAACGATTTGGCTAATCATCCCACTTACTGAGAATTCCCCTGGAGCAGGTGCCACATCAAAAATGATGGTGATATCAAAATAATTACCATCTACCCCTGCATCTGTTGTGCCATCATCATTTTGTTTTTCAACTTTTTTAAGACCAAAATTAACTTGATCTTTAGTTTCAGGTTCTTCATTAACATCATAGTGAAAATTTTTTACTATCACCGGTGTTTCTTTTGCAAAATCCATTTTAATTTCCTCCCAAATTTCTTTCATAGCGTTCAGGACGATTGTAGTTATCTTTTAACTTGTCATTTTCGTAATGATGAGAAGTTTCCAGCATAGGAAAACCTTGTTGACGTAATGCTTCAAGCAAAACTATTGCCACTGAATTAGCTAAATTGTAACAACGAATATTATTTGACATAGGTATGCGCAAATTACGTTCGTAATATTCTCGCATAAAAGTTTCAGGTAAGCCAGTAGTTTCCTTACCAAATACGAAGTAGTAATTTTTGGAAGAATCCGTGTAATCTACCTCAGCATAATTTTTGGAAGAAAACTTAGAAATAAGATAAAGCTCATCCTGTGATCCCAACTGCTTCAAAAAGGCATTAAGATCATCATGAAGCCGCACATCAACTTTATCCCAATAATCAAGCCCGGCTCGTCTCATTTTTTTATTATCAATTTGAAAACCTAAGGGCTCAATTAAGTCAAGAACTGTATTAGTACCAGCACAAGTGCGAGCAATATTTCCCGTATTGGCCGGCATTAATGGTTCATATAACACTACATGATTTGTCAATCTTTTTCTCCTTCAACATCAAACTTCTAAATAAACTAGCCTTATTCTTATTTTTTTCAATCAGCTTTTTCTTCATTTGGCGCAGCAATTTGAGTAGTTTCTTCGCCTTCATCTTCTCTAAAAACTTGAGAAACATTACGGTAATAATTATAAACACGTAAAATAATGATTTTTAAGATTGCATAAATAGGAATACCAAAAATGACACCCCAAAGTCCCCAAACTGCACTAGAACCAATTAACAATAAGATTGTAGTTACCGGATGCATTTCCATCTTATTACCCATTACGAGAGGACTGATAATTCTTGATTCAATTGTTTGCTCGATTGCAAACACAATCAGAACTTTAATGACCATTGGAACTGAAAGCATGATCGCAATTACAATTGCAGGAATAAAGGAAATAAACGTACCAAAATATGGGATCAGGTTAAGTAAACCACTTAAAACAGCAAGTGCAATGCCATACGGTAAGCCTACTATACTATAACCAATGGCGAACATAATTCCTACCCAAAAGGCAACTGTGATTTGACCCCTGATATAAGAAGCTAAAGCGGTGTTAATATCATAGAGCAGTTCACCAAAGCTCTTTTGCCAGCGCTTAGGTGCAAATTGGGTTAAATAGGGCCGCAAATTATGGGCATCTTTTAACATAAAGAAGAGAATAAACGGTGCCGTAAGTAAAGTCATAACAATAATAGTTACTACACTGATTGCTGAGGAAATATTGCTCAAAGCGGCATTTATGGCTTCATGACCTGATTTAAAAAGCGTATCCTGCGCGCGATTAATAGCATCATTAATATTGCCTTTTACACTATGAAACTGCGGTTTGCTCAGTGCTTCTTGTACAGCATTACTTGCATCCTTCCAAATATGCGGCCAATGTGCAATTAATGAATTAATTTGACTTTGAACAATTGGCAATAGCGTATTAACAATCCACACCAGCAAAATTGCCACAAGAAGAAACAGTCCCAAGATCGTAACCAGTCTCGGCACTTTAAATTTCCGCTCTAAAATATCAACCAGCGGGTTCATGATATAAAATTGAATTAAAGCAAGCATTAGTGGTGGCAAGATTGCACTCACGAATACTTTAGCAGGATTTAAGACAAATGAAATTTTGTTGAACAACCAGATTACAAGGAAGAACAACAAAATGTTTAGTAATGCAATACTAAACCGATTATTCAAAAACCATTTTTGAAAGATGGTTCTTTTTTTATGTTTTTTCTCAACTTCCATCAAATCATCCTAATCAAATATGTTCATAAATTATATCATCGCCAACGTTAAATTCAGGCAGAGTTTGCTTGTCACCTAATGTAAGATACACAGCATTTGCCAAGGGATTTTTAGACTTTTTCTGATTAAAGAAAAGTGTGGCGTGTCCCAATGCCTTCATGTCACTGACAACCATGGCGCCAACATAATCAGCTACATATGTTTGACCATCAATTGTAATTGTATCGCCTTTTTTCAAAATAAAACCAGTCAGTGGCGACTCAGAGTCAAACTTTTGCATAATTGAAACGTCCACCAGTTCAGCTGTAACATTTTCACCAAATAAAATCACCATATTGCTCTTAGGCTCTATAGCTTGTTTACCAATTTTTTTAATAGTTGCTGTCCACTTCATAATTTGTTCTCCTTAAGCTTTAATTTTAGCATAACAAAAACCGCTTAACTAATATATAAGCGGTTTTATTTGTTACTTCTTTATTTCTGATGGTAAAGGAGCCATTTTTTAATTTCATCAATTATAACTAATGGGATCGGCAGGCAGAACAGGAATAACCAGTCAACTGGCAATAATCTCGTCGTATTGAATAATTGTTGCAATCCTGGAGTTACAGTTAAAGCTAAAAATAGCAGTATTTCAAAGATAATGCCATACCAGATATTGCGGTTACTAAAGATACCTTTCTTGAATAAAGAAACTTTGTTTGTTCTACAATTCAAGACATTTGCAATCTGAGTAAAAATAATTGCTCCCAAGACCATTGTGGTTGCACGCATGTATACCGAGCCGTTAGCAGCTAAAGGCACCTGCGGCCAACCATTTTGGAAGTTAACGAAGAAGTATGCGCCAATCGAAATGGCACTGGAAATGAGACCGTACCATAAAAATGCTTTAATAATTACACTTTTATTAAGCAAGTGCTCATTGCGTTCACGTGGTGCCTGTTTCATAACATCTGGATCAACCGCTTCTCCACCAAGTCCTAATGCTGGCAACATATCTGTTCCCAAATCGACTGTCAGAATCTGCATTACAGTCATTGGTAAGGGAATCATACCTCCTGAAAACAGGAATAAAATTGAAGGAAAGGCTTCCGGCACATTTGAAGTTAGGATATAAGTCAAGAACTTACGAATATTGCTATATACTGCCCGTCCTTCTTCAATTGCGGCTACAATTGAAGCAAAATTGTCATCAGTCAATATAATATTAGCAGCGTCCTTTGCCACGTCTGTGCCAGTGAGACCCATTGCGATACCGATATCAGCTTGCTTCAGTGCAGGGGCATCATTAACTCCATCACCAGTAGAGGCGACAATTTCACCGTTTTCCTGCAAGGTCTTAACAACCTTGTATTTTTGTTCAGGAGCAACCCGGGCAAAAATCACTTCTCCTTTTAGCGCTTCTCGCAAATCTGCATCACTCATATCCTCGAGCTCATCACCAGATATGACCCGCGCCTTGTCTGAAGTCAAACCGATTTGGACAGCCACTGACTTAGCCGTTAGCTTAGAGTCACCGGTAACCATAATAATCTTAATCTTGGCTTGGTGACACCTTTTAACAGCATTATAAATTTCTGGACGAGGAGGATCGCTCATCGTAGTCAAACCGACGAATACCAAGTGCTGTTCAGCCGTTTCGATCGTTAACTTAGCTACGTCAGTATTCTCTTTTTCGACAATGCGGTAAGCCATCGCCATACTGCGGAAACCCTTAGCAGCATAATTAGCATTGTGCTTTTCCGCACGCTTTTTATCATCTTCAGTCAGAGAGCGAACCTTACCGTCAACTTGAATCTGATCACACTGCTTAATTACGTCACTGAAAGACCCCTTAGTAAAAATAATATACTGACTGTCATTCCAGCGATGAATAGTTGACATGCGTTTACGATTAGAGTCAAAAGGCAATTCACGTAAACGAGGGTATTTAACCAGAACTTTCTGACGATCAAAGCCTGCCTTTTCAGCCATAATAATTAAACAAGCTTCAGTTGGAGTTCCCAAAATTTTGGGTTTACCCCCTTTGACTTTGCTGGGTTGAACCGCAGTATCATTATCTAAAGAAGCTATCTGTACCAGCTTATGCAAGTCGGGGTTTTCTTCATACCATAACTGCTTCTTATTCAGCTCAATCTGACCATTATTAACATAGCCGTTACCCGTAACTGTATATTCATTTTGCGGCGTCCAAATGTAATGAATAGTCATTTGATTCTGGGTTAAAGTACCAGTTTTATCTGAACAAATAACTGTGGTTTCGCCTAAAGTTTCTACGGAATTCAATTCTTTAACTAAGGCATGCTTTTTAGCCATGCGCTTAACTCCTTGAGCTAAGCTTAAAGTAACAGTTGGAAGCAATCCTTCAGGAATAAAGGCAACAATCATACCTAACGCAAAGATAAAGGCCTTGGCAAAAGGATATTTGACGAAAAAGATTGCCGCAATTAAGAATAAAACCCCAATTGAAACTGCAATTATTGATAATTGCTTCGTCAGGCGATTTAGTTCCTGGGTTAGTGGACTATCAACTTTATTTTGCTTTTGGGTTAGCTGCGCAATTTTACCAAATTCAGTATTCATCCCTGTGGCAAAAGCAATAGCACGAGCAGTACCAGAGCCAACTGTTGTCCCAGAATAAACCAAGTTTGCTTCCGCATAACTGCCTTCGCCTGGGGCGTATTCTGTAGTTTTTGATTCTGGCACAGATTCACCATTTAACGCACTTTGATCAACCTGCATAGAACTGGCAGTAATCAGCCTGGCATCAGCCGGAATGGCATTGCCGGCCTGAAGAATAAAAACATCTCCCGGAACCAGTTCTTTGGCATCAATCTGCGTTTTTTTACCATCACGGATTGCTTGAACATAGGTGGGCAACATATTATTCAAAGCATCTGTCGCTCTTTTGGCAGCTCTTTCCTGCCAAAAGCTGAACAGTCCGTTAATGATATTGACCATCCAAATGGCAATTCCTAATTCAAGCGTCCCACTAAACATGGCTACGGCACCTGAAATCCACAATAAAATTGCCATCATACTAATAAAATTCTTGAAGAAAGTTTTCCACTCGGATTCTTCCTCGGACTTTTTAATTTCGTTACGACCATATTTTGCCAATCTTGCGGTTGCTTCTGCAGAAGTTAAACCTGCCGAAGATGAGTGAAGATTAGTATAAACTTCAGAAATATCATTCTTAGCGTAAAGCTCTCGAATTTTATTTTCTTCCATTTCCAACATACCTCTTGTTTACATTTATTGTTTTTATACTAATAAAGCCGACACCATACTTTACCACTTTTTAAAATGATAAAGTCACTCAATATTTTACAATTGCGTGTCATGCTATACTAATTATTGAGACAATTATAAATGAAATTGGAGGCTTTTCAAGCATGAAATTATTAATTGGCGGGTACACCAAAAAAAAGTCAACGGGAATTTATGAGCTGCCGCTTACTCCGGCTGCTAATGGCGTGGAAATGCAAATGGGACCGGCAAAAGAAGTAATCCAAGTAGGTGGACCTACTTATTTTGTTCAAGATGGTAACCTCATTTTTACCATTAATAATGCTGGAGCAAAAGGTGGAATCAGTTCTTTTGCATTAATTAATGGCAAATATTCAGAAAAGGACTCTTATTTAACCCCAGGATCTTCGCCAGCCTATATTGGAATTAACCGCGAAAAAAAATTATTATATACGGCAAATTACCATACAGCTGTCCTCAGTGTATTTTCGTATGATGATGAGGGTAAACTGGCCTTTCTCGATTCCGTAACTCACACGGCAGATACTCTTGGTCCCTGTCCAGAACAAGCTGATGGCCCTCATCCCCACTTTTTCGATCAAACACCACAAGGCAATTTAGTGAGTTGTGATCTAGGTAACGACTGTGTTGATTTCTACAGTTTCAAGAATAATAAGCTGAATCACCTGGCTAAATATCAAAACGAACCGGGTTTTGGCACACGTCATATTGTATTTAGTCCTGATGGTAATTATTTTTATGTGATCGGTGAGCTTTCAAGTAAAGTTAACTTAGTTAAGTTCGATGAAACCCACTGGAATTTTAAAAATATTGCTACCTATTCAACTATTCCTAATGATTTTTCTGATCACAATGGCGCAGCTGCCATCAAAATTAGCCATGATGGTAAATTTATTTACACTTCCAACCGTGGTCATGATACAATCACTGTTTTTGCAGTTAATGATGACCATACCCTGCAACTACGTCAGAGAATTTCAACTTTTGGTGAATTTCCTCGTGATTTTAACTGGGACAAAAATGAAAAATATGTGGTGGCAACCAACCAAAATTCAGATAATGCCACTTTATATACACGAGATGCTGAAAATGGTTGTTTAACACCAGTTCAAAAAAATATTTTTGTTCCCGAAGGTACTCGCGTACTTTTTAGTGAATAAATTTTGTAAAACAAATAAAAGAGTTGTCTAACGCAAGACAACTCTTTTATTTCTCTAAAGATCTATTAAAGTCTCTGCCATAATTTTTGCATATCAAGTGCATCAGGTATTTCAATACTAGTATGCTGGCCTTTAGTAAATGGATCAGGAAAACCCAAATAAAAGCAATTGAGTGCCTGACGCTTAAACTCATCATTAATGCCATATAGAGGATCACCATACAAAGGATGACCCATATATTGCATATGAATGCGAATCTGGTGAGTTCGACCGGTATATAGGCGCAGTTCTACTAAACTGGCCCCACTTTTTTGAGCAATCACTTTATAAGCAGTTTTAGCATTCTTGCCAGTGGAATCAATGCTGCGCACAATTGAGGTTCCTTTGCGACCAATAGGCTGATCTATCACTCCTGTCAATTCTTCCGGCGCAAAATTGCCATGAACTATTGCATGATATTTTTTAATAAATTGAGCTTTATCAATCTGACTAAAACGAGCATGAGCGATAGCATTTTTCCCAACCAGAACCAGACCAGAAGTATCGCGATCGAGTCGCGTCACTATGTGCGGTTTAACGTCAACCTCTTCTTTACTGTTAAAATAACCTAAAACTTGGTTAACTAAAGCATTGTCATCATAACGAGATGGAATTGACAAAATGCCAGCTGGTTTATTTACTACCAAATAATTTGCAGTTTCCAGTGCGACCGCTAGCGGCTTCTTTGAGGGGACTAGCCAGGGATTGACCCTCTCTTTTCCCGGAATAAAAATCACTTCATCACCTTGATGTAACATGTAGTTGGTAAAGCGCCTTTTATGATTTACTAAAAGCATCCCACCGGAATTTTTAGCATTATTCACAGCTCTTTTTGAAAAACCGCTTTGCAGTAAAAAAGCTCCTAATTTCTTGGGAACTTTGTCTTGTACAATAACTTTAAATGGTGTCATCTTTATCTCCAATAAAGGCGCTCTGAACACGGGACCAAAAATGAGTATGCCCAAAACGATCAAAATGAATTTCCTTACTAGAAATACGATATTCAATTTGTTTAGCGTTGCGTACATTAATGCGACGGCCATCAACAGTCATAACGCAGTGGTCAGCATCAGGTATGACAGTAATCCACTGCTCTGGTGCCAACACTATTGGCGAAGATAATGATCTGAAAATTCGGTTATTAATTGAAGCTATTTCTGCCATTTGCAAGGCTTTAAGTCTTGGGTGAATCACAGCACCACCAAGTGACTTATTATAACCGGTTGAACCGGTAGGAGTTGATATACATAAGCCATCTCCCCGGAAATTTTCAAATAATTGATCATCAATATAGACTTTTGCTTCTAATGTATGCGATACCCGTTTGACTGCAGATTCATTTAAGGCCAAAAAATGTTTCTTTTCATTCGCTTCGGTTAAAAGTTCTACTTCCAAAAGCGGATAACTGGCAGATTCCGGCTCCCTTAAAAGTAAAGCATCTACCATTTTATCAACTTCTGGACCACGCCAATCAGTGTAAAAACCTAAATGCCCAGTGTGGATACCAATAAAGCGAATAGAACTGATCTGGTTTTCATAACGGTGAAAAGCATTGATTAAAGTACCGTCGCCTCCGACAGTAATGACAACATCGGGGTATTTAGCATCAAAAACAATGCCTGCTTTAGCTTCCAACAGTTTTCGCAAGTGCGCCACAACTTTTAGCGTTTCGGGATTGGTGTTATGGGCAATTGTAATTCTCATTATTTTTCCTTACCCTTATTTTTGGTAAAAACCTTTTGAGCTTCCTGCACTTCATCTTTTATTAAAGACATTTCTTCATCAAGTTTATATGCTGTTTCCGCAGTAGATTTTAGTCTTTTAGAAATATCTTCTGGATAAGAACCTTGATATTTATAATTAAGAGTGTGCTCAACAGTAGCCCAAAAGTTCATAGCTAAAGTTCTGATTTGAATTTCAGCCAGCAACTTTTTGGGACCATTTGGCAAATAAACGGTGTAAGAAATAACCATATGATAGGAGCGATAGCCTGAAGGTTTGGCATTTTTAACATAATCACGTTCTTCAATGACTTCCATATCATCACGTGTATGTATTAAGTCTACCACCTTATAAATATCATCGACAAATTGACATACTATCCTAATACCTGCAATGTCCTGCATATCGGTTTCGATCACGTCGAAACTGATTACACGCCTTTGCATCTTTTCTTTAATTGAGTCGACAGTTTTAACCCTGCCAACTACAAATTCTATTGGGGAATGTTCCCCTTTCGTTAAAAAACTTTGTCTTAAAGAACGAAATTTCACTTTCAATTCTCGGACGGCCTCTTCATAAGGCCATAAAAAATTATCCCAATCATTATTCATAGAAATAACCCTTTCTCAAACAGCATATCCATTTTAACATAAATTATATGATAGCAATTTCATATGGCTAATAGCTTTAATAAAAGAAGCCGTTTTTTTCGATACAGCATATATAATCCCTTGTTTGATAAAGTTTTTTCTTGCATATTAAAGCTTTTAAGATTATGATAATTTTATTAATTCAGTATAGCCTATATCTTGATAGTTTTGCTGTCTTTTCTATAATTACGCAGAAACAGCAATTTTGACAATATGTCAATAAAAAAACTATACTTTCTTAATTAGTAGCATGGAACAAAAAGTAAATTCTATCACTGAATTTGGATGGGGAATTATTATGTCGAAGAATAATGAAATTGAAGCAAAAATTATCCTGCCAAAGACAATCTATCACAAGCTTTGCCATGATTTTGCTCCAAAAAGCTGTTTTAAACAGGAAAATTATTATTTTGATACCAAAGATGGTTTGCTAAAACAAAATCAGATCAGTTGCCGCATTCGTCTTTTTGCTGATCATGCAGAACAAACACTTAAAGTTCCAAATAATGATCCCGTGCAGCACCAGTTTCATGAAGCAATCGAAATTAATGATGAGCTAAAACTAGCTGAAGCTAAAGCGCTGGTAAAAAAGGGGAGCAAAAATTTGCCAATCACTTTTAAATATACCATAGGAGACTACCTAAGCGAGCACTTTTCAGACCAATTAAAGCTCAACTTGCAAACTTTCAGTAAAACTAAGCGTATTTTAGCAAATGGTCCTGAAAATTGTGAATTAACATTTGATGATAGTACCTATCCTGACAACTATGAGGACTTTGAAATAGAGATTGAAAATCCTCATCCCCAATTAATTGCCCAAGTTCTGTTAGACTTAAAAAAGAAATATCATTTTACGCAAAATTCTGCTAATACTAATCAAGCAAAAATTGCACGCGCTTACAAGCATCGTGATAAAATATAGTCTAATGAGTAAATTTCTAAAAAGGATAGATAATTAGATTTACAAATAATCAGTATTGGAGGAGTCTGATCATGTTCGAAATTTTTCTCTTTGTCAATCCCGTTGGCATTTACTGCTATAACACAGAAGTTTTAATTCAAGATGCAATCGCTGAGCTTAATATCAACTCTTCTTTTAACTTCGTTCCTATCATTAATTCAAAAGTTATCAAAGAAGATATTATCAGAAGAAAAAAGAGCGGCCAAAGAATACTAGATATCCCGCAGTACACAATTGCTTCATTTCAAGCTTTACGAAATTACCATGCAATTAAGTTCGAATATGGCAACAAAAAGGCTCGAGCCTATCTAGTTGCTTTACAACAAGCTATCAGTGGTGATTTTAATAAATATTCTGAGCAATTACCGCGAAAAATTGCTCAAAATTTAAATTTAAATTTTGATCGTATTACAGATCGCAGGATTGCTCCTTATGTAGATAATTCCATTCGCCAAGATAAGGAACTTGCCCATCAGTTTAATGTTTGTAACATTCCTACAACTATTATTTTTAATGAAAGCGGCAATTACAGTGGAGTAATGCTTGAAGGGATTTTGGCTCATGATAAGTTGATTCGCCTTTTTAAAAATACTGGTTGTATTACCAGGGAAGACAAAGATTATTATCCTGCTAGGCACTTACGCCTGATCTAAAAACTTACTTGCATTATCTGGCGAATTAATTTTACGAAAATTGCTAAATACCCAAGACGGCAAATCATCAATGGTTTGCCGTCTTTTATATAAGTTGTTGGCAATCTTCATGCCATTGAGACTTTTTTGCATAAACTGCATTTTTAGATACTGTTTTTGCTTGGCCGAATCAATCTGGTATTTACGTAAAGCAGGTTTAAAGTGCCACAGCTTTTTTAGTCCCTTGGCATTTATAGTAAAATTCTGTTTCTGCCAATGAATTTTATTAGTCAGCGGCTCAAGCAAAACGTTATATTTCAAACTGATAACTAGCTTATCAGGATTAATTTCCAAATAATAATCATGCCAAGTTTTATTCCTTCGAAAAAAGATAAGTTGCGATTTTTTGATGTATTGTCCTAAAAAATGTCTCTTTCCCACTATCCAGATATCTTTCACCCCTATTTGCCGATATAAAAGATGACGATGACGAAATTCAGATTTGTTGAGCGGAGCACATTGAATTTCAAATGCTAAATTTGGGCTTGCTAAGATATCCGCGCGTAATTGACCATTAGCTAATTGAACTTCCATCTGTGCGTTAAAATGGGCTGCTCTTAAAGCTGTGGTCAATAAGCTTTTACTTTGTGCATGCTCTTTATTTTCTCCACTTAAATTAACTTCACTCGGGATATGCTTAAAATAAGGTGTTCTACTATTATTTATCAGCTGGACTTCGCGATAACACTGAGGACAAAAATATTGCCTTTTTATATTCTTTTCATTTTCACTTATCCGAGCTTCTGCTACAGCTAAAACTAAAACATTATTCAACAATGCCGCGTACATAATCATCACCTAATAATAAGTACGCAAAAGGGGCAGGATTTTACCTGCCCCCTTTTATTTTGCTATCTGGCATTTTAATTAATGTTACTAAAATAATCCTGCAGCTTCTCTAAAGCTTCATGCGCTATCAAGCATTTGCCATTAATGCGCACACGAGCCATTTCACTCGCTTTAACTTTAATACCATATTCATTTGTAATGGCCCATGCATCTGCCGGCCTTATTTCCAAGTAATCTTGATCAGTAAAGATTAACTCTAAGTAAAATTTACCGCGTTCAAAATAAAGACTGGAAGCCAAATCGTCTGCTTGAAGACTATCAGCCAGTTCAACTACCTGATTGAGGTCATTAAAACTATATGCCTGCTTTTTTTGCAGTTTCCAAAACTCTTTCTTCACCTTGGGGTGACCAGAAATTGCAGAACCAGTTGATTCGTCTTTATCGTTTTCATCTTCCTCAGGCTCTAAGTCGAGAAAAGACTTGCGAACATCATTCGTCTTTTTATTATTGTCAGTAAAACCATTATCAAATAACTGGGCCAGGTTATTCTGATCTTTGGCCGTAACTTTAGTGATGAGTAAATCAAGCCCACCATTATTAGGCATTACTTGAAAAGTAACAGGTGCATCTTGACTAAAAGAATGATCCGTATCAATTTCATCTAAAATTGAATAAAAGAAATGCTGGATTTTATTTTTATCACCCAGTAAATCCAAAACTTTAAGACCACGATTTGCTAATTCTTGTTTACCTATTCTCACGCGAATCGTATTTTTGTTTATATGATCTACTTGCATGAGTTCTCACCTCCATCAGATGCTTTGTTCTATTGTAGCGTACTTTACTCATAAAATAAAAGCGTTAGTTTAAAAAACCAACGCTTTTATTTTAAACTTACCTGATTTATAAGTCAGCTATCTTTTGCATTTCTTCAAGTTCGAGTCGGCGTACCTTTCTAGGTAAAAAGCGCCTAATCTCATCTTCATTATATCCAACCTGTAAACGACGGTCATCCATAATAATAGGACGTCTTAACAAACTTGGATTCTTTTCTACCAGATCAAGCAGTTGATCAATTGACATGTCATCCAGATTAACTTTAAGTTGCTGAAATGCTCTTGAACGAGTTGAAATAATTTCTTCGGTACCATTTTCAGTCATGCGCAAAATTTGCAACAATTCATCTTTTGTTAACGGTTCAGAAAAAATATTTCTTTCCTTAAAAGGAATGTCGTGCTTCTTTAACCAGGCCTTCGCTTTACGACAAGATGTACAGCTTGGAGAGATATATAAATTTACCATATATTTCACGCTCCCTTAATTAGTATCTATATAATTATATCATACTACTTCCTTTTTGTAAGTAGTTTTTTCAACTAATTTTATTATTATAGTATCTTTTAAACGTGAATATTCTGTGAACTTTTTATCAAGAAAAAATAAAGAAATAAAAAAGAATACATAATTTTTTGCTAATGTATCCTTTTATTATTATTATTAGTTATTTACTTTCTTCATTAAGTCACTAACCAATTTCTCATTTTCTTCAGCAGTTTCTGAAACATAACAAGCTTTATTGGCTAATTCCTTAATATCTGCAGTATTGAGCTTCTTCATTAAGCTTCTAATACGCAAAATTGAAGTAGCACTCATTGAGTACTCGTCTAAGCCCATTGAAAGCAAAATTGGAAACATGGTACTGTCTCCAGCAGCTTCGCCGCACATGCCACACCAAATGTTGTTTTCATGTGCTGCATCAATCGTGTGCTTAATTAAACGCAAAACAGATGGGTTTGCCGGTTGATAAAGGTAAGAAACATTATCATTGCCCCTATCAGCAGCCATTGTATATTGAATTAAGTCATTAGTACCAATTGAGAAGAAATCAACTTCTTTAGCAAATTGATCAGCTAAAACTGCAGCAGCTGGAACTTCAATCATCATTCCGACTTCTAAGTTTGTACCAATCTTAACGCCCTTTTTAACTAATTGCTCTTTTTCTTCACCCAAAATTGCTTTAGCCTTGCGCAACTCATTAAGAGTACCAATCATTGGGAACATAATGCCCAACTTGCCATAAGCTGATGCACGCAATAAAGCACGAAGCTGTGTCCGGAAAATCTGTTCATTTTGCAGTGAAAGTCTAATGGCACGCACACCTAAGAATGGGTTCATTTCTTCTGGTAAATCCCAATAATCAAGGTGCTTGTCACCACCAATATCCATGGTTCTGATAATTACCTGCTTACCATGCATACCTTCAATGACTTCCTTATAGGCTTCAAATTGTTCATCCTCAGTTGGGAAGTCCTTTGAATCCATATATAAGAATTCGGTTCTGTAAAGACCAACAGCTTCAGCACCATTATCGTTTACACCCTTCATGTCATTTGGCGTACCAATATTAGCAGCAATTGTAAACTTTTTACCGTCTGCAGTAACTGAAGGCTCGTTCTTTAATTTTTCCCACTCAGCTTTTTGTTGCAAAAAGTCAGAACTCTTCTGTTGATATTCAGCAACTTGACTGTCAGTAGGCTTAACAACTACATCACCGCTTAGACCGTCAACAGCAATCGTGTCGCCGTTTTCAACATCCTTGGTAATTGAATCAGTACCTACAACTGCTGGCAATTCAAGTGAACGTGCCATAATAGCAGAATGCGCAGTTCTTCCACCAATATCAGTAACAAAACCCTTAACAAATTTTTTGTTAAGTTGGGCAGTATCACTAGGAGTTAAGTCATGAGCAACCACAATCACTTCGTGATCAATTGAAGCTGGGTTTGGTAATTCCTTGCCCAACAAGTGAGCCATAATTCTCTTAGAAACATCACGCACATCAGCTGCACGCTGCTGCATATAAGTGTTATCAGTCATTCCTTCAAAAATACTGATAAACTTTTGGGCAGTTTCGTCAAGTGCAGCTTCACTGTTAACTTTTTGCTCCTTGATTTCGTTTTCAATGGCACCAGTAAATTCAGGATCGTTCAAGATCATAAGGTGAGCTTCAAAGACTTGAGCTTCGTCTTCACCTAAACTCTTCTTTGCACTATCACGAATTTTTTCAACTTCAGCAGTTGATACTGAAATTGCCTTCTTATAGCGTGCTAATTCACTTTCAACGTCGCTAACTGTGGATTTTGAAAATGAAAGATCAGGTTCAACCAAGAGATAAGCTGGTGCTACAGCAATACCATCACTAGCAGCAATTCCTTTTAATGTCTTGGTCATTATTCAGCTAAGCCCTCTTTTTTCATAGTCTCTGAAATAGCGTTAATTGCATCTTTTTCGTCGTCACCATTAGCACTGATAGTAACATCAGCATTTTTGCCAACACCAAGTGACATAACGCCCATAATTGACTTTAAATTAACTGACTTGCCATTGTATTCCAAATTGATATCTGAACCAAATTTAGAAGCAGCTTGTACTAGCAATGTAGCTGGACGAGCATGAATACCTGTTTCTGCAACAACATGAAAATCGCGTCTTTCCATTATATATATCTCCTTTGAATTCAAAAAATCAAACCGGTAATAAATACCTATTCGCCTACTTAGACTATCATTTTTTTGTGAATTAGACAACATAAATGTAACAGTTTACATCATTAAACTTCAGATTTTGATTTTGAGTAAATTATTTTACCACCTCGCAATGCTTTCCCTGTAATATTTTGCCTTTTTTCAAAAGACCTCAATGCTGCTTGAAATTCAAAAGCATTTTTTGGCTCAACTTCATAGTGATCGAGTTCGCCATTCGCTAATTGCACCAGAATTTTTTGAAAATCCAAAATTATCACCACTTTTTAGTCAATTTTATTTATGCAATCATCTGATCTTGCACCAATATTTTATCATATTAGCGTTACTTACAAATAATAAGATTCAGGTTTTAGCACTTGATTATTGCGAGTGCTAATTATATAATTTAGTAAACTGATATGAAAGGCGGTAATACAATTGCTTTGTCAAAACTGTCAAAAACGACCAGCTTCCATTCATCTTTTTGCGAAGGTTAACGGACAAAGTCGTGAAATTAATTTATGTGGACAATGTTATCAACAACTTAAACAACAAGGAAATATTAATATGAACAATGATAATAACGACTTCTTTGGTGATTTCAGCGACCTGTTTAATTACAACGGCAATGCGGGAAATCCAGGTGACCCCAGGATGGGCAACGGGAATCCAGGAAACGTCAATAACGGCAACAATGGTGCCGGGGGCGGACGCTCACTTCTTGATCAGTATGGAACCGATCTTACTGCTCTAGCAAGAAAAGGTAAAATCGACCCAGTTATCGGACGCGATAAAGAAATTGCTCGTGTCATTGAAATCTTGAATCGCAGAACAAAGAACAATCCTGTCCTAATCGGTGAAGCCGGTGTCGGTAAGACTGCTGTAGTTGAGGGCTTAGCCCAGCAAATTGTCGACGGTTCGGTCCCGGCCAAGCTGCAAGATAAAAGAATAATATCACTAAACGTAGTTTCTTTAGTTCAAGGTACAGGCATTCGGGGTCAATTTGAACAACGAATGCAGCAATTACTTAAAGAAGTACAAGGCCATGATGATATCATCCTCTTTATCGATGAAATTCACGAAATCGTTGGTGCAGGCAATGCCGAAGGTGGAATGGATGCAGGCAACATTATTAAACCCGCTCTTGCTCGTGGTGACCTGCAACTCGTTGGTGCTACCACATTAAAAGAATACCGGGAAATTGAAAAAGACTCTGCTCTGGCAAGAAGATTCCAGCCCGTTGATGTTAAAGAACCTTCTGTTGCAGAAACAATCCGTATTTTAAAGGGTATTCAAAAGCGCTACGAAGATTATCACCATGTTCATTATACTGATGATGCTATCAAGGCAGCAGCAGAATTATCTGAGCGCTACATTCAAGACCGCTTTTTACCTGATAAAGCCATTGACTTGTTAGATGAAGCAGGTTCAAGAATGAACCTGACAATTCCTTATGTCGACAAGGAAAAAATGAAGGAACGAATTGATGCGGCTCAGAAATTAAAACAAGAATCCCTCAAAAATGAAGATTATGAAAAAGCTGCATACTACCGTGACCAAATCGAAAAATATAACAAGATGAAGGATCAAAAGGTTGATCCGGACAAATCTCCTATTATTACCAGCAAGATCATGAACAAGATTGTTGAAGAAAAAACCGGCATCCCTGTTGGTGATTTACAAAAGCAAGAAGAAAACCAGTTACAAAACTTGGCACCAAATCTTAAAGCGCATGTTATCGGTCAAGACAAAGCCGTTGACAAGTTGGCACGGGCAATTCGCCGGAATCGGATCGGTTTTAACAAATCTGGTAGACCAATCGGCTCCTTCCTCTTTGTAGGACCAACGGGAGTTGGTAAAACCGAATTAGCTAAACAACTGGCTCGGCAAATGTTTGGTTCAGAAAATGCCTTAATTCGCTTCGATATGTCAGAATATATGGAATCATATTCTGTTTCCAAGTTAATTGGTTCAGCACCTGGTTACGTCGGTTATGAAGAAGCCGGACAACTAACAGAACGAGTAAGACGTCACCCATACAGTTTGATTTTACTTGATGAAATTGAAAAAGCTGATCCAGCTGTTATGAATCTTTTCTTACAGATTTTAGATGATGGCCGCTTAACTGATTCTCAAGGTAGAACTGTATCATTCAAGGATACGATTATCATCATGACCTCTAATGCTGGTCAAGGCATTAAGAACACCAGTGTTGGTTTCACTGCTGAAAATTCTGCAGATCAACCAGATTCCGCCAGAAGTTCAATGAGTCAATTCTTTAAGCCAGAGTTTTTAAACCGGTTGGATGATGTGATTGAATTCAACGAACTGACTAAGGATGACTTAATAAAAATTGTTAATTTGATGCTTGACGATGTAAACAGCATGGTTAAAAACCAAGGAATGCATATTAATGTTACCGAGGATGCTAAAAAGAAATTAGTTGATGAAGGATATAGTCCAGATATGGGCGCAAGACCATTGCGTAGAACCATTCAGGAAGAAATTGAAGATAAAGTTGCTGACTATAAACTTGATCATCCTGCAGTAAAGAATTTGCTGGCAAGTGTTTCTGAAGATAAGATTGTTATCAGTGAAGATGAGAACACTATTAATTCTGCAACTGACACAACTAATATTTAAAGACGTCATTTTTAAGCATGATTATTGCAAAATATAATAATCATGCTTTTTATTAAAGAAAAAAGTTTAGTTTAGTTGTATACTTAAATTAAAAAAATAACTACTAGAAGAAACGGGTGAAATCCATGCATTTAATAGATGTAACCAATAGTTATAAGGACCTAGTTCACAGTCAACTAAATACGACCAACGTAAATTATGTCAAAGTTTACTCTCTAGGCAATACCTCCGTTATCTACACCGAAAGTGATAAAGCAATCGGAATTGTCTTGGAAAATCACAATCGTCGTGTTCGTAAAGATGAAACGGACTTTGTTATTAAGCGACTTGTTAAAGAAAAAAATCCTTCATATATGTTGACATTTGATAAAAGTCAGCATGTAATTGAAATCCATATTGACAAATAAAAAAACTGGCTTAAAGCCAGTTTTTTGTTTACAGTTTTTCAGTCAGTTTAACATCTGGATATTTATCCTTGAAAAAACGCTCTGCAAATTGATTTTCAAACAAGAATAGCGGTTGGCCGTAACGGTCTTTTACTAGTAAATTTCGACTGTTAGCCATAGCCGGATCAAGCTGCTCAGGGTCAATCCAGCGTGCTACTCTGTGACCAATATTAGTCATTTCAACATCAGAATTATATTCATTTTTCATTCTGAATTTAAAGACCTCAAATTGCAGTTGCCCAACAGCACCCAAGATATACTCATCAGTCTGATAATTCTGGTATAACTGAATTGCACCTTCTTGAACTAATTGAACCATACCTTTATGAAATGATTTCTGTTTCATTACGTTCTTAGCAGTAACTCGCACAAAGAGTTCAGGAGTAAATTCTGGCAGTGGCGGATAAACCACTTTATGTTTGCCAGCATAAATACTGTCACCTATTTGGAAATTGCCAGTATCATACAAACCAACAATATCTCCTGCTACCGCATCTGAAACCTGCATTCTCTCACTAGACATAAATTCAGTAGCATTATTGAGACGAATTGGTTTACCAGTGCGAGCCAAAGTTACATCCAGTCCTTTTTTAAACTCGCCGCTGCCAATACGCACAAAGGCAATCCGATCACGGTGGTGTGGATTCATATTAGCTTGAATTTTAAACACAAAACCGGAAAATTCTTCATTATCAGGAGCTAAGTCTTCAGTGTCGTTAACTTTATGACCAGCTGGTGCAGGAGCCATTTTAACAAAACTCTGCAAAAAAGTTTCAACCCCAAAATTAGTTAAAGCGGAGCCAAAGAATACTGGTGTCTGATCGCCTTGAGCAATTTTTTGTAAGTCAAATTGATTTCCAGCTTCTTTAATTAAGTCAATTTCTCCTAATGTATCTTGAAATTGGGGATTCTGACTAAATGGTTCACTAGCCGGCAGTTTACCGTCTTTATCTAGAGGCAAAAAGCGATCAGGACCATCCTTGCGATACATTTCAACCTGATTATGAGCAATATCATATAATCCCTGTAAAGTTTGACCTGAACCAATTGGCCAATTCATAGCCACACCTTCGATGCCAAGTAAGTCTTCCAGTTCAGCAATCAAATCAAGTGGCGGTCTACCATCACGGTCCAATTTATTCATAAAGGTAAAGATAGGAATGCCTCTTTGCTTTACGACCTTAAATAATTTTTTGGTTTGCGGTTCAATACCTTTAGCTGAATCGATCACCATGACCGCTGAGTCAACCGCCATTAAGGTCCGATAGGTATCTTCCGAAAAATCTTCGTGTCCCGGGGTATCAAGAATGTTTATTCTTTTTCCCTGATATTCAAATTGCATGACGGAGCTGGTAACCGAGATACCACGTTGCTTTTCAATTTCCATCCAGTCACTAGTAGCATAATGACCACTTTTGCGGGCTTTAACTGTCCCCGCGCTGCGAATTACACCACCAAAAAGAAGCATTTGCTCCGTAATCGTAGTTTTCCCGGCATCAGGGTGCGATATGATAGCAAATGTTCTTCTCTTATTTACTTTATTCAACAGTTCGTTACTCATTAAGTATTTTGTTCTTCCTTCTTCTTAGGTTTTTCTTCTGGCACAGTCAACAAAACCGTCATTAATCTGGAACGCATCATTCTTCTAGTAGTCAATACCATACCATTATCCAATTTGACAGATAACTTTTCACCTTTTGCCGGTATTATGCCTAACTTTGTAATCATATAGCCGGCAATAGTGTCAACATCTTCCATTTCCAGATCGGTGCCGAATTGCTCGTTAAATTCATCAAGAGGCATTTTACCATATATCACATATTTGTTAGGGGCAATTTGGTGAACCAGAACTTCCGTCTGATCCACCTCATCATCAATATTACCCACTATTTCCTCAATTATATCCTCAATGGTTGCAAGCCCGACAACTCCACCATATTCATCCGTTAAAATAGCCAATTGCTGCTGAGTTTGTTGCATCTCTACTAAAAGTTCTCTGAGCTCCGTTGTTTCCGGTGCAAAAAGTGGCGGATTCATGACATCATCATAAGTAATATTATCAAAGCCCTTTTCCCACGCCTTACGCAAGACAGTTCGAATATGAATAATGCCTACTATTTTGTCTTTATCACGTCGATAAACCGGTATTCTGGAATATGGTTCACGCAGTATTTCTTTAAGATGGTCCTGCAAACTTTCCTGGCAATCTACCATGAAAGCATCAATTCGCGGCACCATTACCTCACGTACCATCCGTCCCTGAAAATCCAAAACTGCATTTAACATTGTAAATTCATTGTCACTAAGCTTTTTGTGCTCGTGTAAATTAGCAATTTCTGTAATTAAGTGCTCTCTTGTTTCTTCATCATTTGTAGGGGAAAATTTATTTTTGAAACGCTCAAATAAATTCCCCTTGTCGGGGTCGCTAGCCATTTTTGTGCTCTCTTTCTTAAAATAACATATTAAATACCAACATTATATCATGTACGCACACAATATGTTAGAATAGCACGTAAGAAATGAGGTTACACCATGAAAAAAAGTCATGTCATACTTGTTTTTACATTCTTACTGTTAATTCCTTATCTGTGTAGTCTGACCATTATTGGTATTGGCTATGATGCTCTTGTTTTGCATTCAGCTGATCTTTTCCGGACCACCATTGGCGCTATTGTTGGTGCTTTAATTATGTCTGCCATCAAAGCTACAATTCAAAGACCAGTAGATTTATTAGCGGTTGAAATAGACGATGGTTTATTAAAGCAGTTACTGCGCTTTTTCAGTATTAGAAGACGCTATTTTTTACAAATTGCTAATGTCATCTTAGATTTTATTCTTTGTTTTGCTGCCACTTTTGTGGTGCGTGAATTTCTAACCCTTGATCAAATTGTGGGTAAATCTGTTGGAATTGTGATGCTGATTATGCTTTTATCAACTTGTCTTGGTGCATATGTTGAATACGACAACTTATCAATTGACCCTAAACAACATTAATTATTTAATGACTGTCCTCAAGATATAATTCTTGGGTCAGTTTTTTTGTGGCAAAATTTAAAGTTTGCACAACGTAAGGAGTTAAACTATCACCAGGATTTTGGTAAATTTTAATCCCTTCGTCAGCAACTGCAGCTAAAAACTGCGATATAACCATATTTAAGGGCTGACTAAAAAAGGAAATATTTTGATTATCTTTTTCTGTAATTGCCACTTGGGCTTCAGGCAAAACAAATTTCATTAATCCTCGCGGAACCTCAATCTCGTTTGGCGCAATTACGCCATACCAATACATAAAATTTTCAGGTCCAAAAACAACCATATTGCTACGAGTATTAGTTAAATCATTCTTAGCGATAAAATCCTGAAAAACCTGATTCTGCTCCATTTCCATATTTGATTGATTAAAGGTTTTCTGTTCGTCCATCAATTGATCGGGAAAAGGACGACCAACAAAAGTTACTTTTTTCTGTAGTTTTTTCATAATTTCTCCTAATATTCAGCTAATTCAGCTAAAGGAATAATTTCACCCGCTAGAAAAGCATCAATTTCATTACTGGCAAATCCGTGTGTAAATAAGTAATTGCGTATTTTTTGCTGTCTCTCATTTTCTGGCAAACGGCGAAACCGCTTATAGGCTTTGATCCCTTGCTTTTTTAATGCTGCGATTTGATCTTCATCATTTTGCGGTATATCAATTTGAGCAATTATTGTACTGGCAAGCGTGCTGGAAAAGCCATGACTCAATAATTTACTGGTCATTTTCCGTTCCAGTTCGCGCCGTGCCAATTTGCCCACTTTACTTTTCATTGACTTGAGCACTCTCTTACCTGCATCCAGCCAGTCAGCATCAGCTATTTCCATTAGCGCATTAGCAATTATTTCAGGATCAATTCCTTTTTGTCTCAACTTATTGCTGACACTAAGTGGTCCATCAGTACCAATCCGCAAGTTTTGTGCGATCACTAATTGAGCGTACTTAGTATCATCCAAAAAGCCCATTTCTGTCAGTTGACTGACAGCGGCTTGTGCAGAGTCATTATCAATGCCATGTTTATTAAGATATTGTAAAACTTCATAAACAGTTCTGGGTTCATAACTTAAATAATTAGACGCAATATTGGTAGCCTTGGCGTCTTGATCAAATTGCTTAATTTCAGTAATTTGTTCTTCAGTCAGTTCTTGCCCTTTTAAAAGCATGAATTCAGCCACAGTTTGCTCAGCAGCAGAAAAAGAATACTTACCATCTAAAAAGATATTAAATCGTCCAGGTCTTTTTTGACTGCTTACTTTAGTAATAATTGGCATAACAATTTTCACCTTTCTAGTGCTTAACTCCATGCTAGCAAATTTTGGTTAATCTTGCTAAATACTTTTTTCAGGGAGTACAATAAATTGTTAACATTTACTATTTTATTGTAGAAAGAAAACTATGTACAAGAAATTTAATCAAAATAAACCAAAAGATAAGGATATTATTATTACAATCAAAAGACTGGGCATTAATGGCGAAGGAATCGGTTATTATCGTAAAAAGATAATCTTTATTCCTGGTGCCTTGCCCGCAGAAGTGGTCGTTGCCAAGATCATCAAAGAATATCCCCGTTACATTGATGCGGAACTGGTCCGCATTAAAGAAAAAAGTCCAAACAGAGTATCATTTCCGGCTAAAGTTAATCCGGCAATAGGTGGGCTGGAACTTGCTCATTTAGCTTATCCCAAGCAGCTTGAATTTAAACGAGACAACGTCCTTGAAGCTTTGAAAAAATTTCATCCCCGGGGATACAGTAAGTATAAAGTTAAGAAAACCATTCCGGCTCCAGAAGAATGGCATTATCGCAATAAAGCGCAATACCAAATTGAACAATCTCATGGTCAGATCAGTTTGGGTCTTTTTGCCCCTAATTCGCATGAATTGTTTGATTTACCAGTTATGCCAACGCAAAGCCAGGCCACCCAGGATACTGAACGCAAAATCAAAAGCTTAGTAGAAAAAATGCACGTTAAAATTGCCGACCCCTACCGCCATTTTGATGGTCTAAAAACAATTGTGGTGCGGCAAGCATATGCTACTCATGAAATACAAGTAACTTTAATTACTGTTGGTCGCAACATTAAAAATTTGGGTCAACTTGCAGAACAAGTTTTACGCTTGCCTGACGTAGTTAGTGTCTATCAAAATGAAACTGACTGGCGCAACCCCCAGGTATGGGGTAACAAAACAGTTAAATTGGCAGGAAAAAATCAGATAACTGATGAAATTTTGGGCAAAAAGTTTGCCTTGTCACCGCGAGCATTTTTCCAATTAAACCCGGTTCAAACTATTACGTTATACTCAAAAGCATTAAAATTTTTAGATTTGACCCCAACTGAAACTCTAATAGATGCATATAGCGGCGTGGGTACACTCGGAATCTTAGCTGCTGATCAGGTTAAACAGGTTATTGGCATTGAAACTATCCCCGAAGCAGTCGAAGATGCTAATCATAACGTAGAATTGAATCATATTAAAAATGCTAATTACATTCAGGGAAGCGTAGAAAAAATTTTACCGGAATTAGTTCAAAATGGTATGCCAATTGATGCTTTGATTGTTGACCCACCGCGCACGGGACTCGCAAAAAGCTTGATCAAAACCATCCTAAGCGTGAAGCCTAAAACTTTTGTATACATTTCTTGCAACCCCTCCACTCTGGCACAAGACTTAGTTCTTTTGAGCGAAGCATATAATGTCAGACTAATTGAAAATGTAGATATGTTACCGCAAACGCCAAGATGTGAATGCGTTGTCAAATTAACTTTACGGTAAAAAATAGTTGTCACTTGCTGTGACAACTATTTTTTGTGGGTCAGGTGTAGATTAAAAACTTTTCAGTTTAAATGAAAAATTTCACAGATATAAACATACAAAAATCGAATTTTTTCGCGATAAACTTGTTTTTAAAGATTCAATAACAAACATATTATGGAGATAGAAATTTTGTCAACCTTAGCCACAACTTTATAATATCAGACTTATGTAAGCGCTAGCAAATATAATGCACGGTCTACCTGACATATTTAGCTAAAAATGCTGCAACCCGTCTTTTATATTCTTGGGGATGTTTTGAAAAAGACTGGGCATGTTTAGCTTTAGGAGCAACCCATATTTCCTTTGGCCCTTTGGTAGCTTTATAATTAGGGTAGACCATCTTGGTTGGAACAAAATTATCTTGACTACCGTGAATAAAGAGCATGGGCTTGTGATTCTTATGCAATTGCTGCACGCTGGACGCAGCACCCATAAAATAACCGACTTTGATCTTATTTATGCCGCTCAGAATTTCAACTAAAGGAAAGCGCGGAAAAGCGGGCATATTGTACAGAACCCCTGCTTCATGCTCGATTTCGTCTTTAACACTAGTATAGCCGCAGTCTTCAATAAATGCTTTAACTTGGTGAGGCAATTTCAGCCCACTAGTCATCATGGCAGTTGCTGCACCCATGCTTAAGCCATAAACCACAATTTGCTGCTGATTACCTTTTGTCTGTAATAAGTATGAAATCCACTTTTTCACATCGTTTTTTTCTGGCCAGCCATAGCCAATATAATGTCCTTCACTATGACCTTGTGCTCTTGGATCTGGAGTTAGGGTATTGTAGCCTAATTCGTGAAACAAGGCATCATATTCTCCCATGTCCTCTTTAGTATCCATGTATCCTGGTAAAACTACAGCAGTTTTATGCGAATTTTTATAAGGAATAAAGTTTGCTTCTAATTTAAACTTTTCATCAGCTGATTCAATGTGCCATTTTTGTTTAGCCGCAGCTTTAAACCACTTTTTTTCATGGTAAAGGGGATCAGATTTTTTGAGAACCTTACTTGAAGAGCTTAAAAAACTCTTTTTGCCAGGAACACAAGCCACTCTAAAGAAATAGTAACCTGCCCCGGTAAATATTAAAAATACTAATAAAATAATAATAATTGATGAAAGCCACAACTTTTTATGCTTTAATTTTTTCAATTAGTTAAGCCATCCTCACTAAAAATAATATCTTATAGTATAACATTTTTAATTTGTATAGGAAAAAAGAAAAAATGAGATTAACAGATTTTTTACAATTAACTAATGACTTAAACAATCAAACCAGTTTCTATTTAACTATTGCTCATAAAAATGTTCCGTTGGCAAAAGTAAAGATTACTAGTACGGCTTGCCTATTTTTTCCCGGCAAAAAGCCCTTAACAAAAAGCAAATTCAGCAGCTTAGTAAAAAATATTCATGGTCGCAGTATTCCAATATATATTAGTTATCAAAAAGAAAAAATTGCCGTTTACGGTATTCAAATTTTACCTGACCAAAATGCAGTCAGATTAACCTAAAGAATGCCGCTTTTAGCGGCATTCTTATTTGTTTAGCTATTTTTTGCGATATTGACGAATGTGATTTTCAGTACCTGCGAAATACCAAGTACCACTCTGTTCATCACTTTCAAGTTTTAAACCATCTTGTGGGTTTTTTAAAGCTTGATTGAAGATTTGTTCATATTCCGGAATAGTTAACTTTTGTCTGCGTGCAATCAGTTCTTGATCTGCTGTTTGGTTTATTGCTTTTTCGTAGTTCTTAACTATTTGACCAGAATAAAATTCTCCCATAGCACCTGAACCATATGAAAACAAACCAACCTTTGCATTCGCGGGCAACTGAGCATTTTCCAACAAGCTCAAAAGGCTTAAGTATAAAGATGCAGTATAAATATTACCAATTGCTTTACTATAACATGCACTTGCAGCAAAGTTATCTGCTAGACGCTTTTTAGTTCCGTCATCTTGCTTCTCAATAGCCAATTGGTTAGCCTTAAAGCCCATTTTCACAAATGGTAAATGATAAAGAAGAGCAGTGAAATCGCTGGCTTTTAACCCCGTTTGCTTCTGATAGTCCGTAAATGTATGCCTGAAAAAGTCGAGGTAAACATCTTTAGAATATTTACCATCTACCAGGGCAACTGCAGAATCGTTGGGACGCCAAAAATCATTAATATCTGCACTATAAGCGCTGTGACCAGCACTTAAAGTCATTATTTGCGGGTCAGTTTTAACAAGCACACTGATACTCCCGGCACCCTGAGTTACTTCCCCACCGGTATTAATACCATAACGAGCAATATCAGCTCCAATCACAATTGCGCTGTGATTGGGATGCAAGCGCACATAATCACGAGCTATCATAATTCCGGCGGTCATGCCAAAACATGCTTCTTTTACTTCGAAAGTTCTCACATTTGGTGGTAGGTTTAATGCAGTTTTGATGAAAAGTGAAGCAGATTTGGATTGATCAACTCCGCTTTCTGTTCCCACTATTAATAAACCAACATTTTCCCTTACAATATGATCCAAATACCTTAATGTCGCGTTAATTCCCATTGACACCGCATCCTGGGTTTGATCAGCTACACTCATTTTTTGCTGTCCTATTCCAATCAGAAATTTATTCGGATCTTCATTACGAGCATGGGCTAAATCTACCATATCAACATATTTATTAGGCGTATAAAAACCAATTTGATCAATTCCGACTTGCATTGTTTTCCTTCCTAATTTCCTTTAAAAAATCTTGTGCTGCTGTTTGACTATAAAGATTTCTTTTAATTAACATCTGCAATACTTTTTTCTTCTCAGAAGAAGTGGCCTTTAAATCAGCTACAATATTTCTGGCTTGCAGCTTCATGTGCCCTTTTTGAATTCCTTTAGTGGCAATCGCCAATAAGGCTGCCAGATTGTTAGCTAAACCAATCGCAGCAATAATGTTCGCTAATTCCTGGCTAGTAATTTCATCACCTAATATCCGATAGTTTTGCTTGACATCTTTTCTGGATTTAATTGACCCACCCACAACACCAAGCGGTAAAGGAAGGCTGAGCCTTCCCAGCAGTTTTTCATCTTGCACGTACCATTTACTAAGACTAGTATACGAGCCACTTTTTGCTGCCCAAACGCTGCAGGCGGCTTCAACTGCGCGAGTATCATTACCACTAGCAAGCAATACTGCCTCAACGCCGTTCATAATACCTTTGTTATTTGTGACAGCCCTCATAGGATCAGTTTGACCAATTCTACTGAGTAACGCAATTTTTTGTGCAGTTGCTATTCCACCAATTAGTTCTACTGGTATTTCTGCTTTTGCCTTTGTTATTTGACTGGGATAGTTAGATAAAATAGCAAATAATTTTCGCTTAATGCCCGAAAAGACAGCTAACTGCTCAGCCATATACTCTAAAATAGAATTTACCCTATTGGCGCCCATCGACTCTGCAGGATCAACCAGAACCTTCAGAAAAACTAAGTCTTTTTCTTGTTCTGCGGTAATAGTTTTTACTCCACCGCCATGCCTAACTAAACTAGCATATTCATTATTTGCCTGTTTGATTAATTCAGGAAAGAAAGCTTGTAATTTAGCTATTTTAAAATCAACAGCAGCTTGTAGAACGATTTGACCCCAAATGCCATTGCGTTGACTAATAGCAGTAAAACCGCCAGCTTCAGTCACAATCTTCGCACCATGATTAGCAGCAGCAACTACTGATGGCTCTTCTGTAGCCAGTGGCACTTGATACTTGTGGCCATTCACCAACACATTCTGCACCAAACCAACTGGTAATCGCAATTGGCCTATGACATTTTCACTCAATAAGTCAAGATCATGCAAAACCTGCTCATCAATTTCATCTAATTCAATACCATGCTGATGCAGGAAGGCCCTTCTTTTTGCAGGTGTTAATTCATAAAATTTCATTTAAATTCTCTCAATTTCACATGCAATTGCCTGGCCCCCGCCAATGCACAGAGTAACCAGCGCTTTTTGACCATTTATCTGATTCATAATGTTAATAGCAGTTCCGACCAGGCGAGTACCTGTAGCTGCTAAAGGATGTCCTAGGGCAATGGCACCGCCAAAAATATTTAACTTTGCTGGTGGAATCTGTAATTTCTGTGCTAAAACCACACTGGGCGCAGCAAAAGCTTCATTAACTTCAACCACATCATAATCATTAATTGTCTTGTTGGTTTTTTGCAATAGCTTTGCTACAGCATAGTATGGTGCGATGCCCATATAAGCGGGATCATTTCCTGATTCGGCAAAGGCGCCAAGCCGAGCCAGAGGCTGTAAATTCAACTCTGCTACTTTTTCTACTGTTGCTAAAATAACCATGCTAGCGCCGTCACTTAGAGGAGAAGAATTACCGGCAGTAACATTACCATCTTTTTTAAAGACCGGCTTAAGTTTACTAAGCGCTGCTAAGTTGGTGTCGGGACGAATATTTTCATCTTGGCAAATAGTCTTGCCGTTTATTTCAACGTTAATCATTTCATCTTTGAAAAAATCCTGTTGGACAATTTCAGCTGCCTTATGGTGTGAAGCTGCACTGTACTCATCCATTTCCGCGCGGGTTACACCGTATTTTTCTGCCACATTTTCTGCTGTAAGTCCCATATGTGTGCTTGAAAAAGCATCTGTCAGTCCATTCTGCAGCATTTCACTTTCAAAGTTGGGTTTTTCTTTGCTTGCCGTCAGGTAAATTGCATTAGACATGCTCTCCGCACCGCCAACTGCGACCAGACCGAAATCACCCATTTCCATCTGTCCTTGAGCTAACCGCAAAGCTTTCAAACTCGAGCCACAAACTTCATTAATTGTGACACTGCTGCTTTGAGGACTCATACCGGTATTCAGGGCAACTTGGCGAGCCATGTTTTGTCCTAAACTGGCACCTAAAACGTTGCCCATAAATAGTGCTTCAAGATTTTTCGCATTTAAATTAATGCTTTTCAAGGTTTCACTTAATACAATTTCACCTAGATCGATCGCACTTTTTTCAGCCCATAAGCCATGATAACGACCAAAAGGTGTTCTTTTAGCTGCAACAATATATATCTCTTTCATTTTGTCTATCCTCCAGCAAAAAGTTCCAAGCAGCATGATACAAAAATTTTCTACCCGAAGACAGTGATTAGCCCGACATTAAGAAAAATTTTATATAAAAAAAACCATTTGTTAATGGCTTTTATAATTATTAAAAATGTTAATTAGCTATTTTGATGATTGTTCTGCCAATTTTTTACCTAAGTTAATAATATATTCACGCAAAGCGTCTTTAGTTTCGGGATGCTTTAGACCGTAAATAATCGAAGTTTCAAGGTAACTTAACTTATTACCCACATCGTAGCGATCGCCGTTAAAAACATGGGCAAGGACTCGCTGAGTTTTATTCATAGTGTTAATAGCATCTGTTAATTGGATTTCACCACTCTTATCAGGCTTTTGCTCCGCCAGTATCGGAAAAATTTCTGGAGTTAACAGATAACGCCCAATAATTGCATAATCACTTGGTGCCTGATCAATTGCCGGCTTTTCTACAAAAGACTTAACGTTAATCAAGCCAGGCTTGATCTCAGTATCAGGCTCTATTATGCCATATTTATAAACCTCTTTATGAGGCACTGGCATAACAGCAACTGTAGAAGCACTTGTTTCATTATAGCGATCAATCAGTTGCTTAGTTAAGGGCACTTTATCCATCATCAAGTCATCACCGAGCATTACCACAAATGGTTCATTACCCACAAAACTGCGGCCACGAGCAATCGCGTCACCTAACCCAGCAGGATATGGCTGACGCGTATAGTATATGTTAATTCCCAAGTGAGTAATTTCTTGCGACATTTTGAGCAGGCCCGTTTTACCCTTTTCCTGTAAATTTTGTTCAAGTTCAGGATTTGAATCAAAATGATCTTCAATCGGTCGCTTATTTTTACCAGTGACAATCAAGATATCCTCAATACCGGACTTTTTGGCTTCTTCAACAATGAATTGGATTGTAGGTTTGTCTACGATAGGCAACATTTCCTTAGGCATTGCCTTAGTTACCGGCATAAACCTCGTACCAAGGCCTGCTGCGGGAATAATTGCTTTTCTAACTTTCATACCTTTTACACTTTCTATAAAACATAAAACTAATATACCAAAATAAAGCCCATTGTGCCAATTTTTACCGATTGCGCTTTCTTTGAATATATTCTGCTAAGTGCCCGACTGAGTAATGCACCTCTCCGTATTTCATGGTCGCAATTGCAGCATTCACACAAGTCCCCAGTAAAAAGAGAATTGATGAAATATTCAGCCACAACATGAAAATGATAAAAGTACCAATAATCCCGTAGTTTTCCCAGCTGATACGAAAATGATGCAAGTAAAAGCTAAAAAGCCAAGACAATACAATCCAGCCCAATAAGGTAGTAAAAACGCCAGGCCAAATAACCTTTTTCTTCAATCTAATATTGGGTAAAAAAGAATTCAGATAATACAAAGAGCCGATCATGGTAATAATGATGACCGGATAGCGGTAACTGAATATTTTTTCAATTTCACCAACAGAAAAAGAAAATATTGGCCGTAAAAATTCTAAAACTTGTTGACCAAAAATAAGCGTTAAATTGAGTAGCGCAAAAACAATAATCATTATATTGGTTAACATAATGGTAATCGAACGTGTCCAGACGGTAATCTGCCATTTTTGCTTTAATTCAACAGCGCGTACGCCATATATTCGGTTCATACCGATTCTAATAGCGTTTACCAAAGAAGACACGGACCATAACGCCAAGATAATACCAAATGAAATGTACCCGGTTGATTTGCTTTTTAGCAATGAGTTAATTATCGGCATGATAAATTTAGCAATTTTATCCGGAAAAATTAACTTTAAGTAGCTGGCTATGGGGTCAGTGTCAATATGAAACAAAGGTAAAATGTTCCCGATAATGATTATAAAAGGAAATATGGAAAACAAAATATAGTATGCAATCGCTATCGCACTGGTTAAAACTTCTCCCTGAGAAAATTTCACAGAGACAGTTTTATAAAATAAAAAAGAGCGTTTCCTGATTGCCTCAGCTTTTTTATCCATGCACTTTAATCATCCATTTCGTCAAAATGTGGTAAATATTTTTCGTAACCGTCATATGGCTTTTGTAAAGTCAAAATCTTAGGACCATCTTTTGTAATGGCAAATGTATGCTCAAACTGTGCTGACTTTGAGCCATCAGGAGTAGCATAAAATACCCAATCGTCCTTTGGATCCGGGACACTTTTTTCAATAATGCGCCAGTCCCCACCGGCTTCGACCATTGGTTCACAAGTAATAGTCATCCCTTCACGCAATCTTAATCCGTGTCCAGCTTTACCCCAATGTGGCACTTCCGGATCTTCGTGAATGCTTGGTTGAATACCATGACCTACCAATTCTTTAACATCACCATAATGATGTTCATCCTCTACAAAATGCTGAATGGCTGCTCCGATATCTCCAATTCTGTTTCCTAGGACAGCTTGGTCAATACCTAAATACATAGCTTTCTTGGTAGTTTCCATTAAATCCTGATCTGCTTGAGAAATTTTGCCGACTGGATAAGTCGTGCAAGAATCAGTTTCATAGCCGTTTAAATTGCAGGTAACATCAACCTTGACCAGGTCGCCCTCTTGTAAAATGGTGTCCTTACGCGGAGTAGCGTGGGCAATCTGATCATTAACGGAAATACAGGTACCGTATTTGTAGCCCTCAAATCCCTGCTCTGACAAGCGACCGCCACGGCTTTTGACAAAATCCTGACAAAATTCTTCAATTACCCAGGTAGTAATTCCAGGTTTAATCACATCCCGCAGGCCTTCAAACATTGAAGCTAATAGCCGACCTGAAGCTTGCATACCCTTTAGTTCTCTAACAGATTTAATCGTAATCAAATTTAAATTCCCCTCTGTAAAATGATATTTGATTACATTATAGCGTTTTTTAAAACTTTACTAAAGAATTTCATTAAATGCACAAAATTAGGTATAATGTTTTGGTAAATCAGTTTTGTGTGAAAGGTTTGAGCAAAATGAAGGCTAGAATTGTCTATGCAAGTATGACAGGTAATGATGCTGATATGGCAGATATACTGGAAGAAGATCTGCAAGATTATGGTTTTGAGGTTGAAACCAGCGAAGCCGAATTTACCGATGCGAGTGACTATTTGGCGGCTGATTTGTGTATTTTTATCACCTATACTTATGGTGAAGGGACCATGACCGACGAAATTGCTGATTTTTACGACCAATTAAAAGAATTAGATTTATCTGGAAAATATTTTGCGGTGATGGGAAGCGGCGACAAAGTATATACTGGTCATTTTTGTGAAAATGTTTTTGACTTTGAAAAAATATTCAAACAGGTGGGTGCTAAAGAAGTTACTGAACCTGTAACAATCGAAAATGCCCCGGGTGATGATGATATCGCGGCAATTGATAATGCAGCTAAGGAAATGGCTGATCAACTAAATGGTTAAGAACAAAAAAATGGATTCGCAAAAATTTGACTCAATGTCTGACCCCAAAATTCATCATCTAGCACAAAACTTGGTTAAAAGGCACCGCAACTTATTTGTTTATATGGTTTTCGGCTTTATTGCAGCTCTTATTAATACTATTGTTTTTATGGTGTTGCATAAGTGGTGGCACAGCGTAGTTTTGGTTTCTAATACGATCGCATTTATTATTTCAAACCTGGCATCATTTGTATTTAATCAAAAAGCCGTATTTATTAACAATGTTGATGTGGAACATTCAACCTGGCAAAAATTGCTGGTCTTTTTTACTTATAGAATCATTAGTCTTATTCCAGACAGCTTAATAATGCTGGTAGGACTGTCCTGGCTTCATTTAGATGCCCTCTTAGTAAAAATAGTTGACCAAATTTTGGTTGGTGTTTTCAATTACCTCACTACCAGATCGGTTTTTCAGGCGCAAGAAACAACAATGATTGCGCGAGCTAAAGAGAAAATTAAAGCTCGTAAAGAAAAAAGCAAGAAATAAAGCCAAGAAATAATTTTCCTGGCTTTTTTATTTGGCTTATTTAAAATCTGCTGGTCTTGCACCTTTATGTTGCGAAAAGTAATAAGCAATATCATCCATTATTCTTTCAGAAGCATGACCATCACCATAAGGATTTCTTGCCTGGGCCATTTGCTCATAAACTGCTTTATTTTCAAGTAATTCCAGCATTGCTTTTTTGACCTGATCAACTTGTGTTCCTACTAATTTAAGTGTTCCCGCCTCGACACCTTCGGGCCGTTCCGTAGTATCCCGCAAAACTAAAACCGGCTTGTTTAAGGCAGGTGCTTCTTCTTGCACCCCACCGGAGTCTGTCATAATAAAGTAGCTCAATTTAGCTAAATTGTGAAAATCAACCACGTCTAAAGGTGCAATTAAATGAATTCTGGGGTCATTGCCTAAAATTTCGTGGGCCACTTTTTGTACTCTGGGAGAAAGGTGGACCGGATAGATTATTTCGACGTTATCGTGACTGTCAACAACTTGTTTCATAACTTTGAAAACTCGTCTCATTGGCTCGCCCTGATTTTCCCGTCTGTGCATGGTTACCAGAATTATTTTATTACCCGGTTTAATTAAATCCAATACTTCATGATGATAATCGTCCTGCACTGTTTCTGCTAGAGCATCAATGGCAGTATTACCAGTAATAAAGATATTTTCTGAATGATGATTCTCTTTAATTAGATTTTGCTTACTTACTTTAGTTGGGGCAAAATAAAGATCAGCCAAATCGTCAGTCATTTGCCGGTTCATTTCTTCTGGAAATGGTGAATACTTATTCCAGGTTCTCAGACCAGCCTCAACATGACCCAAAGGACATTGAAGGTAAAAGCTAGCCAAACTAGCAGCAAAAGTAGTAGTTGTATCTCCATGAACTAAAACAATATCTGGTTTGACCTCTTTCAACACCTTAGTCATATCAACCAAAACTTTAGCTGTTATACCTTCTAAAGATTGGTTTTTCTTCATAATATTAAAGTCATAGTCGGGCTGAATTTTAAAAATGTTAAGCACCTGATCCAGCATCTCCCGGTGCTGCGCCGTTACGACCGTGACTTCTTCAAATCGCTCATCTTGCTTTAGTTTCTGGACCAAAGGCGCCATCTTTATAGCTTCTGGTCTGGTACCAAAAACAGTCATCACTTTAATTGTTTTCATAAAGTCCTCCATGTTCTATCTTATATTAATATATTAACTACATAAAAACAAGTTAATTATGGTTTAATAAATAACAAGTAACTAAGGCTGGTGAAAAAATGGCACATGGATTTAAACTATTACTAATTACTGGGCTGCTAATTGTTGTGGCAACTTTTTGCTTTGTCTTCAGTTTTGATAAGAGAAATAAATCTAAAACCAGAAAAATTTTATTAGGGGTATCTCTTTTGCTATTTTTAATAATTGGATTACTCATCGTTAAAATTTGGAACTGGCCCCTAGATTAAGAAATAAAATTTGCAAGAATTGTAATTAAATTAATGATTTCTATAATGGCTTTTAAGCATAATAAGTAGCTGATTAATAGCTTTATTACCTAACGAATTCAAGTAGAAGTTGAAAAGTCAACTATATATTAAATAACAAATAATTTTAAAATACAATTATATTGTCAAAATGATAATAGAGCTTGACAAACCAATAATTATTTTTTAGAATTCATCTTGTAAACGTTTACGAAAAAATATAGGATTGACGAATCTGCTATTTTAAAATTAGGAGATTACTTTGCTAATTTCACAAGTATTGAATAATAATGTGATACTCGTGGAAGATGGAGGTAAACAGAAGATAATATGGGGTCGCGGTATTGGCTTTAAGGCTCATGCAGGAGAAAATTACAAATTAAAATCTCAAGATAAAGTCTTTTCTGCCATATCTGATGACGATAAGTGGTTAGCTTCCTTCAAAAAACTTTCTGAGGAAGTACCACGAAAATATTTTGAACTAACTGAAAAAATAATTCAGCTTGCTAGGGAAGAAATTGATGCTAATTTTGATGAACACCTTTTAATTCCTTTAACAGACCACATCTTCTTCGCAGTAAAGCGCTACGATATGGGTATGGAACTTTCTAATCCTATGTTGTTCGACATTAAACGCTTTTTTTCACAAGAATACAGGGTTGGTAAACAAGCTGTTAGTCTAATCGAGCAAGTTTCAGGTGTCTCCTTATCTGATGATGAAGCTGGATTTATTGCAATTCATCTTGTTGAATACAAAATCCAACAATCAGATAGCTCCATTAAAAATTTTTCCAATTTTATGGAAATCTCGAATGGAGTAAATAATATAATTGAAGCAAAGTTTGGTCGGAAATTTTCTGAAAACAGCATTGCTGTTAGTCGCTTGATGAACCATCTACACTACTTGATTCTCAGAACTAATAGCAAAAATAATAAAAGTGAAAATGAAAACCAGAATGATTCGGATCTACTGCAATTGCTTTGCCAGCATAATCGTAAAGCAGCAAGTTGTTTAAATGAAGTTGTTTATTATTTACAAGACAAGCTTAATTATAACTTTTCTGATTCGGATCGCTTATATTTACTAATTCATATTATTCATGTTACTTCTTAATTAAATACGGGCTTGTTACTTTAAATAGGCAATACCCAATAACTAGTACATTTTTGTGTACAGTTGTTGGGTATTTTTTTATCAAATATTGAGAAAGGAAATTATATGGAACAACCTATCAAAAAGGAAAGCATGAAAACCAGAGTTTATGCTTTCTTGCAAGATTTAGGAAAATCGTTTATGTTCCCAATTGCCACATTATCTGCAATGGGAATTCTAGTGGGAATTGGTAGTGCCTTTACGGCTCCGCCAATGATGGCAAGATTTTCGTTTTTACAAAATCATATTGTTAACGTCATTTTTACTTTTATAAATACTGTGGGCAGCTTTGGTTTCACCTATCTTCCAGTAATGTTTGCTATGGCTTTGCCCTTTGGCTTAGCCAAAAGAAATAAAGGGGTCGGTGCCATAGCAGCTCTAGCTGGGTATATTTCCATGAACATGGGAATTAATTTTATGCTGGGTCAGCAGCATAAGCTTGCCCCAGCTAGCAAAATGCAGGCAATGGGCCAAGCTAACGTTTTAGGAATCCAAAGTTTGGAAATGGGAGTCCTAGGTGGTATCTTGGTGGGCTTGATCACTTATTACTTACTTGAAAAATATCAAGAGATCAAATTACCCGATGCCTTTTCATTCTTTGGCGGAATCAGATTTGTGCCAATTATCTCGGTAATAGTTGAGTCCTTCGTAGGTTTGATCATTCCTTTTATTTGGCCGACTTTTCAAAGTGGAATCGTTGCTTTGGGACACTTAATTCAAAATGCAGGTGTCTTTGGTCCGTTTCTATACGGTATCGCTCTATCCATTTTAAAATTAATGGGTTTACACCACATTTTACTTGCAATGATTAGATTTACAGATGCCGGCGGTACAGCAATTGTTAAAGGTAAAGTTGTAACAGGGGCATTAAACATCTTTTATGCACAACTAAATGCAGGAGTACCAATTTCTCACAAAGCTACAGCCTTCCTTTCACAAGGATTCATGCCAACATTCATGTTTGGTTTACCAGCTATTTGTCTGGCAATTTATGTCACTGCCAAACCAGAAAATCGCAATAGAATCAAAGGCCTACTTCTTTCAGCTACCCTAATAGCCTTTGTTTCTGGAATTTCTGAACCGACGGAATACCTGTTTCTATTTATAGCACCAATGCTATATGTATTTCACACTATTTTACAAGGCTTATCACTTTCAGTAATGATGATTGCCGGAGCATGTATGGGTAACACTGATGGTGGTGTATTAGACTGGATTCTGTTTGGCTGGCTTCAGCCTAACTCCAAATGGTGGGTTTTAATTCCAATTGGACTAATCTGGTTTGCAATATACTTCTTCTTCTTCCGCTGGTACATTTTAAAATACAACGTTAAGACCCCAGGTCGTGAAGGCGAAGGTGACGTGGTAATGACACAAAATAACGGTATTTATGATCCAAAAGTCATCTTGGAAGCCCTTGGTGGTCAAAGCAATATTGTTTCTCTTGATAATTGCGTCACCCGGCTCAGACTAGAAGTAAATGATCCGTCTAAAATAGATGAAGACAAACTTAAACAATCTGGTGCACTTGCAGTTATGAGGGCAGAAAAATCTGTCCAAGTAGTTTATGGGGCTCAAGTACAAAGTGTTAAAGACGGTGTAGAAAAATTAATGAATAACGGCATAACGGCTTAATGAGGAGAAAAATGGAAAAATATGATTTTGATTCGTTAACAGACAGAACTATTGATAATGCACGAAAATGGGATAATAAAATTGTTCATAGCAAGTTTCCCAAGGTTAGGGATGATTTTATTCCACTTTGGATTGCAGACATGGATTTTAAAGCAGCACCTGAAATTAGAAAATCTTTAGCCAAAGTCGCAAATAATGGGGCTTATGGCTATACCTACTCTACAGAACGCTGGTACCAAAGTGTAATTAATTGGCAACTTAAAAAGCATAATAATCATGTAGAACATGATTGGATTAGCTTAGGCTACGGCACTGTACCGAATATGCATATTATTGTTCAGGCCTTACTCAAACCGACTGATTCCATTTTATTAAACACCCCAGTCTATGGCCCTTTTGCCTACGCTGCAGAACACAATGATAGAAAGGTAATTTGTGTTCCTTTAAAAAACATTAATAACAGATATTACCTTGATTGGGAAAAAATTGAGTATGAAATGAAAGAAAAGCACCCAAAACTAACCTTTTTCTGTAATCCTCATAACCCTTCAGGCAGAGTCTGGAGTAAAGATGAAATTACTCATATGGCACAACTTTGCCAAAAATACAATGTTTTATTAGTTTCAGACGAAGTTCACTCTGAACAAATTATGAAAGGCCCATTTACCAGCTCTTTACAATTAGACAAGCAGTACCTTGATAATCTGGTAATGTTCACATCACCTAATAAAGCATTTAATTTGGGTGGCTTAAAACTTTCATATTCCATAATTCCCAATCCTAAGATCCGTGAGCAATTTCGGCAACAATATGCGCGAAATTCAGTAACATCGCCAAATGTACCGGGTCAAGTGGCTATGGTCACTGCTTATGAAGAGTGTGATGAGTGGTTAAAGCAATGTACCGCTTATATCAAGGAAAATCTTAAAATTACTCAAGAAGCGATTGCCAGTTCTTTTCCTGGCTGGAAAATGATGGATATGGAATCTTCGTACTTACCTTGGGTTGACATTTCCGCAAGTGGAATAGATATGCATACAATTGCGCAAGTAATGGCAGAAAAAGCCGGGGTTGTAGTGGGTATTGGTGATGACTATGTTGCTAATGCAGACAACTTTTTGAGATTAAATTTAGGAACTTCACAAGCTGTTATTGAAGAAGCCATGACAAGAATGGCTGATGTATGGGAAACAATGTATCAGTAAAGGTTTAAAAATGGTAAGTTTATTTAAAAAATTATTTACAAAAAAAATTAATATTCAAGCTCCTGTGACGGGTGAATTAATTCCACTTTCTTCTGTTTCGGATGAAGTCTTTTCAACAAAAATAATGGGTGATGGCTTTGCCATTAAGCCCACTGAGAATAAACTTTATTCCCCTATCAGTGGAACCGTACTTTCTGTCTTTCCCACTAAACATGCAATTACTTTTAGCACTGATGGTGGAATTCAAGTTCTTTTACATTTAGGAATTGATACGGTTGAGCTAAAAGGTGCTCCGTTCAATATCTTAGTGCATGAGGGAGAAAACATATCTGCTGGTGATGAAATAGGAACAATGGATATTGATCAAATAATTAAAGCTGGAAAGTCTACTGAAATAATAATAGTTATTACAGATATGGAAAAACTTAAAGACATAGACAGAACATCTGACACCAATGTCAGTCACGGTGATAAAATAGGTGCTTTAAATTTAAATTGATTTAATATTTAGGTCTTTTAAAAAGTTAAAAAAGCTGATAGTTCAGTCATGTAATTCATGATTTCACTTTATCAGCTTTTTTATGTCCTAATTTTTAGACTAGCAATATGATACTTAATAAATGATATAAATTAAAATGTGTATTCTTTCACATCTACCTTTAATTCGCTGTATAATTATTTTGAAAAGAGGTGAATAAATTATGAGTAAAGAAGAAGTCACTAAAAATGTTTGGGTTACTACTCACGGTGATAAATGGGCTGTCAAAATTGCCGGGAGTGACAAAGCTTCTAAAGTCTTTGAGCGCAAGGCTGATGCTTTAGAATACGCTAAAGATTTGGCTAAAAAAGAAAAAACCGAACTAATTAGTCAAAAAAGAAATGGCCGCATTAATCTAAAAAATTCCTATGGTCATGATAATCCGAACACTCCAGGTTAGCTTTTATTATCATCATTTATCTTAAATCATTTGCATATTTTATCTAGATCTGACATTTTAATTTATCTTTATTTCTCAAACAAGAATATAAATTTTCATATTTACTTAAATAACAAATTTTCAAACTTTAGTCTGATTGTCTTCTTGATAGTCAGACTTTTAAAATGCTGTTGATTACAGTTAATAGTAGCCTCTATTATCGTGATACTATTTTCACTACTTGTGATATAAAAAAATAACTTTGATAAGTCAGTTAACAACTGAGCCCAAAGTTATACAACAAATATCAGTAATCACTGATGTATCTATGACCCCGGTGAGATTCGAACTCACCTCTACGGTTTAGGAGACCATTGTTCTATCCAGATAAACTACAGGGTCGCAACAAATTAACTTTACCAAATTTGAGCGATAAAAGCCAATTTTTTTAGTAATTAATATTGACGAGTAAAATATGGTTGTGGCGTGTTAGAATCAGCGATTTTATCAGCCGCAAAAACAAATGGCGTCCAAATTGCCAAAGCTATTAACATGTTAATAATAGAAAGAACAATTGCACGCCAATCATAATTGCACGCTAAAAATGGCCCAATAATTGGTGGCACAACTGTCGGTACCGCCACTTGCACCGGGTTGACTAAGTTCATCATACTTACACCGTAGGCAAAAGCTACGTTAACTAGAGGTGCAACCACAAATGGGATAAAGTACACAGGATTGAGCACCACGGGTAACCCAAAAATAATTGGTTCATTGATATTAAAAATTCCTGGAGCCAGCGCAACTTTGGCAATCGTGCGATAATCACTGCGTTTTGAAAAAAGCAGAATAGCTACAATCAACATTAATGTACCACCTGCTCCACCGAACCAGGCAAAAGCATCGAATGAACCCCGAACCCAAATAAAAGGCGCTTCTGTTCCTGCGCGAGCAGCGGTAACATTGACATTTTGTGCAGTCAGCCAGATTGAGTCTAAAATCGGTGCCCAAACGCTTAGGCCATTAAAACCAAAAAAGCTGAAAATTTGCACTAACAAGGTCACAAGCATTACTATGCCAAAGCCTTGGCCTAATTTTACCAGTGGAGTTTGAATTGAATTAAGGAGCCAATTGCCAAAGAAAGTGCCCGTAATTGTCTGAAAAACAAAGTTAATCATACCAACACAGAAAATGGCAATGATAGCAGGAACAAGTGAATCAAAAGCCATTTGTTCCGCATAAGGCAAATTGGCTGACAGGTGAAGCTTGATGCGCGCTCTAAAGCAAATTGCAAAAATTGTTACGCCAATTGTTCCAAATAAAATGGCGGTAAAAATTCCCGTAGTTGAAAATTGAGAGATATTAAAAGCTTTGCGAACGGGGATAATTTTGCCGTTAACTTTAAGTTTGGTTAAATTGGCGATGCTCATTGCTAAAGATGATAATGAAACAATTGCTCCAGCAACCGGATCAACTTCCATGCTTTTAGCTAAATGATAACCTAAAGACATTGACAAAAAGAGCGCAAATAAGGCAAATGTCCCCCGCCAGACAACGTTGCAAACTAAAGAAAGAGGCTGCATTGCCCAGGCAAAAGCTTTCCAGCCTAATTCGGTTTTGGCAGCAGCAATCAAGCTCTTAATCAGGACGGCCACTGAACCAGCAATAGTGATCGGCATTACGGAAACAAATGCATCCCTTAATGCTACCAGCCAATGAGTTTGCCCTAATTTATTTGCTAAAGGCAAAATATAGTCTTCCAGCCAAGCAACTAATCGACTCATTTTTACTCCTTTCTTTTTAAATAATGAGGATGATACCCCTTATTTTTATTTTTACGCTTTTTATGTTTTTCTTTTGCAGCAACATGCTGCTTTTGTTCATTTATGTCCTCTTTTTTATTTTCCTTTTTACGTGGCATTTTGGTAGACAAATGAAAGCCGGCAAAATATACCCGCTCAATTTTAACACTCCGAGCGAGTAACTTCTTCAGATCGCGAAAATCGTGGTCGTCACCTATGCTTACAACAAATCCCTTTGCGCCCATGCGGCCAGTTCGACCAGCACGATGCATATATGTGTTAAATTCACTAGGAATATCGTAATTTACCACATAAGTAACACCAGGAATATCTAAACCACGAGCCGCTAAATCCGTTGCTAACAGTAACTTGATTTTTCCGATTTTAAAATCATTCAGAGTTGCTGCTCTGTTTTGCTTGCCAAAATCATTAGCCAAGATACCAAATTTAGTTTTAGTGTGTGCTAAAATGCCTGCAAAGCGCATCATAGTTTGGTTGGAATCAAAAAACAAAATTCCTTTAAAACCATCAAGACGCATTAAGCGCTGAATAAAATCAATTTTATGGGCATTATCTATTTGTAAAAAATAATTTGCTACAGTTGATTTCTGCTCCGGTCTGACATCAATTGTAATAAACTTACGGGCAAAAATATCTTCTGCTTGCTTGGTTATTTCAGATTCTGTAGCCCCAAAAAGCAAGATTTGCGCATCTGCGGCCAAGTTTTGTCCTAAAGAACTTAATAATTCCATTTTATTAAACTCTAAAACATCGTCAGCTTCGTCGATAATTAAAGTTTTTATCTGATTAACTTTAATACGATTAGCCGAAAAGAAATCGAAAAAACGTCCTGGTGTGGCAACTACTACTTCAGGATGTTTTTTCTTCAAGTTGTCTTCCTGCCGCTTGCGATTACCAGCACCTACAAGCGTTATGCCCGTTAAATCAAGGGCATTAATAAATGGGTTAATAGCGTGGCGAATTTGTACCGCCAGCTCTGTTGTGGGAGCAATAATCACTAAACTATTGGGTTTGCCTTTTTCCAGCTTTTCTAATGCTGGCAATGCATAAGCCAAGGTCTTTCCCGTACCCGTCTTAGCAAGAGCTATACAACTTGCACCATTTAAAATAGGGGTGCGTGTTTCTTGCTGAATCAAAGTTGGTTCAGTCATTTTTAATCTGGTTAAAACTGCTTGAATTTCTTTTTTCATTATTGTGTTAACTGTCCGTATTTTTCTTTATATTGGGTAACCGTGCCATTGTATGTTAACATAACTACCCCATCTTCTAAGTTCTTAACTGATTTTACCCGTCCGTCATTGGTATAGCGCCAAAAAGCATACTGCATTTTATCTGGTGCTTTTCTGCCACCAGTAATAAATTGCACATCATGCGGAAAATACTTTTTGTACTTTACAGCAACATCTACTATGACCCGTTTATTCAATCTTAAAAGCATATCGGTAAATTGCGCCATTTGTTTGATATAAGCGATATCATAGTCATCAATTGCAGGTTTAATCCAGATCGGCAAACTACCGGTATCAGTGCCTACTTTTTTCAAAAAATATTGGTAATGTTGCATGGGTGTAGATTCATTACTGTAGGCAATCACTGTCCCAAAAGCTAATTTTGTTCCTAATACTTGATCCCGATATAATAAATAATCATCGTCAAAGTATGACCGCCCCTGTGTGCTTCGCAAATAGACAAATGAAATGCCGTTGGCTTGCAACTCATGTAAATCAATATAGCCATAATCCTGATTTAATTCCACACCGATCGCACTCGCATTACCATTTGGCGGCAAAGTAGTTTGATTGCGCATATTCGCTATACCCGTGAGAAGAAGGACGATTGCAACGATGAGCAAAATTAAAATCGCGGGTAACGTAAACTTATGATGAAACCTTTTCATCTTTTTCTCCGATAATTTTTCTACACCTGTACATTATAGCAATTTTTTTGCTATACTTGCCAACTACAATCTTAACAATAAAAAAGTGACCGGCTTTACGGTCGGTCAACTTTTAAACTAAAAATAAACTATGAGCTATTCTTCAACTAAGTAAACTGGTTTTTGACCATTTAATACACGTTTAACGTCTGTCATACTGTGTTCAATCATGTTTTTGACGGATGTCTTCGTGTAGTACGCGGAGTGAGGCGTAAAGACTACGTTAGGCATTTTAGCTAATTCCTGGTACTCAACTGGCAATTCGGAAATATCCTTAAATTTTTTCATAACAATTGCTTCTTCACCAGTCATAACATCCAATGAAGCACCAGCAATTTCTTTATTCTTGAGCGCTGCAATCAAATCCTGTGTGTTAACCAGAGGACCTCTAGCCGCATTAATCAAATATGCAGTATTCTTCATTTCTTTAAACTGCTCGGCACTAATCATATCTGCCATTGAAGGTTCTAAAGGCGTGTGCAGGGTCAAGATATCAGCATTTTTAACCACAGTATCAAAATCGGTATACTCTAAAAATGCCTCATTAGCAGGATTTTCAACCAAGTCGTAGCCAATCACTTTAGCGCCCAAGGCATGAAACATTTCTGCCACACAAGACCCGATGCGTCCAACTCCAATAATACCCACTGTCTGGTTATAGATCTCGTCACTCATTAAGTTCTCTTCACGAACAAAGTTAAGGTGTTCCTTTTCATTGTTTAAAATAGGACCCCATTTTCTTAACAAGTACATTGCAGAAGTCAAAGTATTTTCAGCCACTGCACGGGGAGAATAAGCTGGTGTATTAGTAACGATCATATGATATTTATGAACAAAGTCAAAATTGATAATATTATAACCCACAGACCTTAAGGCAATCTGTTTGATACCATAAGAGCTCAATTTACGATAGACCTCTTCCTCATCTATGTCAAAGACCTGCAAAACGCTGACAACATCATAACCTTGCGCCATCTCCACAGTCTTAGCATCAAGCTTGTCCTCAGTTGTTACTAAATCATCTTCCGGATGATTTTGGTTCCACTTATCTACATAGACCTTCTGCTCCGGGGTCATATTGTAAAGTAAAGCTTTCATTATTAATCCTCCTTTTGGATAAAAAATTATATTTCTTATTGTATCTAAAATTAGGATAAAATTAAAGATAAATTTAAAAAAGAGCAATTAATAATTTTTATTTAAAAATAAGCTGGAATATATAGCCTGTACTTTTTCCTGTCGATTTTAACATAGGACATCCAACTGTTCACTACGCTGGCAGGTTTTGCATTAATAGTAACAATGGTGACAGGTCCCTCATAATTCATGACGTCTAAAAATTTTTGATTCATTTTTCTGCTCCAAAAATAAAAAGAAGCAGCTTTTTCAGTAGCTTCTTTTATTGTAGAACATTTGTTCAGAATTAAAAATAATTTGCTGATGTTTAGTAAGCTCTCTTACCCTTTTTATAAACTGCCTTATCTTTTTGCACAACCGCACTGATTTTCTCTAGCGGATTTTCATCAAGTACCAAAAAGTCAGCGTATTTGCCTTCTTCTAAAGAACCATATTCTTTATCTATTTTTAGTAGTTTGGCGGAATTATAGCTGGTTTCCAAAGCTTCAAAATTAGTAAAGCCTTGTTCTACTAGTAAGGGCAATTCTTCAGGAGTCATCGTAAAGTCATTAAATGGAGTGCCCGCATCAGTGCCCAAAGTAATTTTGACACCAGCATTTTTGGCCTTAGTAATGTTGCCGCGCAAATCTTTCCAAGCAGCCGCAATTTTATTCATTTCCCAGTCTGGGATTTTACCTGGAGCATATTCGATGAATGCCCAAGCTCCAACAATTGTTGGGGTTAGGTATGTTCCTTTTTCAATCATCAGTTTAATTTCTTCGTCATTAACGTAAAAGCCGTGTTCAATACTGTCAACGCCGGCCTTGATCGCATTCAAAATTCCTGGGTTGCCTTCAGCGTGTGCGGCCACAGTTAAACCCTTGTGGTGAGCTTCTTCCACTGCAACATGCATTTCAGCTTCACTTAATTGAGGATCATCAAGAGAATCGTTTTCCGTCATTACGCCACCTGTGGCCATCACTTTAATTGCTTTGGCACCAGCTTTAATTCCTTGGCGCACAGCTTTACGCATTTCATCTGGTGAATCGACCAGCACACCAAAATTAGGCAAATCACCGTGACCACCAGTCATAGAAAACGGGTGACCTGCAGGCACGATTTCTGGGACTTTGGTTAACTTATTTTTCTTAATTAAATTATTAAGGGCAATATCGATATTATAAGTGCTGCCACATTCACGAATATAGGTAACACCAGATTTTAATAAATCATGCAAATGTTTTACTGCACGAACCGTAGAAGATACCACATCAGATTCACTACCACCATCGGGGGTCAAAGGATCCATAATAATATGTGTATGGCAATTGATTAGACCAGGAATCACATATTTATTGTGTAAATCGACGGTCTGATCAACTTCAGGTGCTATACCCTCACCTATTTTGGTAATCTTGCCGCTTTCATCATCAACTACCAACGTGGTATTAGATTGAATTTTATCATCAATTCCGTTAAATAAATTAACGTTAGTATAAGCAGTTTTAGTCATCTAAAAACCTCCATATTTTTGTATAAAAAAAGCACTCATCCTTTTCTACTTAAGGACGAGTGCTCGCGTTACCACCTTTTATTCATTTATTACTCACGTAATAAACCTCATTAACTATCAAACAATAGCTTGCAAAAATAACGGAAGCAACTCCGCTATTGGCTGATTATCACCAATAGACATCAATTAGAAGCCCATGTTCACTACATATCGCTAGCTGACTTTCACCCAAATATCAGCTCTCTTTATTAGTAATAAAATAGTTACTCTGCTTTGCAAGATGTTTGCTATTTAATTGACTTTTAATCTATCATTTTTTCTTAATTATGTCAACTCCATAAAAGAAAAATAAAGATTAGGCAGTACTCTTCGGGGGGTATAGCATAAATAACTTTACTAAAAAGCAGTAAAAATTATTCGCTAAAACGACTTTTCGTTTTAGTCATGCTTTACTGATGCTTTTAAAATCATAGTCTCGTTTAACATGATGATATTGCTTTTATTTAGTTTATTGCTAAGTAATTAATAACTCCTTTACTGCTCGCACCTCCAAATACGATTTTAAAATTAGTTATTAATACTCCTATTTTGATGTTCAGTCAGAATGCTAATAATTAATCTATCCCTACTCATATGCGTTTTTTATAAAATTAGTTCCTAACCAGCTTTTCCCGAGTGATTAACTAACAATCCTTTTTCCTGAAAGGGGATAAAATATAGCCTCAACTTTTTGCTACAATCAATTGCTATTTTATTTCAACGGTGATGAGATATTAGCAGATTTATCTATAAATGACTTAAAATCTATATTAAAAATCATTGACTAAATAAATATCTTTTATTCCAACTTAAACAACAATTTTTGAGAATTTAGGTTTATACACAAGAAAGAAAGATACTATAAATAATACAAGATAAAGTTACATATTTTGAATCATTATCACAGTTAAACGTATAACTACTTTTTTAACATCAGCTTTGTTACCATCATTAGCTGCGTTCAGGTCTTTAATTCTTTGTGCATTTAAAGCAATATCATAGTCCTGATCAGAGATTAACGGCAACGAAAAAGATTTTACAATGAAAGAGTAAATAATTTAACCAATTAAATTCACAAATAAAAATATTTACCTTTTGTTAATAATTTAATGGTATTTATTTAATAAATATATACAAACAAATAACTCGTATGTCTTTAATATAAAAAAGACGCAAATTGCTAATTTGCGTCTTAATATTCAGCAGTTATTGGTTGGGCTACATTTTCACTACTTTGACTGGATTGCCCAAGTCCTTTATGACTTTAAGCAAAACTTGCGGATCTAGCCAAATAGTAGCTGTATTATCGTTGGGATGAATAGCGATTCTAGGCTGGTCACTAAAATATGAATCTAAGTAAAAGGGGATTTCGTGGTGAGAGTCATTTAACAACCCCAAAGGTGTGAAAGAACCTGGTTCTAAACCTAATTTTTCTTTTAGGTCTTGCGGTGAGGCAAAACTAAGTCTGCGAGTGCCATTTTCCTCACGAAATTGCTGTAAGTTGACTCTTTTATCGCCCTTAAACGTCAAAAGATAGTAGTTACGTTTCTTGTCATCCCTCACAAACAGATTTTTTGCATCTGCTTCAGGGTGTGGCAGAGCAATTTTTTCCATTTCTGCCATATTGTAGACAGCTTGGTGTTCTACTATTTCATACTTAATTTCGAGTTGATCAAGGTAATGTAATGTTTCGCTTTTGTTCATTTGGTGTTATTTTCTTAAAAGATGCTATTTTGAATCTTACTTCATAACTTACCAGTAGAAAGTACTTTAAAGATTAATAACCAGCACTTAGTCTCTGCTAAAACAATTTAATCTTTATCAGTATAAAATGATTTTAACTTATAGGTAGTCACCGGTTCAACGTAATAATTGTACTTTGCCACCAAATCACAGATTTCGTCACCATTAATAAGCGTAATAATTCTTGTACCCTGACGTGCCGTCTTAATTGCACCGCGAGTAAAATCAGAATTCGTAATAAAAATACCAAATTCCGCGTTGTATTTATCCATTGCGCTGCGAAACTTATCTATTTCAGGAGCGATAACATTAAATTACTATTATTTTAGCCTTAATTTTCCCACAATTTTGTAAGCTCAACATCGTCGCTTTTAGGTCTAATTGATTCTTCTTTATCCACTTTTAAAAGCATGGGTATTTTTATTGCATTACCAGTTACTAGTGCTTCACCTTTTCCAAGAGTGGGTAGCATTTTATATGAATTTTTATCTAACGTTGGAACAGTCCGACTTAGCATATCAAGATCATTATCATTTACCAATCTATGTATAAAAAAGTTATGAATTTGAGACATAATAGTAGGAGATATGTCAGCGGGTCTTTGACTTGCTAGTGTCAAATAAAAGCCGAACTTCCTTCCTTCTTTTATGATTTCTTCGAATACGGATAGTCTATAATCTTGCCAATTGTCACCATTTTTTATATGTTCAGAATTAAGAATGTTATGAGCTTCATCTATAATTAGATGACAAGTAAAATCAATAGATTTTATTTTACTTATCCTTTTCTTCTGTGTATCATAAAGCATTTTTGAAACCATCATTGGAATTAAACGTTTAATTTCTTGATTTGTATTTACTAAAGAAATTATATTTAAACACTTAAACTCCTTCTCAACTTCAATATCACTATTTACTAGTTCGATCAGCGGCTCTAGACTATTCAAAGTTTGTTCAATTCTTGAAAAAAGAGGATTAATATATTCTGAATTTGTTGATTTCCAAGCAGTTTTATAAACTTTTTCAAATTTTAAAAAGTAACTTAATTTTTCAAAATCAGATTTATTTTCATAACATGATTCCAATAATGTCTTTAATTTTTTTATCTTGCATTTTCCATTATCAGTTAGTTGACCTTGAAACAATATATCGTTTGATTGCTGAATGGATGAATTAATTAGTTGCTCACTCATTCCTCCTTCAAATATTCTAGAATTACCATACGCATTGTATTGCTTAGCGTTAGCTAACGTATCAAGAATAGGCAAGTCAACCCCCATATCTTTCGCTATACTTACCCATTCTTCAATTGATATTAATTCAACTCTTTTATAGTCCTTAAGTAACGAGACTAGTAAACCAACTTCTAAATCAGCAAAATTTTGGCTATCAGTGTAAACTACTTTATTTGCATGATTTTTCTTTGGCATGCTTAATTCTTTAAATTTTTTTATAGCAGTCTTTAAGAATGGTACTTGAGTTGCTTTTCTTGCACTAAATAATAAAGATAAGAATTCGGGATCTAAAAAATATTCTTTAGTTATAGGAATTTTTTCTTTTTTTCCTCGTGTACTAATTCTAAAAACTCGTTTTTGCTCTTTTTCTACCCCAAACTGTTTATCTTGCGTATACTCTCCGTTAAAATCAATTACAACAAACCTAGACTTTTTAAAAATTTTTTCGCTATACTTAGATTTAAATAACTCTAGGTAAAGCTTATGTAAAGTATTTGATTTTCCACTTCCAGTATTACCGAAAATGCCTATATGAGAAGCAAAAAATTCATTAATTGGTAGATTTATTTCTTGTCCCTCTCTAATTGATTTCCCAATACTTATTGTAGATCCTATATCATCAACATCATAAATTGCTTTCAAATCTTCCTTAGTTGTAATCACAACCTTGTTTCCAACCATTGGAACATATTGACTCGTAAGCTGAAATTTGTTTTCATCAATTACCCCTTGCGTTTTTAACATCAAAATTCTATTTATTGAATTTTTCCTATATCTATTATCAAACTGTTCACTATTAACTGTATTTTGTTGATCCTGGATTTTTTCTGAAATAACAGTGGAAACAATTCTAACATTGTTTTGTTCAATGGTAAGAAAGGCACCTATTTTAGGTCCATTTAACAAACTTCCATCCCAAAGAAAAGTAGAATCATTAGACATATTATACATACCTACTGTAGCTATATCCCCATCAACAGCTACAATTACTCCTAATGCTTCCATTTATAATTTCCCTTTCAAGGCTAATGTTAGATCCTTCAGTTCCAACTTATCCTTATTTTTAAATTGACTCGGCTTAATAAATTTAAAATTTTGCGGAATTTCTCGATATTCATAACCTAAATTTTTCTTTATATTTTGTTCATCTTTATCTTCCCAACAAAAGCATTCAATAAGTAAACTTCTGTTTCTTAATGCTCTTCGAATCATTCTGGCAATATGATCATCTTGAAAAGAAAATCCCAAAATAAATAAAACGGACTCAGGTTTGTCTAGTTCCAGCTGGAAAACTCGCAACATATCGTGAAAGTGATTATCCATAAAAGTATCCCTACCTTCATATCCAGTTGGAGGTACTACCATGGGACTTTTGACAACTTTATTTCTAATTTTTACTTTTGCATCCTCACCTTCTCCAACTTTTTCCCAATTTACAGAGCCATGCGGCTTAATTAAAGTTAATGATGGTAGTTCATCAATATAATTATTATTTAATCCCTCATAAGAAACTGTTCTATTGAAATTTGAACTATCCAAAAATCTATTAAAATAGCCCCTAGCACCATCATTAAAAACCAATGAAACTTCTTCTTTTAATACCTCGTCAACAGCTTCTTCGATAAAAAGATCATAATTTGTAGTAAAAATGTTTGCTTCTCGAGGTGTTTCTCTAGAATTTGAAAAATTTAATATTACAGAAATACTTCTAATAAAAGCTTTAAACTCACCTAGTTTCTTTTTTTGGGTATCATCGAGAGTTTCATTGGGAGTTTCATTTAATAAACATTTACTAACTTTTTTTATTTGCTTAATCAACTTTTCGTTTTTTGCAATTTTTTCTTTTTCCTCATAACTTAGATATCTACCTGATACCTGCAAATTTTTTATTTCTTTTGTGGTCGGTTTTTTTATTTGTGACATCAAACTGATTGCCGGAGAGGAAGCTCCAGAACCAATTAAAAAGTTTAATCTTTTTGTGATAGCAAGTTTTCTTAAATTTTCACTTAAATTATTTTCCATATTTTTTCCTACTCAAATGCTTATCTTTATTTAAACCAACTATACTAATAGTATCCTATCGAAAATAAATATAGTCAAGGTTAGATTTTAAGTTAACTTTTAAGCATAATCTTAAGAGAAGTAATCAACGAAATAACTTCGAAGTATTCCAACGGATACATAGAGGTCTATAATCGCAAAATTAAATAAATGAAGCGAATAACTTTTGTCTACGTCAATTTCCATAATTTACTAACCAGGATAAGAATGTCATAAAGCAAGTTAAAATGAAAAGAACTAAGCAGTTTATTAGCTACTTAGTTCTTTTGTTTGATGTTCAGTACAGACTTATATTTTTTTATTTATCTAACTTATCGTAAAAAAATATTAACTTGGGTTAACTCATAGGTTAGAGCTTTTTAATGACTAATTATGAGTTAAATTAAGATTTATTCTTTGCTGCTTCTTTTAATGCATCTTGTAATTCTTGATCAACAGCATAAATGTAGAGACCATGAACTCCTCTAGTCATTAGAACGTTAAACTCATTTTTTAATAATTCTTTTGCGTAGCTTTTCTTAGAATTTCTCTTATTTATTGCTTTTCTATTTTCACTACCTTGATAATCATGAATTATCTTACCATTGCGATATTTCACAGATGGACCTAAAACTACTCCAACATAGTTAAGATCAAATCCCTGAACTGTGTATAGAGATCCTATTTCATTAATAGTGTAGTCTTTTTCAGCCCAAGGCAAATCGCAATACTTTACCGTTCTTAAACGAGATTTATTTAGATTATTTTCCTTATCTTTATATCTGATTCTTTTTTCTATATGGTCTCTTCTATTAATTTCGTAATTCCAAGGCATGCTCCAATTACCAGTCCTAACTTCCCAATACCTTTGTCCCTCTGGTAATTTTTCCTTACCGCCGGAATATTTCCAATCAAAAGTGGCAACCATGCGACTTATGCCATGAACTTGGGATTGATTTTTTTGTTCAATCGCGTTTTGCATTAACATTGGAGAATCAAATATTTTTATTTCATATTTTCTATCTGTTGGGATTGGCTCTATTGTTCCTTCGTCAATTAGCCTGTGAATCCATTCAATAGTCTGATCATTAGCATCAATTCTTAATTGGTCTTTTAAGTGTGTAGTTTCACCACCTGTTTTTTCAACTAAAGTTTCTAAATATCTATTATCAATTATTGAGTCAATTGATAAAACTTGTTGTGGATCAAAAACAGCTACTACAACTCTTGCTCTTTTCAAAATGTCATCAATCATTTTGTCACCATGCCCATAATATGCTTGACTTTTTTGAGTTAATAACAAATGCGCTTCATCAATAATAACAATATCATCTTTATTACTCTTGGTTGTTTTTCTAATAAAAGTTGATGGCTTTAATACTTTAATATCCGAATCATTTGGAAAAAGTTTAGCTGCAATTTCCTCATAAACTTTTAACTGTTCATTTTGGTTTACTAATAACGTTATCTTTAAGTGGTGATTATGATTTGTCTTTTTCTTAACTGAAGAGTCATTTAATCTATCTTCATGAATCAAATCATAAAAAATATTGCTCACCAAAACAGTTTTCCCAGTTCCAGCTTTACCTTCAACCAAAATCAATTTAGCTTCATTAAGATTAGTAGTTGATCTTAGAGCTTGATCTATTTTAAAAATCACTTCCGTTTTAACTTTAAGTTGTTCATTTGTAAGTTTATTAAATGGAGAAGATTTAAAAATAGCCTTTGTTTTTAAGTCTTCAGCATCTGGAAATAGATTCTCGTCTTTTTTATGCAACTCCGACCATATCCTTTTAAATAGGTCATCAAATTCTTCAGAATCATAATATTTATTCTGTTCATTAAAACGGCGATTATTTAGTCTTGAAACAGCTGAAACACTGCTTAGATACTGCATAAGCCTATTTTCAATATCCAATGTCATAGATTTATTAAAATGCTCTTGTCCTATGACATACATTTTTGCATTGGTTGAATGTTTAAAATCTGCAAAGTCGACTCTAACTTTAGGATCTTCACCTAGATGTTCAATCGTTCTTCTTTGGATATCATTAGTTTCACCAACATAAACTGAATATTCCTTGTTTCCCGAAATTTTTGAATTAATAATGTAGACAGTTGGATATTCGATTAGTAATTTTTCTGCAAATTTATTATTTTTATATTCATCATGAATTTTATTTTCAAGTTCATTAGCACTTTTGACATCGTATTTTGTGTCAAAAATTATGGGGTCTTTAATTAAATCTTCTTCCAAAACTATTCTCCTAAATAACAAATTTTAATAACATGGTTTAATTATAAATTTTATGAACGGTTATTTTTAAAATTTTATCTCAAAAATATCTTTTTCTAAGGAATTGAAATGTACTAAATTACTTTTTCCAATATCATTCTTAACAAATCGATATTCATGTTGATATTTATATTTATTAGTTTTGTAAAACATAAGGTGGTTCGTCGAAACTTTATTTATTTCATAATATTTAGGATCATAATAAATGACTGATCCATGTTCTAATTGGTATTCATTACTCTCTCTAATTAAACCTTTTACATTTTTAACGACAAATAGTTTCCTATCACCATCTTTTAATTTTTGAATATCTTCTATAACTTCAGGTTTAATTCGATATGTATTCTCAATATCTTTGTCTTTTTCTAAATCTCTAAAATAAACTGCAAAGAAACTACAAATTCCACAGTTATCCTTATCAATGGAACTCATTTCAAGATCCAAAGAAATTTTAGTAATGTCTTCTGGGTTTACCATGTGTTTAGCTATAGTTAGAGACTTTATATCATTCATCTCCCTATGAAATTTACTTTCATTTTTATCGCCAGTTTTATTATTATTTTCTACATTCTCTAAATCAATAAAATACTGTAATTTTGTAAAATATAAATTACCGTTTTTAAAATCATTGATATATTTCGGCTTGTTTTTAATGTATTTTAGAAGAAATACTATTGTATCTGCTTTATTTTTCGTCATCAATATTTCCATATTTCCCATTCTGAACTAAATTTATCTTTTTCTGTGACAAAAATCTTCACTATAATCTTTTTCTAAAGAACCTATGTCAAGATAATTTTGATCTAAAAGTTGTTTTAAAATTTCAGAGTCAATATCATATAAATCATAGTTTGCTAACCCGTTAATATATTTTCAATATTACTTTTAAGCTGATTTAATTTACCTGCTCTGATAATTCTTACTTCAACAGAAAAATCTGCTTTAAATGAAAGTTTATTTGTTGGAATTATCATAAAATTGAATAATTAAAATGACTATCCAAAAGATAATTGAAGCCAGGATTATATGCAGCCTTCTTTTTTGTTTCAGCGCACAATCTAACCTTAATTCATCAATTTCTCTAATCATCTTCATCCTTTTAAGTAAAACAACTTTTATTTAAATTATACTTTAGTATATTCATGCACTCAAACTCTCTTTTAATTATAAAAGATAAACTTGAACCAGAAACACAAATTTAGTAACCATTAATGACATTTATTCCACCATTTGCAGTAATCTGGGATAAAAGTGAAATTTATCTACTATACTTATTAACAGAAAGGAGCGCCAGGAATGAAAATTAATTGTCACATCGATCCTAATATTAGTGAAGAGCACGGTGAATTATGGATCAAAAAAATGACACCAGCAATTAATGAACTTTTGCAAAAATTATCGCAGTCCGAAAATTCACTATGGTGCCATTATCAATCTCAAATTTATCCAATTCAATTTGAAGACATTTATTCACTTGAAGTTGCTAACAGAGATATTAATGTTTATACAGAAAAGCAGCAACTTACATATAATGATCGTTTATCAAATTTGAAAGGAGATCTACCGAACTATTTTATTGAAGCTTCACGCAGCGCTATATTTAATTATCAACACATCGATCACCTTGAATTACTTAATAATGGGTTAATTGATGTAGTTTTGACTAATAATCATAGAGTGCAGATATCTAGAAGAAATATTAAGAACCTGAAAGAGAGGTTAGGAATATGAAAAACACCAAGAGATTTATCAATTATTTGTTTACTTTTGCTACTGAAGGCATCTTCATTGGCTTAATGATTTCTATCTTTTGCAGTTACGCATCACATAGCGCAGTTTATGTTCCATCCAGTCCATCTTTTACGACAAACTTTAGCAATTTGCTTAATGCTTTTACCGCCTCAATTATTCTTTGGGCGGTGACTGGAATATTTTTCGGTTTTGGCAGTTTTATCTTCACTATTAATCATTGGTCATTATTAAAGAAAACAGTTATAAATTTCTTCACCTACTATTTTGGGTTCGTTTTTTTGGCCCTTTTAGCTGGTTGGGTTTCGTTAGACTTGATTAACTTCACAAAATTTACTGTGATTTTTGTCATCATCTACTTAATTTGCTGGTATTATAATTACCATAAAATTGCAAAGGAAATTGCAAATATTAATCATAAAATCAAAAAAGAGTAATCTAATTACAATGTCAAAAAAGTTGAGCATTCATATCAAAGTGCTCAACTTTTTTACTTGTGTTTCTTAAAAAAGAGATTTAGGAAAATATCATCATTCAATGTTAATCTTCGGCTTTTTAGTAAACTAAACTTAATATAAATCTATTCCTTTTTGATGTAAATTATCTAAGCAACTTTGTAAATAAGCCTCATCATGTTCTGGATAAATTGGATTATTCCAAGGAATAGCTGTTAAACTTTCGTACTTAGGACAATACTGTCCTCTATAATATGGATCAAACCATTTAAGATCTGGATGATAATGGCGCCGTTGCATCTCAGCTAATACTAACAAATGAAATTGATACAATTTGTAAGGTGAATGTTGAAAAACATAGTTAACAGTAGCATGGGGCTTGCCCCAGCCACGTCCGCGCAAAGCAGCAATTTCGCGGTGTTGCCCTAATAATTGTTGCCTAGGCAAATGCCAAATTAAGTCTTGATGCCATAATCTCATGATTTTTCTTTATTCTCCTGAATTAAACGTGAATTTAGTAAATAAGAAACTTGATACTTTTCAGCTAAAAGTCTTAAAAATGGACCCAATTCATCTTCTGTTGGTGATAATTCTTGCAATAACAGTAAGTATGTTTGTTTTTCTTCCGGCGTACAAATTTTCTTAAAGTAGCCCCAGACATGCTGATAAGAGTTGGTTAAAGTTTTAACTGTTGGAGTTTGACTGGCCGCTTTTTCTAATAAGTTCTTGAATTCAATATTCTTTTGTTCCGACCATTCGTTGTCCTTAGCCAGCATCCTAATCTGCTCATAGCACTGTTGCGAATGAGCCATCACCCAATATTTATTGTAGGCCCATTCTTCTTGCCATTTATTCATTTTCATTTGTCCTACTTTTTCAAGTGTTTACATACATAGTTTTATTAATAATAAATTCTTCCTAACTAAATTTTATTACTAAATACTATTTCGAAACAAACGAATGAAACTAATTTTATTAAAACAACTTGTCCAAAGCTAACAGCTGTTTCATGTATTGTCTTTGGGCGTTTTTATTCTTTGATTTACTCTGAAGTTGCTGTAAATCACCATTAACAGTTTTTCTTTGTCCAAATTCAATATCCAACACATCATAGTCTTCATTAACAAAATCTTCAAAGTGCATTTTATTAACGAATTTTGGAAAGTCACCAGCAAATGTATCTAACCATATTTTGGTACTATTGTTCTGATAGGCTTTTTGCATCGATGTTTCTTTACCCATAAAGTAAAGTTTCAGATCATATAATAAATAATCAATGCGATCGTTATATTTTAAATAGCGAAGAGTATTTATAGTTGGTGCTTTATGCTGGGGCCATATGAAATGTAACTTTACACTTGATCTGATTTTGGCATAGTTTGATAAAAATTCTGGCGTAGTTAACCCTAAATTTTTAAACTTTTAACACCACAAACGATATCTGCTGACATTTTTATCTTTTGATTATTGACGTCAACAAATAAATTACATTTCTTGCACTCTAAATTATATTTAATAGCTAGATCTTTGTATAATTCATCATCACAATCATCTGGATCTTCATATAGAGCATCTTCAACATTTTTGACCATTTTAGGATCATTAGTTTCCAACCAGCGGTAATAATCACTTTGAAAGAAATTTTTCAAACGTTCAATGTTTTTTAAATATACTTGCAAAAGTCATTCATTCCCCTGACTCTATTAGCCATTAACCATCCAGTCATGGAAATACGGCGATTTTTTAGGGTCAAAACAACCATTTTTATCAATATTGACATCTTCAACCGGAATTTGCTCAACCAATTTAGCCCAATCTAATGCCGTTGGTAATTTTTTGATAGTAATTTCATTATTCTTTAACTCGAATAACACTTTGCTTCCCTTTTTCAAGCCTAAAGCTTTCCTGATTGGTGCTGGAATAACAACTTGTCCTTTTTGTGAAACTTTACCAGTAAAAACGCAGTCCATAACTATTCCTCCTATTTATTTTAAGTCTTACAACTGTTTTACCAAAAACCCCTGTTAATACCAAAAATTATGTCAATTAATTTTGTTAACAAAGTATTTGACATCAATAAAGCATCGCTTAAGAATAAATTATCTAGTACAAATTTCTCTTGTTTTTAAGCATCTGAACAAATGAGAGAAACTATTTAGTAAAAAGATTTTCATGCTACTTTTTATAATAATTGTTTTTCTCTTATCCAGAAAACACTGTGGTAAAGCTCCGAAAACAAAAAGCGTTCTAATTCTAATCTTTAAAATAGAAATTAGTACGCTTTTATTCTATTAAAAATGCCACTACACAAACATTTAGTATTTATTTCCTAGCCCATTCCAATACCGTCACTGCTTCGACATGTGGTGTTTGTGGAAACATGTCAACGGGATCGATTTGGCTAAAGGTGTAACCATCCTTCATAAACTCTTGCAGGTCACGAATCATGGTTGCGGGATTGCATGAAATATAAACAATCTTCTTTGGACCAGTTTTTACTGCTGCTTCAATAAATTCTGGCGTTAATCCTTTTCGTGGTGGGTCGACAAAGATGACATCAGCTTTCATCCCCTTAGCAGCCCATTTTGGCATCACTTCTTCAGCTTTACCAGTCACGTATTTCGCATTATTGATACCATTCAACTTAGCATTATTATTAGCATCTTTCACCGCGTCAGAGACGCTTTCAATTCCACGAACAGATTTAACGTGCTTGGCAACGCTTAAACCAATAGTTCCAATGCCAGAATAAGCATCAACCACGATATCGTCCGCCTTTAAATCAGCTTTTTTAGTGGCTAAATCATATAAGCGAGGTGTTTGCAGTGAATTAATTTGAAAGAAACTTTCAGGGGAAATCTTAAACTTCACATCACCAATTTGATCCGTAATTTGTGGCTTACCAAAGATTAAATAATCAACTTTACCTAAAATAACGTTGGTCTTCTTCGGGTTATAGTTCAAGACTAGGCTAGTTACGCCTTCAATTTGCTTAATTGCCTCTGCTACTTTAGGTAGTTGCGGAAAATCCTTGTGCAGGCAAACCAAGATGACCATAATTTCGCCGGTGGCTTTACTGCGGCGAATGTCTAAATACCTGACTTCACCCTCATTATTAATCTCATCGTATGCTGGGACATGATATTGTCTTAAAATGTCACGCACAGCGACTAAAACGCGGTCAATTTCAGGATCAGTTGTAAAGAAATTAGTCAGAGGCACCAAATCGTGCGAATGTTTTCTGAAAAAGCCAATTTCAAGCTGGCCCTTAACCTCACGCACTGGCACCTGTGCCTTGTTACGGTAGCCAGTTTGTTCTGGACTAGGCAAAGTCTCTGCTACTTTGACATCATCTAAATGGGCTTTCTGTAGTAAATTTACTACTTGATTACGTTTAAACTCCAGCTGCTTATCGTATTTAATGTGTGCTAAAGAAGCTAATCCAGTTTGAACCCACTGGTTAAGTTTAATGTTAACCCGATCAGGACTTTCCTCAATGATTCGTTCAATTTTAGCAAAAGCAAAGTGTTTTTTTACTTTTAAGATCCTGGCTTCTACCGTCTCTCCCGGTAAAGCATTATTGACAAATACCGTCATGCCCTCATAATGAGCTACTCCCATAGCTTCATATGATAAATCGGTAATTTCTAACTTAATAATTTGATTCTTTTCCATATTTTGTCCTTTTTTACAAACACTAATTAATATCTTTATTTTACTAAAAATCCTAGCAAAAGTAATGCACAAGTCGATTTCTTAACATTGGATTAATTTCAACTTTATCCCTTCACACTTATTGTTGTCTGTGTTACTTTTAATACTAATAACTTAAAGAAAGGACGTTTTTCATGAATAATTACGATACTAATTCAGACAGGCGCCAAATCCACACCATCTCCGAAACCAATACTTTTTTAACAAAAATGTATGCCTTGATGGCTGGTGCAATACTTGTTTCTGCGTTAGCAGCTTACTTAACAATGACCGTATTCAGAAGCGCTGTGATGAACATGCCAGTGGCTATGATGTGGCTCATCTTATTTGTACCTTTTGGCTTATCAATGGGTATTAGTTTTAAAGCTGATCGCAATCCAGTTGCCAGTTTAGTGATGTTAATAATATTATCAGCAATTTACGGTTTTGAATTTGCCTTAATTGCAGGCTTTTATACCGGCACCCAAATTACTTCTGCCTTTGTTTCAGCAGCAGCGGTGTTCATTGCCATGGCTTTGTTTGGCACTTTTACTAAAAGAGATATGACTAACTGGAATTCTTACTTAAGTGCTGCTTTACTAGGTTTTGTTGTTGCCTTGATAGTTAATATGTTTTTACGTAACCCGGCCGTTACTTATGTCTTCTCATTTATTGGGGTCATTCTTTTTACAGGTTTAACTGCCAGCGACGCCAACAAAATGAAAGCCATTTACACTAATTATGGCGACCAAGTTTCAACTAACGGCTTAGCAGTGCTTGGTGCATTGCAACTTTACCTTGATTTCATTAACATTTTTATGTTCTTACTAGAAATCTTTGGTGGCAGTGGCAATAGTCGCAACTAATAGATTTTGTTACTAAACTAAAGAAGCAATTACTCGTGAAAGTAATTGCTTCTTTTTTGTGCTTTATCTATTCGCCAACGAAAAATTCAATTCGTTGTTGTAAGTTTTTAAAAGTAACAGGACAATAATCGCCAATTTCACCATCAAGGTTAACCGGCAACTTCTCGCCTTTGCTTTTACCCATTAATTCAATCTTTAAACTACGCGTCTTAGTGTAAATAATGTCGGGATCATCAACGTGTTTGCCGTTTAAAGCTAAAGCCATTAATTTTAACAACTTTACTGGTTCAGACGGCTTGACAATTATTAATTGAAACAAGCCATCACTTAATTCAGCATCAGGCATAATTTGTTCAAAGCCACCGATGGAATTGGTCATTCCGAGCAATAACATTGAAAGCTTGCCTTCGTATACGCCCTCATCATAGGTAAGACGAAGTTCGTTTTCAGTAAGATGCGGCAGCATTTCCGCACCCTTAATTAAGTAGGCAGTATAGCCCAGTGCAGACTTTACTTCCGACGGAACACCATATGTCAGTTCAGTCAATGAACCACAAGCAGCAATATTAACAAAATACTGAATATCCTTGGCAAAAGTTGCCTCACCAATATCCATTTTACGGGTTTTATTTTTGAGAATAACCTTTGTTGCTTCGGCAATATCATTTCGGGGTATATGCAGAGCACGAGCATAATCGTTAGTAGTACCGGCAGGAATAATTGCCATCTTTGGTCTTTTTTCCAAATTCGCAATGCCGTTGACCACTTCATTAATGGTGCCATCACCGCCAGCGGCAACAATCAAATCAAAGCCTTCATTAGCTACCCGAGTTGCTTCTTTTTGCGCACTCTGCTTTTCTGGCTTGGTTCTAAATGCACTTGCCTCATACCCAGCTTGTTCCAAAACGTCCAATATATCCGCGACATTTTTAGGCATCTGTTCGTGACCAGATACAGGATTATAGATCAATCTTGCTTTTTCAGTCATAATTTCTACCCTTATTACTTCAAAACTTACTTAACGCTTTTGCAATTCTTCATTCAGCAACTTATTAATTACCTTTGGATTGGCCTTGCCCCTGGTTTGTTTCATCAACTGCCCGACAAGATAACCAATTGCCCGATCCTTACCGTTCTTAAAGTCTTCTACCGATTGTGGGTTGTTATCAACAACTTCTTTAACCATAGGAGCCAAAACGCTGGTATCAGATAACTGCACCATACCTTTGTCTTCAACGTATTTCTTAGGGTCTGTACCATTAGCAATTGTCTCTGCAAAGACCTTTTTAGCTATTTTAGAAGAAATCGTACCATCTTTAATCAATTTAATCATGGCAGCTAAATGTTCTGGTGTCAACTTAATATCAGCAAGTTCAACCCGATTATCATTCAAATAACCATTAACTTGAGTGTTCATCCAGTTAGCAGCAAGCTGGGGATCAGCTCCTGCAGCAACAGTCTGATCAAAGAAGTCTGAACTCTCTTTGGTTTGCAAAAGAACATTGGCGTCATATTCTTTCAGACCAAATTCATTCACATACTGGTTGTAACGTTCTTCAGCTGAACGCGGTAAATTTGACTTGATTTCATCAATCCACTCTTGGCTGATATGATCAGGTGCGATATCAGGTTCAGGGAAGTAACGGTAATCTGCATCGCCTTCTTTGACACGCTCCAAAACTGTTTTACCAGTTGCTTCGTCAAAGCGGCGAGTTGAAAGTTGCACGCGACCACCAGAAAGGAGAACTTGAGCTTGACGCTTTTCTTCATATGCCAAAGACTTACGTACATGTTCAAAAGAGTTCAGGTTCTTCATTTCAACTTTGGTACCCAGTTCCTTTTGACCGGCAGGTCTAATGGAAATGTTGGTATCAACACGCATTGATCCCTCTTCCATCTTAACGTCGGAAGCACCGGTAAATTGCACTATCTTACGCAATTTTTCAAGGTAAGCATAGCCTTCATCCGGATCAGCAATTTCGGGCTCAGAAACAACTTCAAGTAAAGGAACACCCTGCCGGTTTAAGTCAACGTAAGAATAACCGTTGGTCCCGTGAGTATTTTTACCGGCATCTTCCTCGATGTGCATTTCATGAATTCCTATGCGCTTTTTCTTACCATGAGATTCAATTTCAACATAACCATCACGAGCTAGTGGTTGGAAAAATTGGGTAATCTGATAAGCCTTAGGACTATCAGGGTAGTAGTAATTTTTCCGGTCAAAATGAGTTGTTGGCAAAATATGAGCATGTGTGGCTAATGCAACCATAATTCCTAAGCGGTAAACGTCCTTGTTAACGTAAGGTAAAACACCTGGCATCGCCCAATCAATGACATTAGTTTCCGTGTTGGGTTTAGCACCATAACTTACTGGCGAAGGTGAAAAAATCTTACTTTTAGTTTTTAATTCAAAGTGAACTTCGAACCCAATCGTTGATTTAAAATTCATCAGTTAATCCTCCATTCCAGTTGGTGTTTTTTCATAAAACTTATTGCTTCGCTCGATAAAATCAGCTACTTGGAAAATACTACCTTCATCAAACCGTTTGGCCATAATCTGCAGTCCTACAGGCATTCCATCAACTAAACCAGCAGGAACACTGGCAGCAGGAATTCCTGCTAAGTTGGCTGAAATTGTCAAGATATCATTATTGTACATTTTAATTGGGTCAGAAATTTCACTACCGATGCCAAAAGCAGGAGTGGTGGTGGTTGGGCCCACAATAACGTCATTCTCAGCAAAAATCTGATCGAATTCGTCACAAATTAACGTTCTGACTTTAGATGCTTGTCTAAAGAAACGATCATAAGAGCCAGCCGAAAGTGCAAAAGAGCCCAGCATAATCCGCCGCTTAACTTCTTCGCCAAAGCCTTCTGAGCGTGACTTAACGTAAACATCTAATAGGTTCTTAGTATCTTGAGCACGGTAGCCGTAGCGAATACCATCAAATCTTTGCAGGTTTGATGAAGCCTCACTTGAAGCAATAATGTAATAGTCGGGAACTACATACTTGGTTAAAGGCAAAGATACCTCAGTAATGATTGCTCCAGCATTTTCCAGAGCATCAATTTGTTCTTGAATTGCCTTGCGCATATCGCCATCCACTGCAGCCATATATTCTTTAACTACCGCTACATGCATACCCTTAACATCTTGACCAATGTACTTGGTAAAATCAGGCACTGCTCTAGTCGAAAGAGTAGAGTCGTGCTCGTCACTACCCGCGATCACGTTTAAAACTTGAGCCGAAGTTTTTGCCCGCTTACTCATCACGCCGATTTCATCTAATGAAGAAGCAAAAGCAATTAAGCCCCAGCGAGAAACGCGGCCGTATGTTGGCTTGATACCAAAAATGCCGTTAAACGCAGAAGGCTGCCTGATCGAACCACCAGTGTCTGAACCCAAAGCAGCAACGACTTGGCCCGAGGCAACAGCAACAGCTGAACCACCAGACGAACCGCCCGGTACTTTATCCAAATTCCATGGATTGTGGGTAATACCAAAGTATGAATGTTCCGTAGAAGAACCCATCGCAAATTCATCCATGTTGGTTTTACCCACAAAAGTCACTTGCGCCTTTTTTAATCTTTCAATGACAGTCGCATCATATACCGGAATGTAATTATCTAGAATATGACTAGCTGCCGTTGTTTTAACACCATCAGTAATAATGTTGTCTTTAATGGCAATGGGAATGCCAGCAAGTTTATTATGAGCAAAGTCTAAATCATTTTGTGGCTTTGCATCTTCTTGAACAGTAATCCAAGCATTCAACTTGTCATCTGTCTTTTTAATATTATCAATTGTATCTTGCGCTAATTTGTCGGCTGACAAAGTCTTTTGGGCAAGTTTTTCATTTAAAGAGTCAATATCTTCATTTAAGTAATTCATTACTCGTCCTCATCCTTATTAATAATTACCGGAACCTTAATGAAGCCATTGGCCTGTTCAGGAACATTTTTCATTAATTCAGCTCGATCTTGCCAGTGTTCAGGCTCATCTTCTCTAAAGACAGTATCACGATCAACAACCTGAACGGTTTCTTTCACACCAGCAGTATTAACTTCTGATAATTGATCAGCCATATTAATAATTGAACTCATTTGTTCAGTTACCTTGCTGATATCTTTTTCATCAATCTCAAGCCGCGACAAAGTCGCAACGTGTTTAATTGTATCTTCTGTAATTTCCACGCAAATATACCTCCTTATTCGCCACCATAAATATGGACTTGATAACTACTATCCCCTGTTTCTTTAGCAACTAAAGCCTGGATATCATTAACGGAACCAATCTTAATTTCGATGGGCACGTTATTAGCCAAATACTTCTTTGCGGTTGATAAAACCAGCCTGGTAAAACTTTGAATTTGCTCATACCCATAAAACTGGGTAGTAATTGTAATATTTTCTTGAGCTAACTTACCATTTTCATAGCGTAAAGTTGCTGTTACACCACTGATATTAGGGAAATAATTTTGAATAGATTCTTTAAAACTATTGAAACTGGAAGCATCACTGCTATTAATTGCTTTTTTACCACCAACCGTTGGTAAAACTTCCGCTTGAGTATTAATAGTTTTCCATTTAGTTATTTTACTACTATTAGCGGCCGCTGTCCCGCTCAAAAAGTAAGTTCCAGCTACTAAAGAATCCTTACTTTCTTTAGCAAAAAGCCCAACCGTAATTGGAATGTTCTTTAAGGCTTTCTTTTTCCGCAAACGAGCCACTACTTTTTGAGCCACTGCTTGCCCATATTGCTTTTGCTGCGTACGTGAAATTTGTGCCTGGTATTCAGGACCATCTTTTTTCTTTTGATAATAGTCAATTGAATTAAGAGCAAGCCCAATACTAATACCACCTATGTGGTAATTTGAACCGGATCCAGTCAAAAAATCTTGTTCAATTATTTCTTCTAAATAAATTGGTTGGTAATTTTTCTTAGTTCCTATTTTGGGATTAAGGCCAGTGGGATTTGACTTTGACTTTCGTCCCAGCCATTGATTAGCTACAGTGGCAGAAATATACTGGCCTTCCTGAAAGACATATGAATTTGTTGAATAAACACCTTTAGAAATCTGGACCAAGCCTCGTTCTAATTCTCTGGTGTCAACAGAATTATCATTATCAGTCGCTGTCAGGCCAGATATTGGGCTTGTTACATAATGCCCGTTTTTAAGCAAAACAGTATACCCATTATTACCAGTATCAGTAGTTTGATATGTTTTAGGGCTTGAATTCGATGATGTTTTAGCGTTATTCGCCAAGTTGGAATTTTTCAAGTTGCCGCAAGCCGTCAAACTCAATGATATTCCCAAAAGCGTTAATATTTTCAAGTATTTTTTCACTTTAAAAGTTCCTTTATTTAACTTGAGCAATTGCTTCTTCCTCAGTCAATAACGGTACACCGAGCTTCTGCGCTTTGGTGTATTTGGAACCAGCGTCCTGACCATAAATTACATAATCGGTTTTTCTTGAAACAGAACCAGTTACCTTAGCACCAAGTGCTTGTAATTTCTTGGTAAACTCACTTCTAGTGTAATGCGCCAGAGTTCCTGTTAAAACGACAGTTTTACCTTTAAAGTAATTGTCAGGGATTGCTGCGGTGTCTTCAGGTTCTGCACCCAGATAATCCATGTTAACACCACTATTTTTAAGTTCATTAACTAGATCTTTAACTTCATCTTGAGCAAAATAAGTGGTTAAAGATTCTGCAATTGTCATCCCTATTGTAGCGATAGCAGCTACATCTTGCACGTCTGCAGTTATAATCTTTGCCATATTTTTAAACTTTTGTGCAATTAATCTGGCAGCCTTTGCACCGACATGATCAATTCCAAGTCCAGTTAACAATAATTCAACGGAATTTCTTTTTGAATTATTGATGGCGTTTAATAAATTGCTGATAGATTTATCTTTAAAATGATCCAGTTTTTCCAAATCAGCAGCGGTTAAATGATACAAATCAGCTACATTATGAACTAAACCATTCTTAATTAACTGCCGCACGATCTTAGGCCCTAAGCCGTCAATATTCATAGCCGGTCTTGAAGCAAAATGAGTTATACCCTCTTCAATTTGAGCAGGACACGACGGATTAACACAGCGCAATGCTACTTCATCTTTTAGATGAATCAATTTTTCTCCACACGACGGGCAAGTTGTCGGAATCGGATAAGGTTGAGCATCCTTCGGTCTTTTAGCTAATACCACTTCTGAAATCTCGGGTATAATATCGCCCGCTTTATGTAACATAACGGTATCGCCAATACGGACATCTTTTTGTTGCAATAAATCGGCGTTATGCAAAACAGCATGAGAAACTGTAGTACCAGCTAACTGGACAGGATCCATAATTGCAGTTGGCGTTACAACTCCAGTACGACCAACCGTCCACTTAATTTCATGAACCACAGTTTCCTGCTCTTCAGGAGGAAATTTATACGCTATTTCCCAACGGGGCACTTTGATGGTATTTCCTAGTTCTTGTTGCAAATCCAAATCGTCAACTTTTAAAACGATCCCGTCAATACCGTAATCTAGCGAATTTCTTTTAGCAGTATATTCGTCAATAAAAGCAAAAATATCGGCCATTTTCGCAATTCTGCGACCGGTTTGATTAGTATGAAAACCCAGCTGCGTCATCTTTTCAATGGCTTGGTGTTGGCTGGTAATTTCTGCTGGCGGATTAACCCAAGTATAAATAAATGTGCTCAAGTGCCGGTGTTTGGTAATACTTGCATCTAATTGCCGTAAAGAGCCGGCTGCGGCGTTGCGCGGATTAGCAAAAGTTGCTTCACCTTTTTCATCACGCTCCGCATTGAGTTTAGCAAATGGTTCTTTACCCATGTAACATTCACCCCGAACTTCTGTGGTCAATTTTGCGGGCAAGGTTTGCGGTATATCAGAAATATAGCGTGCATTAGGAGTAACATCTTCACCTACTTGACCATTTCCCCTGGTAGAAGCCCTAGTTAATTTACCGTCAGTATATTCTAAGGCAATAGACAGACCATCAATTTTTAACTCTACGTTATAAGCAACTTCGTGACCTATTTGTTTTTGCACTCTGTCATCAAATTCCTGCAGTTCTTCTTTAGAAAAAACATCTCCCATTGATAACATTGGAATTTCATGAGTAACCTTAGTAAACTGATTGTCAATCTGTCCCCCTACTTTTTGAGTAATGGAATCTTGTGACACCAGCTGCGGAAATTCCTGCTCAAGTTCAACTAAACGATTATAGTTTTTATCGTACACATTATCTTCAACTTCAGGTGTGTCCTTTGTATAATAGGCATTTGCCCATTCGTCTAGTTTATCTCTTAGAGCTGCGACTTCTTTTCTGGCCTCATCAAGAGTTAAATCTGCCATTTTCTTCCTCCTGATTTAAAACTATTTTTTTATTTCTGCTTTTATTATACCTTTTTAATTGGTGCAAATGCTGCTAGAAGCCGCTTGATTCCTTTGCCACTAAAAGCAATATCAAGTTCCATGTCTTCGCCTTTGCCGTTAACTTTAGTTACAACGCCTCTGCCCCAGGACTTATGCTCTACCTGGTCGCCGACATTCCAGCCTTTTTTCTCTGCTCCCACTGCACCAGCAGGTTTAACTTTGGGAGTATAAACCTGTGCACGTGCCCGTTCATCACTATTAGCAAAAGGTGCAGTTTCAGCTTGCAAGTTATCACTAGTCAAGGTAATTGGAACGGAATTTTCAATATTCAGATCGTCTTGATCAATTTCTGCCAAAAATCTGGAAGGAGGATTATTTTGCATTCTGCCATACATCATACGTGAGTAGGCATTGGTTAAAAACAGTTCGCGCTTAGCTCGGGTAATACCCACATAAGCCAATCTGCGCTCTTCTTCCAGCTGATCATCTTCCATCAAAGCGCGTGACAAAGGAAAAAGTCCATCTTCCATTCCCACTAAAAAGACTACTGGAAATTCCAGCCCCTTTGCGGCGTGTAATGTCATTAACGCCACTTGATCATCATTATTGGTCAAATCATCTTGGTCACTTAAAAGAGAAACCTCGGCCAAAAAGTCACTCAATGCATTTTCAGCGTCATCGTTTTCTTCATATTCATCGTCAAAACGCTTAGTAACAGACAAAAATTCATCCAGGTTTTCTAATCTAGTCTCTGCCTCAATTGTATGTTCAGCTTTCAGGGCAGCAGTATAGCCAAAATCTTGCAGTATTTTTTCAGTCAGACCAGTAACTGTATGATCTTTAGCAAAGTTAATCGCATCGCGTAGTTTAGCGCCAAAATCACTTAGTCTGGCGGCTGCCCGAGCAGTAACGCCCGACATACTAATGTGATCAAAGGCTTTTAAAATTGATAAATTGTTATCACGGGCAAAGTCCATAAAACGCCGCACACTAACTGGTCCAATACCGCGCTTAGGGGTATTAATAATCCGGTTGAAACTCATGGAATCGCTGGGATTAGCTACTAACTTTAAATAAGCCATAATATCCATGATTTCTTTTCTATCATAGAACTTATGACCACCAACAATTTGGTAAGGAACATTTGACTTGACAAAGGACTCCTCAACTGTTCTGGATTGAGCATTGGTGCGGTATAATACCGCAAAATCGTGATAAGAACGCTTTTTCTCTTTTACCTCTTCTTGTATTTTAGCAATAATAAAATGCGCTTCATCGTCGCCACTTTGGGCACGATAATAAGTTACTTTTGCACCTTCACCTTGGTCTGTCCACAGCTTTTTGGCTTTGCGGTTACGGTTGTTCTTTATTACCGCATTAGCAGCCGCTAAAATATGACCAGTTGAACGGTAATTTTGCTCCAGTTTGACAGTTTGAACGCCATCATCATGATAGTCTTGTTCAAAATTCATAATGTTTTCCATATTGGCACCGCGCCAACCATAGATTGACTGATCCGCATCACCGACAACACAGATATTTTTATATTGAGCCGCTAAAGCATGACACAGTTCATATTGTGCCTGGTTGGTATCCTGGTATTCATCCACCAGTAAATAACGAAATTTATTTTGATAATAATGTAAAACTGTCGGAGCCTTCTTAAATAAGACCAGAGTTTGCATAATCAAATCATCAAAGTCCATAATTTGATCATTCTTTAAGCGTTTTTGATATTCCTGATAAACTTGAGCAGTTATTTTTTCAAAAGGTGAGGCAGCGCTGGCTGAAAATGCATCTGGAGTAAGTAAATCATTTTTGCCATTGGAAATGGCAGACAAAATCCTCCGTGGTTCATACATTTTGGGATTAATATTTTGCTCTTTTTGGATATGTTTAATTAAAGTAAGTTGTTCAGCTGAATCAGCAATCGAAAAATTACTGCTATAACCAATTTTTTCGGCATCCCGTCTTAATATGCGGACACAAAGAGCATGAAAAGTCGATATCCAGATACCGTCAGCCTGCTGTCCCAATAACTTATATTCACGCTCTTTCATTTCAGTAGCAGCTTTATTGGTAAAAGTAATAGCCAAAATATTCCAAGGCGCGATCCCTTTTTCAGCAACCAGATAAGCAATTCGCCGCGTTAGCACGGATGTTTTCCCAGAACCCGCTCCAGCAACGACTAACAATGGCCCTTCTGTAATCTGTACTGCCTTTTTTTGCTGTGGATTTAAACCTTTTAAAATTGATTCTACGCTCATTCTGAATCCTTTCACCCTAAAATTTATAACTCTTCTATTGTACCAAAAATCGCAATTGTATTTGCTCCCCTGTGCATTCTATTTATCAAAACGGTCAAGATTGTATTCTTCAATTAATTTAATCAGTTTATCTGCATAATCAGGGTCGGTGGCATAGCCGTCCTTGACTAAAGCACGAGCCTGAGCCTCATAATTTTTGGCTGCCAGAACGTGCCGGTACTGCTTGGCATCCCAAGTCGTCCCCTTTTGGAACAAGCGCGCATGAGCCCTGATTGAAGCTTCATAAGAGTCATAGATTTGAAAACGAGCTTTGATTTCAATCCATTTACCTTTTTCAAATTCTTTGGTTTTTAAGACAGCAGAAGTATTAGGGTTATTGCCTTTGACGCCAAAGAGGTTATTGTATTTTTGGGAAAGATCGCTTTTACCATAATCACTTTCGAGACAGGCTTGAGCAATTGTGATACTAGGTAAAAGATCAAAAGATTTATCCACTTCTTTAGCTATCGGGCCAATTTCGCGGATAAACGCCTTATGCTGTCTGATAATCTTTTGCCTTGCCTCTTCACGCGCAAGCTGCTCTTGTCTAATCTGTTCAGACTGAATTGCCTGCCTACGATAATAACGAAAAGCCACAAAAGCAATTATTAACAAAAATAAAATAATAAAAGTGCGCATAATGATTGCTGTATTAGATAACTTCTTGCTTCTTCGTTTCCTCGCCATTTGTTTTCCCTTGCTTTAAAAAATCTCTTCTTAAGTATAACCTCTCTTAATTATAAAACTATGCAATATAATTAATTTTTAAAATAAAGTTAGTTGGTTGCAAAATAAATCTGCTTAAAAAAATTAAGCACAAAAAAATGGAGCCAAAGCTCCATTAAAGCAAATGCGGGCAAGAAGACTCGAACTTCCACGATCTAAAAGCGATCACAAGATCCTTAGTCTTGCGCGTCTGCCATTCCGCCATGCCCGCAACACATTCAATACTATAACCCAAAATTGAATTTAGCACAAGAGTTTTCTTAATCATTTTTATTTAAAAGCGGTTAATTTACCATCTGCTCGGTGACATACTTAGCGTATAAACTATGCTTTTGCATCAATTCGTGGTGGGTGCCATGGCCCGTAACTTTTCCATGTTCTATAAAATATATTTGATCGGCATTAACAATCGTCGCCAGTCGGTGTGCAATTACCAAAGTGGTTCTGTTAACCATCAGTTTATCAAGAGCTTGTTGCACTTTTCCCTCTGATTCTGAATCGAGACTTGCCGTAGCTTCATCCAGCATTAAAATCTTGGGATTCCGTAAAAAGGCCCGGGCAATAGCTAAGCGTTGCTTTTGACCACCAGAGAGCTTAATTCCGCGCTCACCTATTTCGGTCTCCATCTGATCAGGAAATTCACGGACAAATTGATCCGCATAAGCCAAAGAAAGACCACGCCAAAGATCTTCATCGGTCATCTCTTTAGTCAAACCATAAACCAGGTTTTCCCGAATTGTGCCAGAAAAAATGGCACTATTTTGAGAAACATAACCTATTTGGCAGCGCCAATTTGCCAGGTCAATATCTTGGATATCCTGCTTCCCAATAGTAATTTTGCCACTATCTGGTTGGTAAAACCGCTCTAGTAATGCAAAAATAGTTGACTTCCCGCCACCGCTAGGACCAGCAAAAGCAATCACAGAATTGGGTCGTGAAACAAATGAAATTGACTGTAAAACTGGTTCATTTTTCACATAGCTGAAATTCAGATTTTGTGCAGTTAAAGTTTTATTAGTTAAATCGCAGGTCTGTTGACCCAAGTTCTTTTCGGGCTCTATTCGTAAAATTTCTTGGATACGTTCAGTTGAGCCTAAGGCTTTTTGAATCTGGGAGAAAAAGGTGGCAAAATTGGCAACAGGGCCAATAACATTAAATAAGTACAGTAAAAAGGCCACTAATGAACCACTTGTTAAAGAACCTTGACCAACGCGAATAATGCCAAAAGCCAAAATGCCGGCAAAAGCAGCCATCATCAAGGTCATAATGATTGGCTGTAAAACAGCTTCGACGCGTGCGTCTAAAACTCCAATGGTGAAAATTTTATTGATTCGGTGATTACCAGCTTCCTGCTCATGTTTTTCGCCGTTACTGGATTTAATTAAGCGGACCTCAGATAGTTTTTCATTGACCTCACCATTAAATTTGGCTGTTTCCGCTTGTAGTTTACGACCTAGTCTCACCATTATGCGACCAACCGGTAATAAAATTACTACCACAATAGGAACTACGACAAACATTAAGGTGGCCATTTCCCAATCCATCACAAATAAAATGATTAATGAGAAAAATAATTGGATTGCGCCGGTAATAAAATTAGGAAACTGCGAAGCCAGTAAATCTTTTATTATTCCAGTATCATTGACTAGTCGCGAGCTGCTTTCACCCACTTTATTAGCATCAAAATAAGTAACAGGTAATTTTAACAGGTGAGCCCATAACCGTTCACGCAGGATCTTGACTACGCTTTCACCAAAATAGCGCAGTACGTATCCGCCCAAAGTTCCTAAAACTAGCTGCAACACAAAAACCACGATGATAATAACTAAACTTGAATAATTAAAGTTATCCCATTTACTAGTGTCCACCAGCTGCCTGGTTAATAAAGGTAATGCTAAATTGGCTGCACTTGTGACAAGACTAAGTAGTAAACCAATTATGAACAAAGACTTTTTCACATTTAAACTTTTTAGCAGGTCTAAAAAGTCACTAATTTTAACATTTTGCTTTCCATCTTTACGTGACCCAAATGCCATAAAAGATACCGGCTTTCCTTATTTAGACTAAATAAAAAAGTTTTTCAATAATTGAAAAACTTTAATCATGTTGCTAATTATAAATCTTCATTTTCATTATGCCAAAATTTTCGCCAAAAGTCGCGGTCATACCCGTGCATCTTATCATAATCGCAATAATTTCTGTTAAAATCAGCGCGAGGAAAGTCATGATGGTAGTGATGCCGTTCATGCATATGATGACACATAGCGCGCATATCTGATCTTGAAAAGTTATGCTCAGCGGCATATTCACGCCATTTTTTAATTCTTTCCATTCGATAGGCCGGATCAACAAAAGAACTGGCTTTATCCTTAAAATCATCATCCCAGCCCGTAGCAATTTTTTGCAGATACTGACCAAATTGGTCTTGCTCTTCCGCAGTCAAACCAGCAAAAAACGGTGCAGTATCTTGCTTGGCTTTTTGTTCGGCTAACTTTGCGGCCTTTTCTTTTCCGCTCTCTGTTAGATAAACTCGTTTAACCCGTTTGTCTTGCTCATCAACTTCACGTCGGATATCGCCTTTTAACTCCATCTTTTTCAACAGTTCTGCTAAAGAGCCCGGCTTCAGAGCCAAAATCTCAGCCAGATAATTTTGGGTTAGGCCGTCTTCCAACTTTAAGATTGCTAAAACTCGTTTTTGACCAGATATCGGCTCTTTATTCTGAAACATGTAGTAGCGACTGGCACGCATAATAAAATGAAGTTGTTTCATTAATTGATCACTTGTTTGAATCATTATTAAGCTCCTTTAATAAAATAATATAAAGTTAGGTACCTAATATATTTTACAAGTTAATTATAGTTTGGTGCCTAACATTTTGTCAAATCAAAAATTTTTAAGTTGTTTTAAGTCACCTGTAGTCAACCAGTTTTAATTTACCTTTACAATGACCACACGCATATCGTCGTAAATTTAATCGGCGAACTCGCCAATACTTTTGTCCGCAAACTGTGCAAATGTATAAGTATTTTGCTCTTCTTTTGCGCCTGAGACCAATATCTGGTGCATATCTTGAACCACCAACTTTATTAAGTAAAACTTTAAAGTCATGGTCTTGATGACGATATCCTCTGTGATTTAAATGTAAGTGGTAATGCGTCAATTCGTGCTTAATTATGCCAATCAATTCTTGATAATATTGCGGCACTAAAAAATGCGCATTAATTTCAATGTGGTGATCATCTAAATGATACCGACCACCAGTTGTTGTCATGCGCTTATTAATTTTTACTCGGTGCTTAAACTGTCTGCCAAAATATTTAAGAGAAACTTCTTGCACCAGGTTCTGTAATTCTTCTTCAGTCAGATTATCTGAAAACTTTGGCATATAGTGCTGCCTCTTTTTTAGTTTTGATCCTGACTTTCAGAGCTGTCACTATTTTTCTTTTCAGTGGCTTAGCTCCTTCCATCCATGTTCCGGTAAAAACATGGATGGTCTTTGACTGCGCAGAAGGATTACAAAGTACACCATCCGGATAAACGTGTATACCGGTCTGCAATTGCTGCTCCTTGTTATTAGGCTGAGCACCATATTTATTTTTTAAAATGTCAGATACAGAAACAGTATTCACTCCTGCTAATTGGTCTTGTTTGTCAAACGTGAAATTACGGTCATCATAATAAGAAAGCATGTCTTTAATCAGTGGATGACCTTTTTCCGCTCCAAATACTGCTGTAAAAGGATTATCCTTATTTTCAAAACCGACAAAAGCTTTATTATTTAACAAATCGTGTAAATTATCCAAAACCAAAACATCCGTATCCAGATAGATACCGCCCATTTCATAGACTGCTTTAGCTCGAATGTAATCTGAAACAAAGGCCCATTTTTTAGCCTGATATGCTTGTTCTACATATTTATTTTCGTGAATATCAAAATTGTGTTCATTCCATTCGATAATTTGATAATCCTGCAAGTGTTTTGACCAGGTCTTCATGCAACGCTGAATATTTTGTGGTTTAGGGTTACCCCCTACCCACACATAATGAATTATTTTGGGAATCATTTATTAACCTCTGGTAAAAAATTTTTTCAATAATAAAATTATGTCTTGGTTAAAATCGAGTTTTAATAAAAACATTAACGCGATATATAAAACAAACATAATGATCGATTTGCAAAGCATATTAAGAAATGCCGAAGCAAACATTTGGGGCAAAAGGAGACCCACTGCCAAAACAATAGCAGCAATTATAAAATACTTGGGAATTTCACGAAAAGAGTATTTAAAATCGTAACCATCCCGCACAATCCACAAACGCAAAAGTAAAACTATAAACTCGGTTATTAAAATTGCTATCATAGCACCTGTTGCACCGTATAGTTGATCCAGAAAATAGCTTAATATTACTTCCAAGAAAGCACCAACTATGACTGGAATGGCATAATCGCGATCTCGATGATTGGCAAGCGCAAATTGATTAGCGAATACTCCGCCAGTTGGAATCATAATGATAGTGAGAGTAAAGAAAAACATCAATGGCGTCATAGGAATGAATTTATGACCGAAAAAGAAGGGTACAAATTCCTTGGTATTAGCCATAATAATAACTGCAAACAAAGTTCCCAGCATCACTGTCGCTTCAAGGGACTTTTTTAAAACTATCCGTTGTTCTTTTTTCCCCTCACCAGCCATTTTAGGCATGATTACCAGAGAAATACTAGTGACGATCCCTAAAACCATGTTAGAAATTCTTTGGGAATTGTCATAAAAGGCAACCTGCGTCGAATTTTGAAAGAGACCCAAGATAGGTTTATCGAGAGAAGTATAAATTTGGGTAGCAATTTGCGGAATTAACAGGGTAATGATTGCTTTAACAGTTGCGCGATATTGGTAAAAATGTTTGACCGGCCCACCAACATAGCGGTGAATGTCAAACCAAAAAACAAATGAGCCCAGCATTGTTGAAACTGACATGATCAACATGTACTTCCAGAGATCGCCTGGATTTTTTACCCATAATAAGATCAGAATGACAGAAACCAGCTTAACCGCAGTATTTTTTAACACAACACGACCAAAATCAGCTAATCCCTGAAAGAACCACGAAATATCAACTTGAGCGGAAATAAGATATGGCACCATTAATAGTAAATATTGACCGTACTTAATCTTAAAAAAGCTGGTAACAGCAATTACTATCACTATTGTGACGAATCCAGCTATAGCCTGAAAATACCATAGGCCCCAGAAAGCCTTGGTTAAATCCTGCTCGCTGCCAAAGGCTCTAATCTGAGAAATTGTCCTCATCCCAATATAGGACACTGAAAGAGTACAGAAAATCATTAAAAACTGAACAATATTATTGACGTTGCTGTATATCCCATATGTTTTGGGACCTAAAATTCTTGAAAGATAGGGAACTGTTATTAACGGTACTAATACCAGAAAAATTTGGTAAACCGCATTATACAGAATGTTTAAAAAAGTTCTTTTCACAACTTACCCTCTAAATACTCTTTAACAACTGAACTACATTTGCGCAACTTGATTGGTCCTGAACCTGATTTGTTAATTCTAACCAGTAACGCCGTTTCGCACTGTATTGATCTGGCATTGCCAGTGCCTGAATAAGCTCATGCTGTGTCTTTACACATATTCCAGGTACAATTTCTTCATAAGGTCCCATTAAAAGACCACGCTTTTCTTCGTATTGCCGTAAATAATTGGTTATAAATATTATCGGCTTATCAATATTTAAATAATCAAAATAAATTGAGGAAAAATCTGTAATCAAAAAAGCAGTATTGCCCAAAAGCTGGTAAAGGTCAATATCTTGCCGATATAAATAATCATTATTAAGAAAGGCAATATTAGAGTAATCACTTTGCAAATGCTTAAAAAGTTTCATTTCATAAGGGTGAAGCTTCACTACTAAATATTGGTGATTCTTTTTTAATGAATTATTTAACTGCTCAATGTTAAAATCAAACAGCGTTAAAAAATTACCCTGCTGAACTTGCTTCATAATTTGACTATCTTCCATTTCATAACGAAATGTTGGCATATAAATACCAATTTGCGCCTCATCATCCTCGGTTTTAAATAAATCACCAAGTAGCTGTTTTTTACTAATAACTGGGTTTTTCAAAGCATCAATACGAGGAAAACCAGTTTTATGGTACTTATTAGATTCAATTCCGCAGCAGGCACTCATCAAGCTTTCATATAAATCGCTGCTTGAGCAAACTATATCAGCATTCTTTTGCCATAATTTAGCATTGCGCAGGTCAACTTTGGAACTAGTATTATTGGCCATGAAGCCCATGCGTTTAAGTGGTATACCATGCCAAAATTGGATATTAACCTGCCTGGCATGAACTTTGAACGGCTGATGTGTGGTGAACACAAATTTCGCTGCCCCAATTTTTCGCCAAGTTTTAAGTGGCAAATGCGACGATGGCCAAGGTTCTACAATAGTAACCTCATATTCGGGATGGCTTTTTTGTAAATATTTGCCAAACAGATAGCCATTTGAGCCAGAACGACCTGCACCATTAAGAACAACCACTTTATTATTTTGTATTGGTGTAAAACGAGCAATTATTTTCATTGCCATCAAATATAAACGAAATAAAAAACTTTTCATTATTTAACTTCCCAATTTCTTACCTAGTATAAGGGTACAGAAAAAGCCTGAGATAACTCAAGCTTTTTTACTTTATTTTTTAGTTTTTTAATGATTAGTGTTTAAAAGAACTGTCGAAACTCGTTTTAATAAATTGCCAGGGGCTCTTTGCGTTCAGGCTTAGGAAATGCCTTTTCCAAAATCTGCAAGTCTTCTGGGGTTAGCTCAATATCCAAAGCTTTCAGGTTGGATAATAAATGCTTTGAACTACTGCTCTTTGGTATTGCCAAAACATCGGGCTGTTGCATGACCCAGGCAAGTAAAATTTGATAAGCACTTGCCTCGTGTTCCTCAGCAACTTGTAAAACGGCCTCGTTTTTCATCATTGTGCTGCCCATTTTTGGTCCACGTCCTAAAGGACTATAAGCAATTAGTGGAACGTGATGCTCTCTTTGCCAAGGTAAAAGACTATATTCAATTCCCCTGGTTTCTAAATTATATAAGTCCTCATTAACTACACAATTTTGGCCTTCCGGCAGTTGCCATAATTCCTGCATATCGTCTATATCAAAGTTCGATACGCCCCAAGAGCGAATTAGTCCCTCATTTTGTAAAGCTTGCAATTCAGAAACGGTCGCAGATAAAGGTACCATTCCCCGCCAATGATATAGATATAAATCCAGATAATCAGTTTGGAGCCTTTGCAAACTGTTTTGCAAACTTTGCCGCATTTTTGATCTAGACGCATTTTGCGGTAAAACTTTAGAAATCAAGAAGATTTTTGCGCGTTGATATGGTTTAATGGCTTCCCCCACCAACTCTTCAGAGCGACCATTTCCGTACATTTCAGCGGTGTCAATCACACTTAAGCCTGCATCAAGACCGGCTCTAATTGCTGCTATTTCTTCATCTCGAAGTTTAGGATCATCTCCTATTTCCCAAGTACCTATTCCCAGCGCTGGTAATACTTGATTATTAATTGTGACTTTTTTCATATAATGAACCTTCTTAATTAGTTAAATAAATATATTTTGAGATATAAAGTTGATGACTGCTGGTTTTAAATTTAATATAAAACAAATTAAAATACTGTTAGCTTCCAAGATAATTGTAGCACTTAGCCAAAAAGTTTATTAATTTATAGGTTATTTTTGAATTTTAACGCAAGGCAATTTAGCTAAAAATTAAATTTACTTTGTGATGCTTTCACAAGCCAGCAAATTGTCTTTTGCAAAATAACAATATAAAATCAAAAACAAAAGGAAGAATAAACATGGTTAACAATTCAAATAGTTCATATAAATTATCTGGTAAAAAATGGCTGATAATATTGCTCTCAAATTTAATAGCATACTGCTGTTTGATTATGCCAGGTGTGCAAATCCCGGATTCTCTAATTTTTGACGAAAATCATCCCACTTTAATAGCAGCAGGCTTTCAAATCTTAGTAGTAACTGTCTTTCTGATAATTCAAATAATCGGAGTGCAAATTGCTACTGGGAGTAAATGGCAGCAATTATTTCATACTCCTCGTGCCAAAGAATGGCTGTGGGTTCTAGTCTTTTTCATTTTAGCTTATTTCGTATCCGTTGTTTCAGGAGCGATCTCTCAGAAGTTGTTTGGTGCTGTTTCCGGAAATGCAGCCGCAGGATTAACTATGAGTACACCCCATGTTTGGCTCATTTTCATTTATCAGCGCTTCAGCAGTGCGATTCAAATATTAGGTGAAGAGTTTTTAGCAATTATGCCACTGTTAGCTGTGACCCAATTAGCTGATTCTATGCACATGCCACTCCCGCTTTTCTGGGGCAATATTGCTTCAGCTTTAATATTTGCTTTACTTCATTTGTCAACTTATGATTACAACTTGGGCTATGTTATTTTAGGATTAGCATTTACACGTCTGGTTTTAAACTGGGCTTTTATCAAAACCCACAATATCTGGATAAGCTTCTTAGTGCATTTCTTATTTGATACATTAGCTTTCCTAGTTTTATTATTAGTAACAAAGTAAAAATAATTATTGACTAACAAAAAAATGATAGCCGTTGAACGTAGTTCCAGCTATCATTTTTTATTTTGTAAAACATTAAGCAAAAATTAATTTCTACTGCTGCAAATAATAAAAGTAAGGGTAAAACAATGAACATTAAAAAAATGGTCAGTACTTTCAGAGCAATGCTAATCTTTATGCTTTTAGTTACATTTATTTCAATGATCTTTGATATTTACGCAATTTTTTCAGCGCCCACTCATAATGACTGGAAGTATTTGCAATAAAGTACGTACCTAAAGCGTTTGTTCCGGTCCAGGAAAATACATTCTTTTGGAAAAGTTGATCGTCAGTAAAAGTATCAAGCAATGCCATTGTTTGCTTATGACTTTCTGCCAATAATTTTTCAGCTTCATCTAGCGCAGTAGCTTGGTGCTTTTCCCAAAATTGCTGATTCATTTCACCATAATTGCGCCAATTGTACCCTTCTGGTAAAAATTCTTGTGCATGACCGGCCTGATTGTTTTTAACCCATTCCAGTAATAATCTCTGCCATTCATATAAATGAATCAACACGTCACGAACATTGCGATCTCTTTTCCAATGGGCTTCTTTTAATTTACTAGTATCAAAGTTGAAGCTACCTGTGCGAGCATCTTCCGGCAACTTAGAAAGCAAAGCAACAATCTTTTGGTAAGATGCATTACTTGCATCTATTAATTCTTGTTTGGTTTTAGGACGAGGCATAAGTTCTCCCTTTTAAATTTAGTTTTTATCTTTATAGTATTTTAACATATATGATTATCTAATAATAAATATTTCTAGCAGCTTCTTAAATACTAAAAAAAGCACCTCACAAATAGTGAAATGCTTTAAATAATAAAACGATCTTCCTTTAAGACAAGTGCTTACCAATCACATTACCAATAATTGATAATGTAAAACAAACAGCAAAATATAAAACTGCAAGTGCAGCAAACATTGGTAAGATATAGTTTGCATTTTGTCCGTAAATAACTTGTGCATGTTGCATCATTTCAGGAACAACAATAATCGTTGCTAGAGATGTATCCTTAATGAGGGAAACAAACTGACTAATAATTGCAGGAACCATATTTTTATAAGCTTGTGGCAAAACAACATGCCATAGTGCTTGTACAAATGACATCCCTGTAGACCGTGCCCCTTCCATTTGACCAACAGAAACAGACTGAATACCTGAACGTACAATTTCAGCAATCATACTCGATTCGAAAACAGTCATGGCGATTATCGCTGCTGGAATTGTTTCTGGTCTTAAGCCAAAGTTAGGTAGTCCAAAGTAAGTAAAGAAGATAATTAGAAGTAACGGAATATTACGAATAATATCAATTACAAAGCCAACAATCTGTGAAACATACTTTATTTTAGAATACCTGATTATGCCTAAAATTGAACCAAAAATGAAACTTAAGATAACCGAAATTACTGAAATATAAATAGTTACCCAGAGGCCCATTAACAAAAAGCGCACATTAAGCCATGAAAAGGCATTAATCCAATTTTGCATTTTCTAATACCTCCTTCTAACCTAATTTCTTTTCTAAGTGTCGCATGTAGTAGCTAATTGGCAAAGTAACGATTAGGTATAAAACACCTACAACTAAATAACTGTTAATGGTGTCAAAAGTAGTAGACGCAATTGAGTTTGCCTGGTACATCAAATCAAACCCTGCAACAAAGGCTAAAACTGAAGAGTTTTTAACTAAGTTAACGAATTGATTACCTAAAGGCGGAATTACTATTTTAAATGCCTGAGGCAAAATAATGTAACGCATTGCCTGCCAATAGGTCATACCGGTTGATCTGGCTCCCTCCATTTGCCCGTTAGAGACCGATTGAATACCTGAACGAATAGTCTCCGCAATAAAGGCAGAAGTATAGAGTGTTAAGCCAATAGTTCCTGCAGTAAAGCCATTGATTTTGACAACATACATCGGAATTACTAGATAGAAAAACATAGTGATTACAAGCAAAGGAATGTTACGCATAATTTCTACATATGCATGGCCAATTACACGCATTACTTTACTTGGAAGAACTTCCATAATTGCAAAAATTGTTCCAATTATTAAACTGAAAAATAGAGCAATTACACTAGATAATACTGTCCAGCCTAAGCCTACAAATAGCTGGCTGCTGAATTTTGAAAAAATATTAATCATCGGCGATACAGCTCCTTATACTTAAATCCTGGAACGTCGCCAAACCACTTTTTAATTAAGCGATTATATTCACCGTTACGCTGCATTTCAAGTACTGCCTTGTCTACAGCTTCAGTAAATGAGGTTTGTCCCTTATTAACCGCAACACCGTAAGGTTCAACAGTAAAAGTGCCACCACGAACTTCGTAGCCCGGGTTCTGCACTGCCAAACCAAATAAAATTCCGTTATCAGTAGTAAGAGCATCTCCTTGATGTGACTTCAATGCATTCATTGCCTGAGCATAATCCTGCAATTCGATCACTTTAGCTTTGGGAGCTACCTTTTTTATGTTTGCAACCGAGTTAGCACCCACAACACCGATAACTGTCTTACCATTTAGATCCTTGGTACTCTTAATTGAAGAGTTTTTAGGAACTAACAGAGATTGACCAGCATCAAAGTATGACTTTGAAAAAGAAATAATCTTTTTACGTTCTGGCGTAATTGACATAGTAGCAATCACAGCATCCACATTACCATTCTTTAACAGAGGAATTCTGGATTGAGAGGTTGTAGTGACAAATTCTGCCTTACCCTGAGGACCTAAAATATGCTTCGTAATATGTTTAGCCATATCAACGTCAAAACCTTTTTGCTGGCCATCACGAACATCGATTAAGCCGAAAAGCTTAACGTCACCTTTAACACCCCAAACAATCGTATTAGATTGCTTAGCATTTTTTAAAACGGATTGATCATTAACGCTTTTACCACAGCCGGTTAACATTAAAATACATGCCAATAAAGGAAGTAGCCAAAATTTCTTTTTCATAATTGGCCTCCTTAGTGAGAAATAATTTTACTCAAAAATTGTTGTGCCCGCTCCGTCTTTGGCTGTTTAAAGAAGCTCTCGCTATCATCATCCTCAACAATCCGACCCTGATCCATGAAGATAACTCTATTAGCCACCTCTTTGGCAAAGCCCATTTCGTGAGTAACGATTAATGAAGTCATACCACTTTCGTTGGTAACTTTCTTCATAACTTGTAAAACATCATCAATCATTTCCGGATCAAGAGCAGACGTTGGCTCATCATATAAGATAAGCTTTGGCTTCATTGCCAGAGTTCGTGCTATTGCAACACGCTGCTTTTGACCACCGGAAATTTGTGAAGGCATATTATGTGCCCATTTCCTCAGTCCAACCATATCGAGCAAGTCTAATGCCTGTTTTTTATTTTCTTCTTCAGGAATATGGCTTACTATTCTGGGTGCCAGCATAATATTTTCCAGTACATCTTTATTCTTGTACAAATTAAAATGCTGGAAAACCATCCCAACATCACTACGTAAAATATTGAGATTAGTCTTTGGGTCAGAAAGATCGTGACCGTTAACTACCAACTTACCCTTCTGGATTGATTCAAGACCGTTAACGGTCCGTACAAGTGTACTTTTACCAGAACCGGATGGCCCGATCAGAACCACCGTTTCACCTTGATCAATCTCTAAATTAATGTCGTGCAGTGCATGAAAATGGCCATAAAATTTTTGCACGTTATGGAACTCTATCATCGACATTGTCATCGCCCCTTTCATAATCAATGCATGAAATAATAAGTTGTAGTTTCTATTTTACTATAACGGTTAAGAATTTTAAAAGTGATACAGTTTTTTTAATAAAAATTTAGACAAAGCTCTGTTTGATTCACGTCAAACTAAAAGTCTGTTAGTGCCTGCCGTATAAGCAAACAATAAATAATGATGGCTATATTGTATGTTCAATACTAATATTTTTTTGTCAAAAAAAGCAATTATCATTAAAAATATCTGTGAGAAATTTATTTTGAATTACAGATTGGCACTTTTAAAAAGAGCTAAACTAGCTTACACTTTCATTAGGAGAATACTTATGGATAAAATAAAAGATTACAAGTTAATTTTGAAACAGGCTGATAATTTGCTCCAAAATGAGCATGATTTAATTGCCAATATGAGTAACATCAGTTCGCTGCTTTACAATAGCTTACCTGATGTTAGTTATGCAGGTTTCTATCGTTTTAAAGATAAAGAATTAATTTTAGGACCATTTCAGGGACCTATTGCTTGCATGCATATTCCAATCGGAAAGGGAGTTTGCGGTGTAGCTGCCAAAACTCAGCAAATTCAAATTGTGCCCAATGTTCACGAATTTTCCGGTCATATTGCGTGTGATGCGGCTACAAATTCTGAAATTGTCGTTCCGCTTATCAAAAATAACAGCTTACTTGCAGTTCTTGACCTTGACAGCAATAGTTTCAATAGATTTGACCAAATTGATGCTGAATATTTACAAAAAATAGCTGATCTTGTTTCAAAATAAACTAAAAAAGTTCCGCAATCTAAATTAAGATTACGGAGCTTTTTTATTATAGTTAGCTTTTTATTTTTTGCCCACTAGACGTTGACATGCTTTGACAATTTCAACTATCACGATCATACAAATTCCGGCACCTAAAACTATCAACCATTGTGTGGAATTCAATTCTGTGACATCAAAGAATTTTGTCATAAATGGCAACTCTACTGCCGCCATTACCACGGCAGAAATTAATATTGCCCAGTTAAACCATTTATTGGCAAATGTTCTTCTTGAAAAGATAGACTGGTGAATATACTTAGAATTGAAAGCATGAAACAGTTGAATTAAGCCTAGCGTAAGAAAGGCCATAGTTAATGCATCACCATGTTGTAAGTTAGCTTCATTCATATGAGGGCCAAAATTTAATCCTAACTGATAAGTAGTTAAAACAATAGCACCTTCTAAAATTCCCTGGTAAACAATCGAGCTTGCGACTCCACCACTGAAGAAGTTTGATTTTTTACCCCGTGGTGTCCGCTTCATGATACCTTTTTCAACTGGTTCAAGACCTAGAGCAATAGCCGGCAGCGTGTCCGTAACTAAGTTAATCCACAATAACTGAACAGGAGCTAAGATATCCCAGCCCAGCATGGTCATCATGAACACAGTTAGAACTTCACCAACGTTACAACTCATCAGGTAAAGGATGGCCTTTTGGATATTACTAAAGACTTTACGTCCTTGTTTAACGGCTTCAACGATCGTAGCAAAGTTATCATCTGCTAAGACCATATCACTGGCCCCTTTTGAAACTTCGGTACCGGTAATCCCCATACCTATCCCAATATCAGCCTGCTTCAAACTAGGAGCGTCATTAACGCCATCGCCTGTCATAGCTACAATTTTACCTTGTGCCTGCCAAGCCTTGACAATGCGGACTTTATGTTCGGGTGAAACTCTGGCATAAACGTTAAAATCTGCTACGTGCTTTTCTAGATATTCATCACTGAATTCATCCAGTTGTGCACCGGTAACAACTCGTTCATCTTCGCCCGGTTTTAAAATCCCTAATCTTTCCGCAATCGCCTGTGCAGTTACCTGAAAGTCACCTGTAATCATAACGGTTCTAATTCCAGCATTATGGGCTTCAACAATGGCCTTTTTGGCTTCTGGCCGTTCCGGATCGATCATCCCCACTAAACCTGCAAAAATTAAATCTTGTTCAACATTGTCAGTTGAAGGATCATCGTATAGCTTTGCAATAGGTTTATAGGCTAGCCCCAGAACTCGCAGCGCATTTTTAGCCATATTTTGATTAGCAAGCATAATTTCGTCTTTTTGCTTTTCACTAATTGCACTAACTTTGCCATCTAGTTCAATCTGCGTTACTCGTTTCAGCAGCTGATCCGGTGCTCCTTTAACTGCTACAAAGTAATTTCCATTGTCTTCATTGACGGTGCTCATCAGTTTACGGCCAGAATCAAACGGTACTTCCTGCAGTCTTTTATGACTTGCAAGTAGGTTATGCACATCTATCTTTTGATCAAGAGCGTATTGAATTAGGGCAGTTTCGGTAGGATCACCCAGCAATTGATTACTTTCATCAAGTTTAGAATCATTAGCTAAAACCATCGCCATTAAAGCATGATTATCATGACTAATACTGCTGGAAGATTTATGTGCTTGATTATCATAATAAATCTGCTCAACTGTCATTTTATTTTGGGTTAAGGTACCAGTTTTGTCGGAACAAATGATGTCTGTTGCGCCTAAGGTTTCAACAGCAGGTAACTTGCGCACAATCGAATTATGCTTGGCCATCACCTGCGTGCCTAATGCCAAAATAATAGTAACAATAGCCGGCAGTCCTTCTGGAATAGCTGCAACTGCAAGTGACACGGCAACTAAGAACATATCAATTGCTAATTTATCTGTTGGTTCTGTTCCCTTTTTGGTAAAAAAGCCTACAACGAATACCACAGCACAAATTAGCAGAATCATGATCGTCAGCGTCTTACCCAATTGGTTAAGGTTGCGCTTTAATGGTGTATCCGTTTCATCAGTGTTGTTAAGCATCGTGGCGATTTTACCGACCTCAGTGTTCATTCCCGTTTCGGTAACAATCCCCTCGCCGCGACCATAAGTCACATTGGTATTGGCAAAAGCCATATTATCTTGGTCTGCCAGTGCCACCTTTTCATCATTAATAGGCTCGACATTTTTGTCAACTGGAACTGATTCACCTGTTAAAGCAGATTCTTCAATTTTAAGGCTCTTAGTAACAGTTAAACGCAAATCCGCGGGAACCACATCGCCAGCTTCAAGTAAAACCACATCACCTGGCAGTAATTCTGGACTAGGAATTTCAACAATCTGACCATCTCGCCGAACATGAGCATTGGGAGTAGCCATTTTCTTTAATGCGTTAATTGCTTCTTCCGAGCGTGTTTCTTGGAAGACACCTAGAACCGCGTTCAAAATAACCACAATCATAATTATTGCAGCATCTGTCCATTCTTGTGCGACAAAACCTGAAAGTAGCGCTGCAACTATCAAAACGATGATCATGAAGTCTTTGAATTGCGCTAAAAAACGTTGCCAAATACTGGTTTTCTTTTTACTGGCCAAACTATTAGTGCCGTATTTTGCACGCAAGGCACTAATCTGACTGGTCTTCAAACCCTGACTAGTTGATGTTGACAACTCCTGAGCTACATTTTCAATTTCTTGGTTATAAAATTTCTGGGGCATTGTTACCTCCTACTAACAAAAAAGAGACCCATATGTTTAACACACACAAGTCTCACTATTTAAGATAAGTCCAGAAGTATTCCTTCGGGTGTTGGGCTTATCGCAAGTAATTGCTGTTACTCCCTCATGATGATATTTATTATAAATAAATTTTTTATTTTTAACAAGAATAAGACTATTAAAATTAGCTAAAACAAAAACAGTTTCTGTCACTTAGAAACTGCCTTCGCTCAATATTTTTGTTAATTAAGACCAGTCCATTGCCATTCTGTAACTTCAGGCATATCTTTACCATTATCACGAATGTATTGGTGATGCTTAGCAAGTAATATGTCCATTTCTGCTACAAAGCCGGCACTCTTTTCAGCGTAACGAGGAACACTTAAAATGGCATCTTTAGCCAAATGGAAGCGATCAAGTTCGTTTACTACCCGCATATCAAACGGTGTGGTAATGTCGCCTTCTTCTTCATAGCAGTGAATATGAACGTTACTGCGTTTGCGGCCGAACCAGATAGACTGCATCATAGCTTTGTAACCGTGCCATGCAAAAATCACTGGCACATCGCTTGGGAACAATTGTTCAAATTCTTCATCTGATATTGCTTCTGGATTATCCTTGGTATTCATCAACTTCATAACATCAATGACGTTAATGTAACGAATTTTCAGGTCAGGGAAATTCTTATGCAAAATATCGATTGCAGCAAGAGATTCCATTGTTGGTTCAGTTTCAGTTGAAGCAAACACAACATCAGGTTTAGCATTATGATCAGTTGAAGCCCAATCAATGTAAGATAAACCATGATTTGCAATGCGAGTTGCTTCATCAATTGAGAACCATTGTGGTCTTTCCTGCTTAGAAGTAACCAGAATATTGATACACTCACGATCTGTGAAGGCTTTTTGGGAAATTGCCAGCAATGAGTTAGTATCGGCAGGCAGATACTCATGAACCAAATCAGGACGGTTCTTTTCATACATGTGAGTTAGTACCCCTGGGTCTTGGTGGGTATAACCGTTATGGTCTTGCTGGAACACAGTTGAAGTTGCAATAAAGTTAAGTGATGGGTAATCCTTACGCCAATACTGCTCCTTAGCTTTTCTTAACCACTTCATATGCTGGGTCAGCATTGAATCTACAACACGACCAAAAGCCTCATAGGTAGCAAAGAAACCATGACGACCTGATAAAACATAACCTTCAAGCCAGCCCTCATCCTGGTGTTCTGATAATTGCGAATCGATTAAACGACCACTTGGTGCCAAGTTTTCATCATTAGGAGTATGAACGGAACTTTCCCATTGCCGCTTTTGCTCATCAATGAACTTAAACAAACGGTTAGATTTAGTTTCATCTGGACCAAAGCCACGGAAAGTATTTGGATTAAGTTCAGCGATTTCATTTAAGTACTTAGCCCATTCGGTCATATCCTCAGCTTCAATAGAACCCGGTTGATCAAATTTCAAGGCATACTTACGATAATCTGGCAAACTAAGACGTTTAGCTTTTTCACCACCTGCATTAGTGATTGGGTTCATGGCCATTCGACTATCACCGGCAACATTATCAGCTGTGACCAAAGCAGTTGGCGCACCATTTTCGTCAAATAGTTCTTCCGGTTTATAGCTCTTAAGCCAGTCAACGAGCATGTCTTTGTGCTCCATATTATCTTGAGCAACTGGAATTGGAATTTGGTGTGCTCTAAATGAGTTTTCAATTGGATTACCATCAAGATCCTTCTTTGGACCGGTCCATCCCTTAGGCACGCGGAAAATAATCATTGGCCAATGAGGTAAAGTTTCATCATTGTTTTCACGAGCATTCTTTTGAATGGCTTTAATCTCTTCAATTACGGTATCCATTAATTTAGCCATTTCTGCGTGAATTTGCATATGGTCTTTATAACCGTCAAATTCACCGCCATTATATGCAGAAATAATATAAGGATGCCAGCCCATACCTTCAAAGTATTTAGTCAGTTCTTCGTCTGACATTCTGGAAACGATCGTTGGATTGGAAATCTTAAAACCATTAATTTGCAAGATCGGCAGCACAGCGCCATCTTTAATAGGGTTAATAAATTTATCACTGAACCAGCTTGCTGCGAGCGGACCAGTTTCAGCTTCACCATCACCGATTTCTACAGCGGCAATCACATCAGGATTATCTAATATTGCACCAGTACCATGAGAAAGCGAATAGCCTAATTCTCCACCTTCATGCATTGATCCTGGAGTTTCAGGTGCAGCGTGCGAAGCGGAGCCACCCGGAAAACTGAAGCGTTTAAAGAGCTTAGCCATGCCCTTTTCGTCTTGTTGAATTTCAGGATAAAGTTCACTATACGAACCGTCAAGATATGAGTTTGAAACCATAACCTGACCACCATGACCTGAGCCTTCAATATAGAACATATTTAAACCATATTTTTTAATAACTCTGTTTAAATGAGCATAAATAAAGTTTTGCGGTGAAATAGTACCCCAGTGACCAATTGGCTTAGGTTTTACCTCACTTGCTTTTAAATCATGTTTTAATAATGGATTGCTCATTAAGAAAAGCTGACCGACTGATAAATAATTTGCAGCCCGCCAATGAGCGTCAACGCTTTTAAGGAATTCTTTTGAATCATAATCAACTGCCATTTTAATTCTCCCTTAGTTGTTTAGCTTAATTTTATTTTATAAACATATTATAGCAATTTCTGAATAAAGTTCAACCATTTTAAAAATTGGTTCGTCCCAATTTTATAAAAACGTGTTTGTTTAAAGTCAGTACATAAAAAACACTATTATTCCTCTACTTTTTATTTACAGATCAGCATATTTATGCTCAAATACTGATAAGTGCTTATTTTTATAGCTAAACGCTGAAAAAGTAGTTAAACATTATTCTCTGTAGTGTTAATTTATGTAGAGGAGAAGTATGATGTCACAGGAAGACCGTCTGTTAAAAATCAAGCAAATGCTTAAAAATGAAAAACATTTACGAACTCGCAGCTTAGCACGTTATTTCAATATTTCTTTTGACACTGCTCGTCGAGACGTGGTTCGACTAACCACAACTGGGCAAGCAATCAGAGTTCATGGCGGATTAATTGCTATTGATGAAAATGAGGTGCCTAATTTTCTTACCAGAAACCAAATCGATTCACCTATTAAAATTAAAATGGCCCAGATGGCTAGACGTTTTGTACATCCTAACCAGTGCGATTTTATTGGTCCCTCAACTACTCTTAAAAAATTGTGTGAATTAATTTGTGGTACAGATTTGCAAATAGTCACTAATTCAATTGACAACTCCTTAGCATTGATGCAAACAAAATTACCAAGTGTAAGACTGCTGGGAGGAAAAATTGATAAAGAGCATAGGTTTAATTATTCTGTAACTTCACTTGATCTTTTACATAGGATAAGTTTTAATACTGCTTTCATTGGCACCTCCAACGTTAAAGATGACGGTATTTATTCAGCAAAAATGAGTGATTCGGAGTTAATTAAAACCGCATGTTCCAGAGCAAAGCAAGTTATTGTCGTTGCCGAAAAATATAAGTTTGATAGTGAAAATTCTTCTCCTTACATGTCAATTCCACTGAATGAAATTGACGTTTTGATCACAGATTTGCCTTTGTCCGAAAAATTTCAGAAAAATTTTTCGCCGAAGACCCAAATCATTTCGGTTTTAAGGAAGTGAGGTTATGCGTAACTTTTTTGGTAGTTTGTTTTCAAAAAAGCAGCAACAACTAATCGAAGAAGTTTATCAGGATTTAGATCAGTTTTATCAGAGTTTTTACTCTAATATATATAATGAATTGAATATCAATAAATATAAGCAAATTCGTGACGCCATTGGTATGGTCATGCGCAAATTTGACAATCAAGACCATCCATTAGATTATGCTGGTAAATTAGTAATGTACATTCAGGCTAGTGTCGTGCTGCAGCATTTGCATCTAACAACTATGCAGCAAAAGCTTCTACAGGATTTAAGTGACAAAACCAAAAAGATTAACTTAAATTTTGTTTATACTGGACGGCTCACGGATATGCAACAATTTAGCAATGTTTGATTTCCTTTTTTATATAGAATGTATCCAAAAAAAGCAGGCTTTCGCCTGTTTTTTATTTATTCAAATTAACAAAAGTATTAAAGCGCATGTATTGATAATGAATACGCATAGTTGACACTTCAAATGGAGTACCATCATCTAAAAAGAAAATACCTTCCATTACGCCAACTGGTTCAGTAGACTTCAAATTAAGCCTTGCTTGATCATCTCTATCAGATGGATCAACGGTGATGTTAAGAAAGGCTTTAGTGACCACCTTATTTTGTGAATCCTCTAAGTAATTAAAAAGGGACTTTTTTAAGTGCTCAGGTTTAAGCTCAGGAACTATTTTAATAGGTACATAGCCAGTTTCTATCAAAAAGGGCTGTTCATCCAAAAAACGAAGTCTTTTAAATTGGTAAACAAAGTCATTTTCTTTAAGAAACAAGTCTTGAGCTATTCCAGCGGGTGTTTTAATCACATTAAAAGAAAGCAGCTTAATACCCTGCTTTTTTCCCGGGACTTTAAGGCTATCGGTCAACCCTAAATTTGATCCTTCATAACGAAACAATGATTGGTTCTTTAAATATAGGGGATTGATGAAAGTACCACTACCCCTTTTTTTAAAAACAATCCCTTGTTGAGAAAGCAGCTCCATTGCCCTTTTCATTGATGAGCGACTTACTTGATAGTGTTCAGCTAGACTACGCTCGTCTGGAAGACGCATTCCTTCATATTTGTTATCCAAAATATTTTGTTTGATATCGCGCATCACAGTACGATAAACGAAATCTGCCATTATCTACCTCAATTATTTATTTCCTTGATAGCGGAAATTAACCACTCGGAAAATTGTCTACGGTCAATTTCTACACCAACTTGAACATTTGCTGGTTGACCAAAAAAGTTGTCAAAATCAATCATTGATGCGCCATAAGCACTAGGGCTTTTAGTATCGACCACGACATAAGCCGGTTTAAAAGTGTACATTTCCGGTTTTACCAACATTCCAGATGCCAACGCATCATAAACTTCTCGGCCATTAGTTCTAGTGTGATCTTGCAATTTGTCCATAATATGGTAAAGCATATTACCAGTTCTGCCTATTTTCTTAATTTGCATTAAGACTGCCGGAGTAATATAAGCTTGATGGCCTAATTCCAGTGGCGCCAATAAAATTTTTATGCCACTTGCAAAAACAATTTGTGCTGCTTCAGGGTCACCCGCAACATTATATTCCGCATACGGCCCCCAATTGCCACGACCAATTGCACCACCCATAATTACTAGTTGCTCAATTTTAGGTAAATCTTCCGGAAACTGCCTAAAATAAAGCGCAAAATCAGTCGCTGGACCGATTTGCATTAAAGTTACCTTCTCGCTGCTATTAGCAACCACCTCGTGAATTGCTTCTGCAGCTAAACCTGGTTTTAATAAGCTGTAATCAGGTTCAGGAAAATCAAAACCGGCTAGGCCACTTTGGCCGTGAACGTCAGAAGCATCAATTTGGTCTCGTAATAAAGGTCTTTGTGCTCCACTCACGACTGGCACTTTAGTTTGCAAAAAAGTTTCCAGTTTTAAGGTATTGTCCAAAGTGTTTTTAAGCGGAACATTGCCCCATGTTGCAGCAATCAATTTCACATCAAGTTCAGGAGCAAATAAGGCTGTTGTCAATGCTACTACATCATCAATTCCGGGATCGGTACTAATTATCAAAGGTTTTTTTAACATAAGAATCCTCTTTTAAAATGGTTATAGCACTATGATACCAAATTTAGCTTCCACTTGCTCTTTAAAAAAAGTTAGCCAAAAACAAAATCTTAGGCTAACTCGGAAAGTTATTTTTTGCGGTTTTCAATATTGCCATCAGCATGAGCAATAATAACTTCATTGCACATCCCTAAAAAAAGACCATGCTCGACCACACCAACGGTATGATCCAGGTAATCAGCTAGGCCGCTGGGAACTGGAATAGGATCAATGTTTAAATCAATAATATAATTGCCATAATGAGTGACAAAACGCTTATTTCCAGTCAACCGCCACTTAGGATTCAGTCCTTCAGCCTGAAAAAGTTTGAAATTTTGCTCACACGATATTGGCAAAACTTCAACTGGTAATGGAAAACCACTAAGGTGGTCAACCATTTTAGATTCATCCACAATCCAAACTACTTGGCGTGAATTAATCGCAACATTTTTTTCCATTGTTAAGGCACCGCCACCACCTTTGATGCCATCAAAATTAGCGGCTATTCTGTCTGCCCCATCAATAGTTACGTCAAGTTGGTCCACAGTTGCCAATTCAGTAACCTGGAAACCATAGCTTTCCAGCTGCTTTTTACTTCTACTTGAAGTTGTAACCACTGCTGCTAGATCAAGTCCTTCTTCTTTTTTTCTTCTGCCTAATTCAGCAATTAAAAAAGCAACTGTAGAGCCTGTTCCGACTCCCAATTTCATTTTCGGCTTAACTAATTCAGCGGCCTTCACGGCAGCCAATTTTTTCAACCTATCCTGTTCTTCTTTATCCATGATCCGTGCTTTCTAAAATTAAATTATTAACCAGTAACTCAATTTCATTATAGCAGAAAAAGAAGATATAAAAAAAGCAGTCCTAGACTGCTTTTTGCAATTGACTTAATTATTCAGGATCAATTTCAGGAGCTTTGTTAATTTCGCCTGACATCATCCAAATACGTTTTTCAACATCTGAGTGGAAGCCAGTCAGCATATCATTAGTTGAGTAGTCTCCCTCTTCATCACTAACCTTGATTCCTTCCTCATATAGTTGATCAAGATAATGGTAATCAGCAATAATTTTTGCATAGCGCTCATCAATAGTTTCATCCCAATTACCCTTTTCATCAGGAATTTTTGTTTTAGCTGCTATTTCGCTTAGTGTAGAAACTGGAGAACCATCAAGGGTAATTAAACGTTCAGACACTTCATCCAGTTGGTCAGCTAGTTCATCCATTACCTTGTCTAAGTATGGGTGTAATTTCAAAAAGCGGTTACCACGCATATACCAATGATGTTGGTGAACAACCATATGTAATTGGGTCAGATCAGCAACTAATTGGTTTAAAACTTCTTTGGTTTTTGGATATTTCATAAAAAATTCCTCCACAATCAGATAATACGACTACACTTTTATTATAACGAGTAAGCGCTCTTAATACTAAAATATTGTTTAGCATTTTGTTAATTATACTGGAACATTAACAAAGAAAAAATCTGCCTTTTACAAGACAGATTTTTAAAGACTAACTATTATTTATGCGGCATCTGGAGTTGCATTACTCTTTTCATTCTTGAGAGTAACGTTATCAAAATGCTTAATGAACGGATACCAAATCAAAAAGGCTACTATTGCACAAATAATTGAAACTAGGCCACCTTGCCAGCTGGTAGTGGCAAGATAACCACCTAAACCAACAGGTGTTGGCCAAGGCTGTTGTACTCTAATAACTGGAACAATTCTTAGAGCGATTGCTAAATAACCTATGAGCCCTGAAGCCATCGGGGCACAAATAAATGGGATAAACAAATCAATATTATACACAATTGGCAAACCAAAAAGAATTGGTTCGTTGATATTGAAAATAGCTGGCACAATTTCTACTTTACCCAGTTCTTTTAATTGTGTTGAACGTGCCCGTAATACCAGCCAAATAGCCAAACCTAAGGTAGCACCAGAACCGCCAATTGTAACAAAGGCATTTAAGATTTCACCAGCAAAAACGTGGTGAGCACCTTGATTTACATTGGCTTGCATATTAGCTAAGACAATTGGGGAATAGAAGGAGCTGATAATCGTTGCACCATGAATTCCAAACCACCATAAGAAGTGAATAAGGAACAGAATGATTAAAAAGCCCCACCAAGTATCAGCAATATCGCTAATAAATGAGAATGGAATAAACAGTACATTGAATAAATCGGTCCCAGCCATAACTAACGCAATATTAATTGTAGACATTACAACTGCAATACAGAAGCCTGGAATCATCGCACTAAATGAGTTGGCAACGCCTGATGGTACTGAATCCGGCATTTTTATTTGCCAGTTATGCTTGATAGTAAAGCGGTAAATTTGTACCGCTATCCAGGCTACAACCAGACCGATAAAGATACCGACCGCACCTATTCTATAGATACCAGCAGTTGATGCTTGATAACCACCAGCAACCATTTTATTTTTTGTAAAAACTTGTAAAAATTCAACTCTACCGTTTTTCCATACTAATTCAGCTACAGTAATGAAGAAACCCATTAAAAACATCATTAACCCATCAATAGGAATTAAATTTAAGTGCTCTTCATCACGATAAATTTTGGTATAAGAATAAGCAAAAGTACCAGAGAAAACCAGCGCAATAATACCCATCGTGGCGTTGTAAACGGACTGAAACAGGTTGGTAAAACGTCCTATTGTCCCCGCATACCAAGCAGCAAATCCGGGAACAGGTATAGCTTGTGGCAACACTGTCAAAATTAAGAAAATGGACCCAATAATGGAGAATGAAATCACACTATAACCGGCATCCATAATAGCCCTGACGAACCGCGTGGCAGCAAACTTACCCGCCACTTCAGCAATTCGATCTTTTATTGGTTTTTTATTTGGTTCAGCCATAAAAACTACTCCCTCTAATAATTATTATTAGTCAACTATATTTAATTGACTATAATAGTTATTGTAAGCGTATTCAAATAAAATGCAAACATTAATTATTTTTAAATGCTTTAATTGCCTTTAAATATTTATCTTTTCCGATATTAATATTATGTATTCTGCGTTCACAAAAATAAGCCAGCAAAATACCCGCTAACAGAAACGCAACCATAAAATAGACTGAATTCTGATCAGTAATAAAGGGCAGAATTTGTTTTTTGAAAGGTAGAAATAGGCTGCAAGCCAGCAAAATATTACCGATAATTTGAAGCCATAAATAAATTCTGGTAATAGGTACATCGCTCTTGCGGTTATGCATTTTAGTCAGCTGTTCGATGGCAGCAATCCCAGACAAAATAGTCATTAGACCGGCTAAAATTATTCCTGGTAATTTCTGGTATTCAACTAAAATTAACAACCAAAACAAATTAGCAAAAAGAAAGATGACTACGCTATAACGAACCATTAAATAGCGGCTAAAATAAAGATATTTGATACTATCTTCATGTTTTTTACGTTCCACATCACTTTGATTAGAAGATTTGCTTGTCATATGTTTCAGTCCTTTACGATATTATATTAACAATTATAGCCTTACTTTTTGCAATAAAGCTAGTGTTAATGTTACTTGAAGATTAAGTAGCAATTGTATAAAATATAACTGTTAACGCTATCACAAAAATATTAAAAAGGAGATAAAAATGTATTCAGCAAAAATGCCAGAGGGATTTTTATGGGGTGGTGCCGTTGCTGCTCACCAATTAGAAGGCGCCTGGAACGAAGATGGCAAAGGAATGTCAGTTGCCGATGTCATGACTGTTGGCTCTGCCACTAAACCACGCGAAATTACTGATGGGGTTATTCCCGGCAAGAACTACCCTAACCACAGTGCTATTGATTTTTATCACCACTATCAAGAAGATATAAAATTAATGGCCGAAATGGGCTTTAAAGCCTTTAGAACTTCAATTGCCTGGACCAGGATTTTTCCTAACGGCGATGATGAAAAGCCTAACGAAGCAGGTTTAAAATTTTATGATGACTTGTTTGATACCTGCCAGCAATATGGTATTGAACCGGTAATTACTTTATCTCACTTTGAAATTCCCTTTAATTTAGTGAAAAAATATCATGGTTTTACCAATCGCAAATTAATTGATTTCTTTGTCCGCTTTGCAACAGTTTGCTTTAAGCGCTACAAGAATAAAGTAAAGTACTGGATGACCTTCAATGAAATTGATAATCAGTCTGCTTATAACGAAGACTTTTTAATGGCAACAAATTCAGGAATAATTTTTAATGGCATGACTGATAAAGAAAAAGAAGCCGCTATGTATCAAGCAGCCCATTACGAGTTAGTAGCTTCCGCTTTAGCTGTTAAAGTTGGACATAAAATTAATCCTGATTTTCAAATTGGTTGTATGATTAATTATTCTCCTGTTAGACCGCTAACTCCATCTTCAGAGGATGTGTTGTTAGCTGATAAGTTTGAACAGCGTCGTGACTGGTTCTCTGATGTTCATGTCTTTGGTGAGTATCCTAAAGAAGTTGAGGCATATATTGAACGAAATGGTTATCGTCCTGACATTACTGATGAAGACAGAATTGTTTTGAAGGAAGGCACTGTTGACTACGTAGCTTTCAGCTACTACCAAACAACTACTGTTTCAGCTAAAAACGTCAAGCCGGACGAATTAAACGACTTATCTAAAGCAATAACCCAAAACCCAACTTTAGAAAGAAGTGATTGGGGTTGGGAAATTGATCCCGCTGGATTAAGGATTGCTCTAAATCACTTAACTGATCGTTATCACAAACCTTTATTTATCGTTGAAAATGGCTTAGGAGCTTATGATAAAGTTGAAGCAGATGGCTCCATTCATGATGATTACAGAGTTGATTATTTGAGAAAGCATATTTCTGAAATGGAAAAAGCAGTTGCAATTGATGGCGTGGACTTAATGGGCTATCTGCCATGGGGACCAATCGATCTCGTATCTGCTGGAACTGGCCAAATGGACAAACGGTACGGCTTTATCTATGTTGATAAGAACGATGCTGGTGAAGGTACTTTGAAACGTTCACGTAAAGATTCATTCGACTGGTATAAAAAAGTCATTAATTCAAACGGTCTAGATTTGGATTAAATTCATAGTAAAGCACAATAAAATACACGATGCCAATTTGTTGGCAATCGTGTATTTTTTTATTTTAACATTTAAAAGTTAAACTATATTCTTAATTTTTATCAAAAGCTACTGAACAAGTGATCAATTTGCTGATATTCACTTGAAGACAATTCAACTTCTAGGGCTGCAGCGTTACTTCTAACTTGAGCAGCATTACGAGCTCCAGGAATCACAACACTTATTGCAGGATTTGCCATGTACCAAGCCAATACAATTTGCGTAACAGTTGCTTGATGATCTTCAGCGATCTTTCTAATCCCATCAATTCCTGTAATTGCTTCATCATATTGTTTCTTATCAAAATTACCTAGTAGTTTACCACCATCACTATTTTTAAACTTATCCCAGTCTGCTAAAGCATATTTACCCGTTAACAGTCCTGATGCCAGTGGGAAAAATGGCACAAAGGAAATATTATTTTTCTGTAAATACTTTAATTCTTCTTTAACTGGAGATTGGTGAACCAAACTGAATTGATCTTCAACAATATCAACTTTACCGTTTTTGTTAGCTTCTTTAATTTGATCCAATGAAAAATTAGAAACACCAATTGCTCTTATTTTTCCAGCTTTTCTTAAATCAGACAAAGTTTCAACTGCCTCGTCTTTGGGCGTTTCTTTATCCGGAAAATGCAAATAAAAAATATCAATGTAATCGGTCTTCAACCGTAATAATGCTTCGTCAACTGCTTTTTTAATAAACTCGGCACTATTATTAATGGCCATATCCTGCGACTTATCTTGGGCAGCTTTAGTGGCAATTATAACTTTCGAACGATCATAATCTTGCAAAACATCACCAATAATTTCTTCTGATCTACCAAGACCATAGACATAGGCTGTGTCCAAGAAATTAATTCCTAGATTTAAGGCTTCTCGCAGGAGGTCATATCCATCTTTTTCGTTTAAATTATTAAACAGATTATGTCCTCCGACCTTATTCGTCCCTAAACCTAACTTACTGGTATAAACGTCACTTTTGCCTATTTTTACTTGTTTCATATTTCACTCCAAATAATAGATCTAAAATGCGCAATGTAAAAAAGTACAATTATAAAACCTACCTAATAAAGACAATGATGCAAAAATTGATCACGATTAATTAACCGCGCCTTGTTTTTCAAAAACAGTATCGTTTACAAATTCATCAATTTGCTTTTGTTCATTAAGTTTATTCGTCTGCTTCTTTCTTTAATACATTCGCATTAAAGAGCTTTTCATAAAGATCAACCATTTCTCCAGCTAAATCTCTAAATGTAATAGCATTCATCAAATGGTCTTGTGAATGAACAACAAGCAGAGTAACTTTTGTATGGTCTCCTTGAGCTTCTTTGGTCAGCATTCCAGTTTGAGAGTTATGTGCTTCATTAAGAGATTTATCGGATTCTGCTAACTTAGCTCTAGCACCTGCAATGTCGCCTTTTTTAGCCAGTCTGATAGCTTCAAAAGCAAGACTTTTAGCATTACCACCATTGGCAATAAGGCCCATAGCTGCTTCTAAAGTTTCTTGCTCTTTCTGTTCTGGTGTTTGTTTTTCTGCCATCGTTATCCCCTTATCCGTTAATCAGGTCTTCAGCTTGTTGCAATACTTTTTTACCGTCCATCATGCCGTATGAACGCATATCAATAACTCCAAGAGGAATATCGTTACCATCTTTTCCTTGACCTTTTACTTTATTCTTAAAGTCATCTTCCATGTACCGAATTTGTGGTCCAAGTAAAATGCAGTCTGGATGATCTTGCTCAATATGTTGCGAAGCTTCTGAAGCAGGGCATGCAAAAATATTTGCATCAATACCTTGGTCCTTTGCAGCTTGCTGCATTTTGGTAACCAATAAAGATGTACTCATTCCGGCGCTGCAATTAAGCATGATAGTTTGTTCTGCCATAATAATAATTTCCTCCTAAAATGTATCCTAATATTTATTTCTTCTATTATAGCACTTTTAAAATAGCGCTTACTAATAAGTCTATTAATTTTTCCACTATTTTCAGAAAATTTAATGAAGGCTTACTTTTTGTCTGAAAATAAAATATACGTGGTCGGTATATCTTACCGACTACGTATATTACATAATATAGTTCAATTGTATCTATTCAATTTCACAATGATAACTGTTATAGCCTTATTTAAAAACCTTTAAAAGCTAAAACAATTGCAGCGATACCAACAATTAACAATGATAAACCAATAACTAAAGAAGTCCACATTGCCAGAGGCATAAAGCCATTATTAGTACCCTTATGTAAAATTCCGTGGATATAAACGACACTATTAACTACTTGATAAGACCCTAAGGCCATCATAATCGCAGCGATAATCATTAAAAATGCTGCACTCGTTAAAAAGCTTGCCATTTTAACACCCTCTTTTAAACTAATAACTATACTATACAATGATTTTACCACGTTTTTAAATTAAAGTGGATAATAACTTATAATTTTTTTCTATTCAAAATTTAAAAATGATAGAACAAACAAATAATTCCACCACAAAATAAAACAAGCCCAAAAAAGAAAGCAAAAGCAATTGCCAAAATTGAAAAGACATTACTAGTCCCATTTTGGAGAATACTTCTAGTATATTTATAACTAGATACTAGTTCAAAACCAGCTAGCAAAAGCAAAACGACACCCATAATTTTCTGGAATATTATGCCGTTGAAAAAGTTAGTCATTACTATCGCCTTCTTTAATTTTAAAGCCCTTTCAGTTTTATTTTGCCTAATTATAAATCCTTTAATAAAAAAAGTATAGCAATTATATGTTACCCAAATTTAGTAAAAATTTAGTGGTTCACATCACTATAAACTATTGTCTGCTTTTATTACTTCTTTGCAGCTAAAACTAAATTCTTTTGAAATTTAACCACTAAACAAACTACGGATAGCATTAGTGCCAGCAAACCGCTTAGAGAGAAAGCATTAAAACCTAAATGACTGACTAAACTAGTCAAAGGATTAATTATCAGTGGACTAACGACTCCACCTACGGAATAAATCGCAACATAAATTCCCAAAGCCATAGAAACACTGTTATCATCAACAATTAAGGAAATCAAATAAGGAAATTGTCCCATTGCAATACTCATCGCTGCTCCTACTATAAAACTACCAATAAAGACAATTAACAAAGAATGAAACAGACCAATTAATAAGTATGCAATGCCATACAAACATAATGAAAGAGCAATTGAAGAGTAGCGAAGTCTTTTGCCAATTTTACCCACAAATAAGCCACAGATCATCCCACCAACAAGAGAAATAGTAGATGTTAGAGCTGCTTGTGCAGTGGCACCAAGATTTTCTTTCACTACAAACAAAGAGATATTATTATTTAAAACATTATTAAGTAACATTATCAAAAACGCCCAGAAGGCACTATAAAACACGAATTTGTTTAAATGAATTTTAGTATTACCTGCTTTTGTGTCATTCCGAGAAACGGTTCTGTTTTCAAAGGGCAGAAGAAGAAATACAATTAGCAGTATTAGCAGTGAAAACAAGTATATCCAGTAATTATTAATCCAACTGCTTGAAGTTGCCAGTTGACCTCCGCCCATGATAAAGACCATGCCACCAATATTAATAAAAGTTGTAGATAACCCCATAGTAGATTCACGTTCACTTTGAGGCAGCAATTGTGCGATTAAAACTTGAGTTAAATTGGTGCAGGCTCCTTGACCTAAGCCCACTAAGCATGAACAAAAAAGCAAAAACGCAAAATTCGTGTGCAGTACTAGTGGCAATAACCCACCAATTGTCACCAAACAAATTGAAACAAGGGTCAACACTTTTAAATTAACTTTATTTGCTGTCAATTTACCAATGATTATTCCCGCAAGCATCATAAATAAATTTGGTAAAGATGTCAGCATTTGTACACTAGTATTGTTAAGGGTAAAAAATTTAGCAATGGCAGCGTAAGATGGGGTAGTAGCTAAAGATGCCATGCCAATCATACTAACCGCTAAGATACCTATACGAGTTTTTGAAACAGAAACTCTTTTAGCACTATTCATTGATATTTACCGCGTTTTAGTAATACTTTGAACGGCATTTCTACCTGAAAATACGGCATACCCTGCTGTACTTCCTGGTAAAGTGACAGCGTAAGTATCACCAACAAGCATCCCTGCAGCATCATTGCCAACAGCATAAACTCCGGTAAGTGGATAGCCATAGGAATTTAAAACAGCATTGTTATTATCAACGCGAATACCACCAATTGCACATGCCATACCAATACCCAATTCTACTGCATAATATGGACCATCTTTTAAAGCTGTCATGTATGCGGGAGCTTTACCAAAATCGGCATCAGTTCCTTTAGCCACTAAGTCATTATAACGCCCAATTGTTTGCGGCAAATTGGGCAAATTCAATTTTTCTGCTAATTCAGCCAGAGTGTCGGATTTGGTCAAGTACTTATCACCATTCTGTAAGTCACGCGTAATTTCTTCTTGTAAATGTTCGAATTTTTCAGGTGAAACTGGTGAATTGCCTACTTCCTTGTAAAGACCGACATTAGTTAAATGGTTAACCGTTTCTTGATTAAGGATTGAAAAGGTTCTTGACTGGGTCAAAAGGGCGCTGCCCGCATGACACATGTTGTCATTGACATCTTCATTAACAAAGCGTTCGCCTTGTTCATTTACCCATAAAATTGCCTCCTGAGTCGCTGCTGCTGCCAATTGTTCAGGCATATGAACAAAAGGTGGACGGGTTTTATCCAAAATGGCGCCGCCACCATACTGAATAGCACCCATTTGATAGTGTTCAGCTCCGGCCTGCCATGCTAGTTTCATACCGTCTCCGGTAGATTTGCCATCACTAACTGACAGCAAACGTTCAGTTGCAGGAGCCCGCTTCTTAATTAAATCAGGATTATCCACATAGCCGCCTGTAGCTAAAATTATGTTAGTTGCAGTTAATTCTCTTAACTGTCCTGTAGCCTCATTTTTAATAACTAGACCACTGACATGACCATTATGTTGTAAAATTTTTTGCGCACTAATGCTAGTCACAATTTCCACGCCAAGAGCTTTAGCCTGAGGTATTAACTTTGCAATCACAGCATGACCACCACCGGCAAAAGTGTGAATAGTAGGCCAGCTCTTGCCTTGAGGACCAACTTTACTAAACTCAACTCCAAGAGAATGAAGCCAGTCAATTACTGAACCACTTTGACTAATATATTTTCGTAAATGAGGGGCACTGGCTTCATAGTGCGAATAGTTCAGTTCATCTTGGAGCAATTGGGTAGGATCAATCTTAATGCCTTTTTCTTTTTGCAAAAAGCTGTCGACTCCCATTGCGCCTTCAATATAGTTGCCGTCACCGCCAAGTGTCCTGCCTTTTTCAATTACCAAGGTCTTAATACCCTGCTCGCCAGCACTGACAGCGGCTGCCAAACCGCTAAGCCCGCCACCAACAATTACTAGGTTATATTCGGAATTTTTAGGAAACATGAATTTTTTCTCCTACTTCAAGCCGACTGAAACACCGCCATCGCTTAGAATTGTCTGACCGGTCATAAATGTGGCTTCACTCGCCACAAAAACAAAGACTTTAGCAACTTCGGCAGCGGTTTCTGCCCTCTTCATTGGTACAGTTGGTAAAACTTTCTCCAAAAAGCCGCCTTCGTTAAGTGGGGTTTTAGTTAGGCCGGGAGCAACACTATTAACACGAATATTTTTGTCAGCATAATCAATCGCCGCAGCTTGAGTCATACCAATAATGCCATTTTTGGCTGCATTATAAGCGCCCATACCACCAGGATTATAAATACTGCCCAAAGCACTGGTATTAACGATTGAGCCATAACCTTGCTTTAAGAAAAGTTTGATTTCTTCGCGCATACATAAGAAGGTCCCACGCAAATCCAAGTTGATCGTATTGTCAAAATCTTCATCAGTCAGTTCGGCAAATGGCTTCAAAACACCACCGCCGGCATTATTCATCACGTAATCAATCTTACCGTAATCGGAAACGATAGTTTGTAAACCGTTCTTGATACTGTTTTTATCCATGACGTTCAAAATCAAGCCGGTAATCTTACCGTTATATTTTTCATTCATTTCAGCAGCAACATCCAATACTTTCTTGTTATAGTCAGTTAAAACGACATCGCTACCTTGCTTGGCAAATTCTTCACTAATAGCGTAGCCAATACCCTGAGCAGCTCCAGTAACAACAGCAACTTTTCCTTCTAACAATTTACTTTTCCCCCTGATTTAAACTCTTAATTGCTTCTTCTGCAGCAATCCAGCCAGAGACAAAGGCAAAGCCGTTAGCAATACCTTCATAACTGGGGTAGCCATCAGAATATAAACCGTTAACATTATTACCAACAATATATAAATCTTTTAGTGGAGTGCCATCTTCTTTTACCGGCTGACAGTTGCGGTCAACATTGACACCGTCTAACGTTCCTAAAATCGCACAATGTTCAATTATTGCGTAAAACGGTCCTTCTTGAACGTCAAACAATAATTCAGCAGCCGGCTTTAAGAAAGTGTCGTCCTCTTTCTGCTTAACGGCCTGGTTATAGGCATTGACACTCCTTGTGAGTGAAGAATAAGGCAGTTGTAACTTTTGGGCTATTTCTTCCAGGGTATCTGCTTTTACTACTTCACCCGTTTTAACCGCTTCGTCAAAGTCTGTTTGAATATTAGGTAAAGGCCCCACAGTTGTTCTAGGCGTTTGGCCCACATCACAGAACTGCCTTTCAAAAGTGTCTTCAAGATTAACCTCTTTTTGCTTAAAAGTGTCTAAAGTCTTTTGGTCCAGTAAAACGTAATACATACCATTAACGTTATGGGCAGCATTGCCCCACATAGCAAAATCATAAACAACGTCCTCGTTTACAAAACGATTAGCGGTCTGATCCAACCACAGTAGCGGTAAATTGGTTAGAGTTTCAACAGCACTATCTCTTTTCATAGGATTAATACTCATGCTCGGTGCACCGCCATGGGCAAAAAGAACTGGATGGTGACGACAATCTGCTCCTAATTTATGCGTTAATCTAATTCCCGTACCCGTAGATTTGCGCTCTCCCAGGTTCAAAAGTGCTTTAGTATCTGAGAAATTGGCTGTCATCATTTCCTGACTGCCGCAATAGCCGCCATCAGCAAATATTACTTTTTTAGTAGCAATTCTAATCTCTGCACCAGCTTTATTTTTGGCAATAACGGCTTTTAAGCCATTATCATATTCCAGATCGACGGCTGCAGTTTCCAACATTACCTTATTGCCAGCTGCGGTAAATTTATCTGGTAATTTATCCCAGTTAGTCATTTTCTCTTTAAAATTATTAAATTTATGGTAGACCAGTGGATCATTTAAGTGTGCTTTTTGTTCGCTTTGTTCCACAGTTACCGGTAAACCCATTTCTGCTAAACGATCGATATTGGCACCTGACTTTTTTAAAAATCGCGCCAATAATTCACCATTAACAAAGAAGTGGTTGTAATCTGTTAATCCGTTAAAAGCTTCACGATAGCCATAATTTACGTGCCGTTCTTTTTGTTCAGTGGAATTAATAGCAAAAACTCCATGAGCACCAAATTTGCCGGCACCTCCAACTTTGTTACCTTTTTCTAAAAGTACAAATGGCACATGCTTTTGATAAAGTTCAAAACAAGCTGAAATTCCAGCCGATCCTGAGCCAACAACTACGACATCAGTTGAAAAAGAATTCAATGTAACTTCACCCTTTCTGATATTTTGTGATTCTTATTACAATTGAATTCTATGTCAATTTAGATCAAAGCGCTAATACATAAAAGTTATCAGCGATAAGTTAAAGTTGTCACATGCTTAAGCATTTTACCGAATTTAGTTGAAACCATTCGATTCATTGCTATTACCACATTAAAAGTTTTTTGCAATTGAACTGGCGATAAACGCTCAATATTATTGCAGTTTTGCGGTAAATTAAATGATTCCGGTACGATTGTGATACCACCATTGAAGTTTACATTTAAACATCCAGCGGCAAAGCTATTTACCTCTGCCACTTCTTTAAATTTCCAGCCATTTTGACAATAGATTTTAAGCATAGCAAGCTGAATATCAGTAATACCAGTTGACTTCCAGTTTTGCATATAAAGCATACTGTTCTCAGCGAGCTGCTGCTCATTCCCGTGATATTGTCTTAGGTCATCTTTATTTAGCAGTAAGTCAAAACTAGTTTTTCTAAGGGGTAGACAGTCTATTTTATTATTACCGGCAAAGGCTAAGTCAAAGCCAACTAGTATGTCATAATTACCATTAATCAATCTTTTGATGCAAGAATCAAAATTTTCTTCGTCAAAATTGGGCTGACAAATATCTGGTATTTTTGAAGCAAATAATGCAGCGTCATTTTCAAAGCCTTGCAAAAAATGGACACGTAACAGCTTCTCCGGGTTAGGATCCGGGTGGTGCCAAATTTCACTGTACAAATTAATAATTTCTACGCTGCGTTTATAAAAAACTTCTCCTACTGGCGTTAACGAGAATTTACCAGCAGAACGGTTAAGCAATTTTTGACCCAGCTCATCTTCTAATTTCTTAATAGCTGAACTGACAGCTGTTTCTGAAACATAGTTTCTCCTTGCTGCTGAAATAAAGCCATGCGTTTGAACGACATCAACGAAATATTTTACCGGCATTAAGTTATAATTCATTTTGCACCTATGCTGTTTAATACAAATTACTTTTTTCACATTTATCATATAAAAAATAAAGTCAATTTTAAACCGTATTCTATAGAAAAGAAGCATTAATTACCAAATATACCTTAACTGTTGGTAATTATGGCAAAAGTAAAGTAAAATGTTTAAGGATTAAAAAAGGAGTGGCATAATGTCTAGACTTGAAAAGCCTGTAGTGATTGGTATTACCGGTGGTTCAGGCAGCGGGAAAACTACCATTGCGCAAAAAATTGTTGCCCAAATGCAAGAGAATGAACACGTTTTGATTATGACTCAGGATTCATATTACAAAGATAATACCGGGATTCCTATGAGTGAAAGAAAGAACATCAACTATGATCACCCAGATGCTTTTGATGTTCCTTTGCTTAAAAAGCAGTTGCAAGACTTATTAAATTATCGGTCAGTCGAGATGCCGGTTTACGATTTTAAAGAACATACCCGAAGTCAAAAGACCATTCATACTGAGCCTGCCGATATCATTATTCTTGAAGGAATTTTAGTTTTAGCAAACCAAAAAATTCGTGATTTAATGGATATCAAAGTTTACGTTGACACAGATGACGATATTCGTTTTATTAGGCGTTTAGAACGTGATCTAAATGAGAGAGGCCGGTCCATTGACTCCGTAATTGATCAATATTTAAGCACAGTTAAGCCGATGTATCATCAATTTATTGAGCCTACCAAGCGCTATGCAGATATTATTGTTCCAGAAGGCGGTAAAAATGATGTGGCCATTGATATGCTTACAACTAAGGTACACTCAATTTTAAGTAAAAAAGAAAAATAAAAAATATGACCCCCGGAATTAAGACAATTTCGGGGGTCATATCATTACTTCAAGAGCAATACTCCTTTTTAAATATTTAAGCTATTTTTGGCTTTAATGCTTTATCAAATAAATTAGTAATCAACTTAACTAAAACGCCATCAAAAACCAGAGCAGAAATGATATTGGTAATAAGCATTACGACTTGTACTTGCATACTGAATTTGCTCCAGCCATATAAAATATATGAGGGAATAAAACAGCCAAATGAAGCAAAAAACGCACCAGTTAAGACGCTTTTCCAAGTGAAATTTTGATAACGTTCTTTTTTAGGGAAAAAGCCGATTTCATTAGTAGCGCCTTGAATAATTCCGGAAAGAATCGTAGTAGCACCCCACTGACCACCTATGGCCATTTCAACCACAGAAGCTAATAATTCACCAATCGTACCGGATCCTGCAGTAGGAACAAAATACATCGCTAAAGGTCCAGCCATAAGCCATAAACCTGTAAAAACAGTATCAGTCACCGGTGCAAAACCTGTCGGCACCAGCAGCATTTTGATTAAATTAAAAGCCCAGTTAAAGCCATATGTATAAATGACTCCCATAATAATTCCAATTAATGCAATTAAAATAATCGACTTTACATTCCATTTTGAAGTTCTAGTAAACATAAAAAATACTCCTAACTTTACATGTCAGTAGGAGTATCATTATTACCTAATTTTACACTTCCCTAACGCAGGTATTGTCCCGATCAGGTTCAGAGGGTATTTCTCAGCTTTTTGGCACCCCTAGTGACTGCTATTCAATTTTTACTATTATAGCATACTTTAATTAAATTTGTTGCCTATTTTTGACGATTACTGTAGTTAATGCCATTAAAATTGACTAAAACTTGCCAACTTTTCTTTAGTTAAATCACGAATAATAGCAAGCGTCAAAGCAACAGAGGCTTTAAAATCTGAATAAGCACTAAAACAATAAGGAGAGTGTTCATAACGAACTGGAATACCAATCACAATGGTTGGTGCGCCATTTTCATAATAAATTGCTGCTCCATCTTGGCCACCGCCAGTGCGAACAGAACGAGTATACGGAATGTTATTCTTATCAGCTAAATCGCAGGCATACTGTTGAAATTTAGGATTAGGCAAAAACGAAGTATCCATGTCACGCAACATCGGTCCCCTTTTCAGTCCGGTTTGCGACAACCATTCTGGAGTAAAAGTATCATCTGCTGGACAAGACTCAAGCACGATTGCTACATCAGGCTTTACGGCTCTTGCTGTAACATACGCTCCGCGCAGACCGACTTCTTCCTGGCTGGAAAGTGCTGCAACAACGTTAAATGCAGTTTGTTCATCTTTTAAATTGTCTAAAACGTCAGCCATGGCAGCAGCGCCAAAGCGGTCATCAAAATCTTTGCCGAAAAACAAACCAGATTTTTCATTGTATTCACATTTAACATCCACAAAAATAGGACAACCCGTATCGATTTGATAATCATTAATTGTTTCGGCACGTGAACTGGAACCAACATCAATTGACATATCGGCTACGTCCGGTACATTATTTTTTTCGGCTGCAGTCATAAAATGAGGTGGTTTAGTAGCCACAACACCGGGAACATATTCACCTGCACGATTTTTAATTTTTACGCGCAGAGCAGGAATATTATATTTAACCCACCCGCCAAGAGGCACGAATTTAATCATGCCATTAGGACGGACAGCTTGGGTAATAAAGCCAACAGCATCTGAATGTGCATCCAGTTGAATCACTGGCCGACCTGGTTGGTTATCTTTTTTGCTGGCATACACATTGAGCATACCATCAACCTTTACGTCAGCAAAATCTTGAACAGTATCGGTAAATAGTTTAACAAATTCTCCTTCAAAGCCAGAAGTAGAATTGGCATCAGAAAATGCCTTGAGCATTTTAATTTCTTGTTGTTTTTGCATTTTTTTACCTTTCACTAAAAATACTTATGCATTAATTTTACCAAAAACTGAGGTTACACGTTAAAAATTTAAGCAAATCGAGAATTATCTTACTGCTTTTAGCAATATAGCTACTTTTTGTACGTAATTGACTGCTAAAAAAGTTAAAATAGTTGAAAATGGTCTGTTTTTTTAGCAAAAAAATGATATAATCGAAATATTAGGAATTTAAATTGTTTTACAATGAAGGGTAGATAAATGCCAAAAAACGACAATATTAATAGTATTATTGATCATAAATTGTTTAGTGAAGAGGACATTCACCAAATGTGTGTTAAGTTAGGAAAGCAGCTTACCAATGATTATGCTGGTAAAAAGCCATTAATTGTGGGTGCTCTTAAGGGTGCTGTTTTCTTTTTAACTGATTTGGTTAGAGAAATGGACGTCAAAGCTGAAATTGATTTTCTCGATGTCTCAAGCTACGGTAATGAAATGGAGTCTTCCGGGAAAGTTAAGCTAGTTTCTGATTTAGCATCTGATGTGAAAGATCGTGATGTTTTAATAGTGGAAGATATTGTTGACACTGGTCTGACTTTAGATTTTATGAAAAAGTTGCTTGAAAAACGGGGAGCAAAAAGCGTTAAATGTTGCGTTTTACTTAACAAGGAAGCAAATCGTAACGTCGATGTTGATGTCGAATATTATGGTTCAAAGGTTGGTAACGAGTTTGTAGTAGGCTACGGACTTGATTTCATGAATTATTATCGTAACCTACGTTATATTGGTGTATTAAAGCCCGAAATTATTAAACTGGTTAATAATAAATAAAAGAGTTGTCTTGAGGACAACTCTTTTTAAATGCCTTTATTCTTCTTGAGACTCTTTTGCTTTTTCGTTAATATTTTTAACGATAAACCAGCGCATGAAACCCTGTTCAATATCATCCAGCTTAAATTCAAAGCCCTCTAATTTAACTTTTTCGCCCTTTTTTAAGTCTGGATAGTGTTCCATCATATAGCCACCAATGGTGATAATATCACTATCTTGGAAACTTTTTAAGTCAGTTTTAAAATACCTGGCAAAATCATATAAGGTCGTTTTGCCAGATACATGAATATTACCTTGCTCGTCTCTAATAATATAATCATCAGAAACGTCATCTATTTCATCTTTAACCGTACCGAATAGTTCCTCATAGATATCCTTATCAGTAACTATTCCACTGGTGCCACCATATTCATCCACCACCAAAACGATTGGCGTGTGCTTTTTAATCATTAACTGCAAAATATCTTGGATAGGCATGGATTCAGGTACTGTAATCATTGTTCTAATAATACGTGTAACTGGCACCTTGTCGTCAATCTGGCTCTGTTGAATAACATCAAAGGCATAGATGTAACCAACAATATCATCTTTGTTATTATCCCGAACAACCGGAATTCTACTTGAACCTTCATCCAAGTACAACTTAAGAGCTTGCCTGATAGAATCAGTCGAATTGATAACCACTAACCGCGTTCTATCCGTCATAATATCTTTGGCTATTTTATCATTCAGCTCAAAAGCACGTTTCATATATGTCAGATCATTTTTATCAAGCGAACCACCGTGAACTGCTTTCCGCGATAATTTAATGATTTCTGATTGCGAGTAAACCTGATTTTCTTCATCAGCCGGCTCAAAACCCAGCATTTTAAGTAACCCATTTGAACTGGCATTAAGCAGCCACACAAAAGGATAAACCAAGGTATGAAAAAGTTGCAAAGGGGTCACAATTTTAAGCAAGATTTTTACTGGCATGTCAATCGCAATATTCTTAGGTACAATTTCTGTTACTACAACTTCTAAATAAGTTAACAAAATTACACCTAAAATCGCACTTAGTGAACGAATTACCGCATGATTAAGTTCTAATAAATTAAATGCTCTTTCAAATATTGCAGCCAAAGTATCCGCTGAAAACCAGCCCAAAACTACACCAACTAAAGTAGTTCCAACCTGTGTCGTTGAAAGGTATTCATTTAAATTATGAGTCATGTGCAAAGCGCGCTTTACTTTGCGCTGGTTGCCAATTTTATTAGACAACATATCTTCAAGCTGGCTGGGCCTGGTTTGAACCAAAGCAAATTCTGCAGCAACAAAGAATGATGCAAAAACAAAAATAACTAAAGTTGCTATTAAATTAGTAACTATTTGGGCTGTACTCAAAATCTATATCATCCTTATCAGTATAACCGTGAAAATTTCCTATTAAACATTTTATCATTAATAGCGCTTTATTTAAATTGAAGTACTTGTCTATTTAACTAATTTATATATTTTTTTGAATGGCAGACGATCAGGATAAAATTTGGGGTCATTAACCTCAGCTGCATTATCTTGATATCCTAACCCAATTGCCATACCAATAAGCTCATCTTCTGGAATTTTGCCATATTTACGCACTAAATCGGGATAAGACACCATTGAGTGCGCCGGCATAATTGCTAATCCAGCATTAAGCGCCAGCAACATGATGCTTTGAGAAAAAATCCCTAGATCATAAACTGACCAAATGGGGGAATTTCTAGGTATCGTAAGAAATGCCACATCCTGAGCATTAAACATGTTGTTATTTGATTCTGTAAATAAGTCCATTTTATTATTGAAAAAATATGGTTGTGAAGCTCCAACTGCAGCCATATTTTGACTGGGATATGAATCCCAATTAAGTGACAACATTTTGACAAAATCTTCATGAGGCTCAATATTGTTCTTTATTTGAGATTTGACCTCTTTTTTTAAACCAGCAAGTGCATCACCAGTTAACATATATACCTTCCAAGGTTGCGAGTTAAGCAGTGACGGGGATAATTGTGCCCTTTCAATAATATTAGCAAGTAACTTTTCGTTAACTTTTCTATTAGTAAACTTGCGAGTAACTCGTTCATGGTTATAAACTTTATCAAATTCCATTACGACTCAAATCCTTACATACAAATAGCATTATCAAACACTCTACTTATTAAACAAAATCTCTCTAAAATTTTAAAAACAGGTAGAACTAATCAAAAACACTCGTTTTTTGCGATACTCACTTGTTTACACTTTATATAAAGCTATAAATTAAAGTATTACTATCTAATAAATTCAATCATATAAACATTAATTATATTAATAAATTATACACAATATTGCAAAAGTATTCAGTAAGATTAACAAAATATTTCTAGTAAAATTGTTCTAAGGACAACTTTTGTTTAAAACATAAAATTTTTCGTGCTGCTTTTACACTATATAAGTATTACTTAATTATATATAAATGAATAAGCAAAGTGTTGATAAGTTGCCGCTTTTAAAACAAATGCAGAATTAAAAAACAGTTCAACTAGAAAACTAATTAAACCGTCCTTAAATTTTATATTGCCTGCGTAATTCACGCTCTTGATCGCGCTTCTTAATGCTCTCGCGCTTATCATATTTTTTCTTTCCTTGGCCAACACCAATAAGAACTTTGGCAAAACCATGTTTAAGATAAACCTTCAAAGGGATAATTGCAATCCCCCGCGTAGATTGGTCTTTAGCAAGTCGTTGAAGCTGCTTTTTATGCAAAAGTAATCTTCTTGAACGAAGAGGTTCATGGTTATAACGATTACCTTGTTTATATTCACTAATGTGGACATTCTCCAGAAAAGCCGAACCATTTATAACTTGTACATAGCCATCGCGCAAGTTAATACGTCTTGCCCGCACGGATTTAATTTCTGTACCTGTTAAGGCAATACCGGCTTCATATGTGTCCTTAATAAAATAGTCATGATGTGCTTTTTTATTCTGAGCAATTAAATTCTCATTTTTTTCTTTTTTCAATTTTTCAACCTAATGTTTATATCTACTTAAATGTGGATGATTGCCATTTTTTTGAAAATTGTTACGGTAATGTCCTTTATGGGCGTGATCATTGCGAAAACCCCGATTGCCCCGCCTTTCAGTTTTAACGCCGCGATTATTATGAGGCTTTTTAGGGGCATTGGGATCATAAATTTCAAAGTCAAGTTGATGCTGTTCAACATTAGCATTTGTCAGAGTGACCTTAAGCGGCATCCCTACGTGGAACTGTTTATGAGTCCCACGACCAGTTAATGTCATGCTTTTTTCATTATAATTGTAAAAATCATCTGTTAAATTGGAAATGTGAATAAGTCCCTCTACAGTGTTTGGAAGTTGAATAAACATACCAAAACTGGTAACAGATGACACTACAGCATCAAAGTGATCACCCACTTTATCAGCCATAAATTCGGTCATCTTTAGATCATTAACTTCTCTTTCAGTATCAACGGAAACTCGTTCCTGAGTTGAAGTTTGATCAGCTACATCTGGCAAATAGCTTGCAAAATGATCCTGCGTTTTCTTGTCAGTCCCTTTTTCACTATAAGCATGAATCATCCTGTGAACCATCAGATCCGAATACCTTCTGATTGGCGAAGTAAAGTGGGTATAAAACTTAGCTGCCAAACCAAAGTGTCCTAAAGGTTCTTCTGAATAATGTGCCTGCTTCAAGCTGCGCAGCATCATCATTTGGACTACGGCTTCTTCGGGAGTACCAGTAGTTTTAGCAACTACTTTTTGTAAATCAATTGGTTTAACATGGTTTGGATCAGCTGTAATATGTAAGCCAAATGCACTGCAAAACTCAAAGAAGCTCTTAATCCGCTCACCATCAGGAGTTTCATGCACGCGGTATAAAAATGGGACATGCTTACGATAAAAATCTTCCGCAACAGTTTCATTAGCCAGCAGCATGAAGGATTCAATCATCTTTTCAGCTATTCCGCGATCGTGTAACACAATATCCGTTGGTTTACCCTGATCATCCACAATAATCTTTGCTTCAGGTTCTTCAAAGTCAATTGCACCACGTTGATGCCTCTGCTGGTATAAAATATTGTGCAGTTCAGCCATATCCTGCAGCATAGGAGCAAGCTTAACATATTTTTCTTCAAGCTCTTCATGATTATCAGGATCTAAAACTTTATTAACATTGTTATATGTCATCCGGCCATGTGATCTCATTACCGAAGGATGAATACGATAATTAACCCTCTGTCCTTCCGGGGAAATTTCCATTTCACAGGATAATACTAAACGATCTTGACCTTCGTTGAGGGAGCAAATGCCATTTGAAAGCCTAAAAGGCAACATTGGAATAACGCGATCAACTAAATAAGTACTGTTGCCTCTGGTAAAAGCTTCCTTATCCAAAGGAGAATTTTCTGTCACATAGTGAGCAACATCAGCGATATGAACACCTAAATGATAGTTACCGTTAGGCAATTTCCATAACACGACTGCATCATCAAAGTCTTTAGAATCATCACCATCAATTGTAACAGCAGGCTGGTCCCTAATATCCTCACGGTTTGCCATTTCAGCTTCAGTTACGTGATCCGGAATGGCGTTAGATTGAGCAAGGGCATCATCGGACCATTCAGTTCTAACGTCATGCTCTGAAACGATTGCCATAATGTCAACGCCCGGCAAATTTTTGTTACCAATAACATTGGTAACTACACCAGTCATTGAATCAGGATTGTTCTTGTCAGGATAACTAGCAATAGCCACTTTAACAATGTCCTGCTTTTGCGGCTGTAAACCGTCTTGGCTGATATAAACCCGATAATTAGCCAGCTTTTTATTTGAACTTAAAACATAACCAATAAAATGACTAATTTTCACTTGGGCATCGGTCATTGGATAAAATTCACCCACAAGTGTCTTGGTCCCCCGCTCAAGAATTTGCTCCACTTGACCTTCAGGTCCTTTACCATTCCAGGGATTGCCACCTGCAGTAATTTTAACCTTCACGCTGTCTCCGTCAACAGCATATTCAGTATAGTCGCGGGCAATAAAAATATCATCAGCATCTTCATCATCAAGTTTGACGAAGCCAAAGCCTTTGCTATTTGCTTTAAAAATACCTTCGACTTCAGTATTTTCCTGTGCTAATTGGTAGTGACCCTTACCATCAGTAATTATTTTCTTTTTTTGCTCTAAATAAGATAGTGCTTTGACCATATCAGAAAAACTGCCAAGTCTGTCTCGGCGTAACATACGGTCAATTTGTTCTACTTGATACTGTTTTTTTGGATTACGACGAAAAATCTCTAAAACATTAGCTAAAATGCTCTCGTTTTGTGCCATGCACTTTTAACTCCATTTCATTATTAAAAAGATAAAAAAAGTCCTCCCATCACTTGATCGGGAGGAACCATTAGTTATTTTGAAGACAAATAAGCTAATACAATAGCAAAAGCGAAAAAGAGAACCAATAAAACAGAGGTTACTTTTTCCATAAATGCTTCAAAACCACGTTTCTTCGTTTGACCACTAAAAACTGCACCGCCAGAGAGTGCATTCAATGCATCTTGCTGCTTTTGCGGCTGCATCATTGTCGCAATAATGATTAAGATTGAAACAATAATTAGTAGCGTCATAAATAAATTGTACAATGCGCTGCCTCCAATATACAGATACGTTACTGGTAAATTTTAGCACAAAATAGATTTAATTTCGAGTTTTATTTTTCGAGCTCTGGAGCATCAGTTTTAAATTTATTTTGTGTTGTTTTCTGGTGGTTTTTATACCACAGAGAAGTCTTATTTTTTGAATATAGTTTTTTTAGAGCCTTTTGTTCATTATAGTCGTAATCTTGCGGTTTGACCTTTTTAAACCATTTAGGATGGTAAAAGCGTAACAGATTGCCGGCGATAACACGGTCAGATAATGAAAGCTGCGTTGTTACTTTGTTTGATATTGCTACCAATTCAGTCTTTAATTTTTTATCTGGCTTAATTATTTCTGCACCTGTCTTAGTATCATAATAGGTACTACCAACTTTAGCATATAAGGGCGTGATGAAGTCACCGTTACGTTGTGCCACTATCTGTGGTGCATTTTTACTTAACAAGTCATGACCAAACTGGATCGTTTTCTGGTTCTTAATTCCCAGCAAATTAAGCAGTGTAGGTAGTACATCAATTTCACCACCATAGGTTTTTTTGATGCCTCCCTTTAGGCCCTTCATATGAAACATTAAGGGAACCCGTTGGAACTTCAGATTATCGAAATTAGTAAATTCATCTTGGTTAAGTAGCTCTGCGCTAGCCTTGTGGTGATTACCGGAAATACCATAGTGATCACCATAAAAGACTAACAAAGTGTTTTTAGCTAAACCTGTTTTTTGCAGCCACTGCATTAACTGACCAATCGCCTGGTCGAGATAATGGGCAGTTTGAACGTAACCATCAACCGTTTCATCACCAGTTTCAGTTTTAGCAATTGACTGATTTTTCTTATCTAAATCATAAGGATAATGATTGGTGACCGTTATTAATTTAAGATAAAAGGGTTGCGGCAAACGTTCGATATATTTAATAGACTGGGAGAAGAAAATCTTATCTTTTAAACCATAGCCGATGTAATATTTAGGCTTATTTTGATAATAAGAAAGCGGCATAAAGTACTCATAACCAAATTGTTTATAAGCATTATTACGATTCCAAAAAGAACCGGCGCCGCCGTGCATAACCGCCGTAGTGTATCCACCTTGCTGACTTAAAATTGCAGGGGCGCTCTCAAACGTATTTGAAGTACCATAACTGGACATTGCTGAACCAGACTGTAAACCAAAAAGAGAATTTTCCAGCATCATTTCAGCATCCGATGTTTTTCCTTGTCCAACTTGATTGTAAAAATTGGAGAAGCTAAGCGTATTCTTGGCGTGATAGAGTTTATTTAAATTAGGGGTGACCTCTTTGCCTTTCCATTTGTACCCTATTAAAAATTGCTGGAAGCTCTCAAGGTGAATAACCATTACGTTTTTGCCCTTGGCTACTCCGGTATATGCACTATTGGGTTTGACATAATTAAGCTTTAAGTACTTTTTGACTGCTTGCAAATCAGAAACATTTGCCTTAGCCATCTGTTCACTTGTTTGCGCAGTCTTAAAAGCATCATAAACGGCATATTCATTCATACCCAAATATTTAACAATGTAACTATTGTCAAAAGTTCTCGTCAATAGCCCTGGACGGTCTTTTTGGGCCATCATCAAATTGATCCCTATCAGCAGAACTGCGATACCTTCAAGCAAAAGATTAAATTTAAGCTTTAGTGGGCGTAAATCGTACTTAACTATCTTGCTAACCATCAAAATAATGACAAAAGCAATATCAATAAAAGTTAAAAAATCAGTTGCTCGGGTAATCCCTACAATACTTTTACCTAAATTATCCGCGGTTGAACCGGAAGTTTTAATAATTGATAACGACAAAAAATTAGAAAATTCACGATAATAAAGGATGTTGGCAAATAACCATAAACTGAGTACCAAATCAGTTGCAATCAGAATCCAATATGATTTTCTGCCTTTAAAGAAAAGACTAATGCCTAATAATAGCAAACCCGCTGGTAAAGGATTTAAAAACAACAGAAAATTCTGCATTGCTCCTTCAGCACCGAGATTAAATTTTGTCAGATAAATAACGTAAGTCTTTAACCAAAAGGTCACTAAAACAATAGTAAAAAAGCCTAGTTTGGTTTGTGTCAGCCATTGTAGAAAAGACTTGATCCGTGTCATCTTATTCTCCTCTCACTAAGCTTATATCTTACCCTTAACTGCAGTTAGGAGCAGGGATTTTAATAAAAATTAATTATTTGACGGGCTTACTACTTTTTTAGGCTTGAAAATCCAGCCAAAAATTCCTAAGATCATGCCAAAAAAGTAGGTCACAAAGCGCCACAAAAACATCCCTACAATTAAGGTGCCATTGGAGGAAATAAAGGTTGAAAATAAAGTCTGAAAACTGTATTCCGCTCCCCCTGATGCTCCCGGAATTGGTATTATCGCCATAAACATGATAATCATAATATTCATTTGTGTTACGCTCGCCCAATCTGCTGGTACGTTTAATGTTACTAAAGTCATGTAAGGGATGGAATAAAAGCATAGTAATTGTAAAACGGTCAGTATGCCACATACAATTAACTTCTTTTTTTCCTTTTTTAATTTTTGGCTTTCACCATAAAAAGTATCAATCTTTTCAAGCGTGTTTTGGCGCCAAACACTAACTCGATCTTGCTTAATAAATTTAGCCAGCAAGTTCATAATCCAGTTAGCAGCGTTTTTGGTCCAGTTATAGGCAAACAAAATTGCAAGCAAAAAGATGATCGAACCTACATGAATTAAAAAGCCAATGGCAATGAAAATGGCCAAACCGGCAAACTTAGTTGCGACCATGTGAAAGCCGGTAATAATTGTCGTGACATATGCCAAAAACACTACAATTTGGTAGATAATGAACTTCATAAGCAAAAGTGAAGTTGCGCGCCCCCCTTCAATACCCATTTGCACCATCGCAGCTAATTGCGAAGGCTGGCCTCCAGTTGACATCGGAGTGATCGCATTAAAAAGGGCCTGAATTAAAGGAATTCTGAAAAAAGACCATTTCGAGCGCTTGGGTTCATTTTCACGTTTACTTAAAACAGCTAAAATACTGGCCTCAAAGACATAGGAAAGAAGCATTAAGCCGAACACCAAAATTAAAGCAATAACATTGATATTACGAGTTGCCTGTTCTAACTGAGCAATGGGAGTCGATCTCAAATCAACGTATAAAACAATACCACTGATTAAAAGGACGACGCCAACGCCCCACAAGTGCTTTTTATTCATTAGCGAATTTGTCCTAATTTCCGGCCAATTTCATATTGTTCGTGGTAAAACTCGTCCCAGATCCGTGCCAGATTGTCCTCTGAATATTTGTCACTAGCCTCAGAAGATAACTTGCTGTATTTATTTAAAATGGCTGAATCTTGGGCTGCTGTCTGCAACTGATTATTCATTTCAGTAAAGTCATGCCCCTTCATGTAATAACCACTAATTATTGCTTGATATAAGTCAAGATCTCGTAATAAGACTGGCGTTCCACAACTAAAGGCTTCAAGTACAGACATAGGAAACAATTCGTCATAAGATGGCAAAACAAATAAATCCGCTATATTGAGATAATCCACGAGCTTTTGTCGATCAATTATTCCAGTAAATTTGAGATTTTGGGGTGGATTATCAACTAATTTTTTAAAATGGTCGTAGCCATCTGTTATTTTTCCAAAAGAAAAACCACCTGCCCATATAAACTGTATCTCTGGGTTGGCTATAGCTAGTTTTGCAAAGTCATCAACCCCTTTGCGTTCTTGGACTTGGCCATCACCAAAAACAACAAATTTATCAAGAGGTATATTCAACTGATGGCGAAATGCGTTCTTTCTTTCTTGTCTTTCAGGATAAAATTCGTCTTTAGCTACAAAGTTAGGAATATATTTAACGTTTTCGCGTTTAATACCATATTTAACTAACTTATCTATAAAAATAGGATTGACAACGACTATTTCATCCATTCGTTTATAAAAATCAATCACATATTTGTAAAAAACTTTTTTTGCTAAGGGTGGCAACTTTACCGAGCCTTCAAGGGTCTCAGGCAAAAAATGAACATAGCCAATTTTGCGTCCGCGTGCTGGTGAGAAACTGTTAGCAAAATAAGTGGGGTTCACAGTATGATAATGAGTCAGATCGCTTGCACCATATTTGTTATTTGTAACATAAAACTTATCGACTAGGTGCGTTCTAAGTAAGTGAATTAATTCTATGTACGCTGAACCAACTCCCTGCCCTTTTACAGATGCAGCCTGTGAAAACATATTAATTCTAATCATTTGACTCCTCTTTGTGATCCTTTTGATAATCTAAAATGACATCCTGATAGAATTGGTAAACTGCACTGGCAAATTTTTTAGCCGATATTTGATCCATTTTAGCAGCTAATTTTGCAGGCGGAATTGGCTTGCGCCCTTGTCTTAAATAAAACAATATTTCGCTTAGCATTTCACCAGGACCATTAAAAACTTTGCCAAGTTCATCATCATCAAAAACATGTTCTGTATAATCCGTATCATAAACGACGCATTTTGTGCCGGAAGCTAAAGCTTCAATGTAAGTTAAACCCTGTGTTTCAGTATCACTGGCTGAAACAAACAAGTCTGCCATTTTATAGTACGAACCTACATCATCATGAGGTACATCACCTGTAAATATTACATTATCTTCTAATGTTAATCGTTCAACCTGCTCCTGCAAAACTTCCATATCAGGGCCGTCGCCGGCAATTACTAAACGAGTTTCAGGAAATTCATCAATAATCTCCGGCATAGCATTCAAAATACGGTCAATCTTTTTTTCCTCAGCAACTCTACTTAAGGTCAATAAAACCGGAGCATCAGCAGGTATGCCTAATTCTTGGCGCATATCATTATTAGCTGCCTTATTTAGGCTATTTACGTCCACTCCTGTTGGAATTACTCTCATAGGTATGTTTACCTTATAGCGCTTCAAAAGGGCCTCTACGCGCTTACTAGGGGCAATAACGCCATCCATATTTTTTAAGTAAACGTTAGTAAATTGTTTAACGTGATAAGGCCTTAGCAGGTGCCCATTTAAAACATAATGTAAGTAATCTTCATACATAGTGTGATAAGTATGAATTGCCGGAATTTTCAATTGGTGGGCAACATATTTGCCTATCATACCCAAGGCAAACTCAGTTTGAGTATGAACGATATCAAGTTTAACTTCCCGTGCGACCTTTGTAGCTTCAAAAAAGCCCCTGAATGCGACACGGCGGTCAGTAAATGAAATAAAGGGAACACTACTAAAGCGAAAGACATTAGCTTCAACTGTTCCCTTTTTTATATGAGGATCAGTAGTAGTAAAGATAAATACATTATGACCTTGTTTTTCAAGAGCATCTTTTAAAGTTTTGATTGATGTGGCTACACCACTTAATTGCGGAAAATATGAATCGGTAAAGATACCTATATTCATCTGAAATACCTCCATAAAAGGTATTATAAAGATTACACAAAGCTTGTGCAATTTTTATATAATATATATTTACTAAAATAAAAGCAGCTCTCTTATGAGAGCTGCTCCAACAATAGCGGTGATCGGGGTCGAACCGATACGTCCTAAACGGACACCAGATTTTGAGTCTGGCGCGTCTGCCAATTCCGCCACACCGCCATATCAATAATTTAAAATTAACAGTTCAATGAGCGAACCGATAAAGGCGGGGATCGGATTTGAACCGACGATTAAGGTTTTGCAGACCTCTGCCTTACCACTTGGCTACACCGCCATCGAATTTTATTAACAATAGATTGGGATAGCTGGATTCGAACCAGCGCATAATAGAGTCAAAGTCTAGTGCCTTACCGCTTGGCTATATCCCAATGCTAGGGCGGAATATGGGATTCGAACCCATGTATGCCGGATCCACAAACCGGTGTGTTAACCCCTTCACCAATTCCGCCATGAAGGTTAACAGGGATAGTAGGAATTGAACCCACACTAGCGGTTTTGGAGACCGATGTACTACCTTTATACGATATCCCTATTATGGAGGAGGGTGGATTCGAACCGCCGAACTCAGAGAGAGCGGTTTTACAGACCGCCGCGTTTAGCCACTTCGCTACTCCTCCAGACTGATGGCGCGGGACGGAATCGAACCGCCGACACAAGGAGCTTCAATCCTTTGCTCTACCGACTGAGCTACCGAGCCATCCTACGGTCCATATCAGATTTGAACTGATGATCTTCTCCGTGACAGGGAGACGAGATAAACCACTGCTCCAATGGACCATATTGCGGGAGGTGGATTTGAACCACCGGCCTTCGGGTTATGAGCCCGACGAGCTACCAGACTGCTCCATCCCGCGATTATAATAAAGGAGGATGTGGGATTTGAACCCACGCACGGCAAGACCGTCTAACGGTTTTCAAAACCGTCCCCTTAAGCCACTTGGGTAATCCTCCAATTGTAAATATACCAAAGAATGGTAATGACCCGTACGGGATTTGAACCCATGTTACCGCCGTGAAAGGGCGATGTCTTAACCACTTGACCAACGGGTCATATTTATCGTTCTTACGTCATAAGACGCTTAATTATAATACCGAACTTATTACTAAAAGTCAACTATTTTTTTATTTTGTTGCTTCTGTAAATCCTTTAAGTTCTTGAATCACAACGTTATTAATAATACAGGATTATGATTCATCTTGCAAGAGTTTTGTGCAAAAAGTTGAACAATTTTAGCATAAAACTTTTTTATTGCAAAGCCTAGAAAAATTAAAACTTGTTGCTCAATAAAACCTTAGTAATAATTGAAATTTACCAATCAAAAAGACCGCTAGAAAAATCTACGGCCTTTTTATTATATAGCGGAGACTGAGAGATTCGAACTCTCGCACCAGAATAACCCGATCTACACCCTTAGCAAGGGCGCCTCTTCAGCCACTTGAGTAAGTCTCCACAATGGGCCTAAATGGACTTGAACCATCGACCTCACGCTTATCAGGCGTGCGCTCTAACCAGCTGAGCTATAGGCCCCTAAAAGCGGGTAACGAGAATCGGACTCGCGACTAAAGCTTGGAAGGCTTTCGTTTTACCACTAAACCATACCCGCACTAATAATAAATGGCGCGGGACGGAATCGAACCGCCGACACAAGGAGCTTCAATCCTTTGCTCTACCGACTGAGCTACCGAGCCATCCTACGGTCCATATCAGATTTGAACTGATGATCTTCTCCGTGACAGGGAGACGAGATAAACCACTGCTCCAATGGACCATATTGCGGGAGGTGGATTTGAACCACCGGCCTTCGGGTTATGAGCCCGACGAGCTACCAGACTGCTCCATCCCGCGATTATTTTAAATTAAAAGTACAAACAAACTCCATACTTTTATGGACCTTGTAGGACTCGAACCTACGACAGGACGGTTATGAGCCGTCTGCTCTAACCAACTGAGCTAAAGGTCCAAGCTCTGGGAAATAGCGGCGGGGGGGATCGAACCCTCGACCTCCCGGGTATGAACCGGACGCTCTAGCCAGCTGAGCTACACCGCCAACAAATGTAACCATGTATTAGATTACAATCGGGAAGACAGGATTCGAACCTGCGACCCCCTGGTCCCAAACCAGGTGCTCTACCAAACTGAGCCACTTCCCGTTATTATGCGCCCTGAAGGATTTGAACCTTCAACCTTCTGATTCGTAGTCAGACACTCTATCCAGTTGCGCTAAGGGCGCATCACTAAATGCCGAGGACCGGAGTCGAACCGGTACGGTTGAAACCAACCGCGGGATTTTAAGTCCCGTGCGTCTGCCAATTCCGCCACCCCGGCAAGTAATGAAAGCGGAAGACGGGATTCGAACCCGCGACCCCCACCATGGCAAGGTGATGTTCTACCACTGAACTACTTCCGCAAAATATGAAATGCCGATTATACGATTTGAACGTACGACCCCCTGTTTACAAGACAGATGCTCTACCAACTGAGCTAAATCGGCAAAATGTAAATATGGTATATATTATTGGCGAATACGGGTGGTGGGACTTGAACCCACACGTCCGAAAACACTAGAACCTAAATCTAGCGCGTCTGCCAATTCCGCCACACCCGCAAAATGGGGCCATGAGTCGTGACGGGCTTGAACCGTCGACCCTCTGATTAAAAGTCAGATGCTCTACCAACTGAGCTAACGACTCGGAATGGAGGATACAGGGCTCGAACCTGTGACCTCCTGCTTGTAAGGCAGATGCTCTCCCAGCTGAGCTAATCCTCCATATGCACGGCAACGTCCTACCCTCGCAGGCAGTCTCCCACCAACTACTCTCGGCGTGAAGAAGCTTAACTGCTGTGTTCGGCATGGTTACAGGTGTTTCCTTCTTGCTCTTGCCACCGTACTTTTCCTTGTGAGCTTTT
>NZ_REHP01000004.1:0-90026 GCF_003693045.1 Lactobacillus sp. ESL0259 | reverse complement strand
TCGTTCCAAGATTCGCATCTCGGATTTATTTGCTTGCGAAATTGACTTCGCTCTTTTGTTTTGGGTTCTTTAAACCCGCACATTTTTGCGAAAACATTGTTCAGTTTTCAAGGTACTACCTGCTGCTTTAAAGCAGCTTTTTTATTTTGCCAGATTCAAGCGCTTTTGTCAAGCACTTTTTTCTGACTTATTTTGCCGTCTTACCGGACAGCGTTTATTATCTTACTAAAACAATTGACTTTTGTCAACTGCTTTTGCTTGATTTTTTTACGCTGTCTTCGTGCTCGCGCCTTGCGGCTCATTGCCCGACGACAGTTATTAATACTAGCAAGTATTTTTCTTTTTTGCAAGTCTTTTTTGCAAATTATTCAAGTGACTATCTTCTTTATTCATGATAAAGTTGTCATATCAACGTTTAGAGGGGAGTTTTCAAAATAAAAAAATTTGATTTAGCAATTATAGGAGCGGGTCCCGTAGGGTTATTCTGTGCCAATTTTGCTCATCTTCATGGTCTAAATACAATAATTTTTGATTCACTAGCTGAGGTTGGCGGGCAACCAAAACTACTTTATCCTTTTAAAGAAATTTTGGATATACCAGCTTACAGTTCTATTTTAGCTCATGAATTAATTACCAAATTACAAAATGATGCCAGACAACATACAACATTTGTTTTAAATCATCCAGTTAGAGCCATTGAGCAAAGCAACAATGAATTTGTTATCGATGACGACTATTCTGTTAGAAGCGTCATTATTGCCACTGGGACTGGGTTTTTCAGTCCTAAAAAATTTCCACTAAAAACGAATGAGGAAATTGAAAAAAGGATTCACTATTATGTTAAAGATCCCCAGGATTTTGCTCATCAAAAAGTAGGTGTCTTCGGTGGTGGCGATTCAGCTCTTGACTGGGCAATTGAATTAGCAAATCAGCCGGCTGCCAAAATCAAACTAGTTCATAGAAGAAATGAATTTCGCGGTCTCGAATCAAGTGTCACCAAACTAAAAAGTTTAAAAAATGTTGAAATAAAGACCCCTTATCTTCCTAAATCAATTGAAATTAGAGATAATCAACTTAATATTAGCTTGAAAAAAATTGGAAGTAACGCTATTACTGACGAGCAATTTGATCAAATAATCGTGGGCTACGGCTTTCGAGCTAATAATCAGTTTGTAAAAAAATGGGGTGTTAATTTAGTTAATAACCAAATAGAAGTTTCTCGTTCTATGGAAACCAATATACCTGGTATTTATGCAATAGGCGATGTCACTACTTATTCTGGCCGAGTCCCACTTATTGGACTGGGCTTTGGAGAAGCACAAATTGCAATTACTACAATTATGCGTAAGCTTTTCCCTGAAAAGACCTTAACAATACATTCAACAAGCATTTAGGAGATGTTTATGACAGTAATCAATTTTATCTTGCATATCGATCACCATCTGATTGAAATAGTCAATCAGTTTGGCAATTGGACGTATTTGATTATCTTTGCCATTATTTTTATCGAAACTGGATTAGTTATATTTCCCTTTTTACCAGGTGATTCATTAATTTTTGCTGCCAGTTCTTTAGCAGTTAATCCTGCATACAAGTTAAATATCTGGTGGATTTATTTTGCAGTGCTGTTGGCAGCAATACTAGGCGATGCCTGTAATTATGAAATAGGTGCCTGGTCGGTTAGACAAGGCTCTAAACATACCTGGTTTAATAGCTTAATCAATCAAAAAAATCGGACGGCAGCTGAAAACTTTTTTGAGCGGCATGGACCAATTACTATTGTTATTGGCAGATTTATCCCTTTCATCAGAACTTTTGTCCCGTTCATTTCGGGTGGAAGTAACATGCATTATGGCAAGTTTGCCTTATATAACGTAGTTGGCGGAATATTTTGGAGTGGTTTGTTCACAATACTTGGTGCCTTCTTTGGCAACATCCCTTTTGTCAAAAATCATTTCTCAATGTTAATACTTGCAATAATTATAATCTCGGTTCTGCCGCTTCTTATAGTATCGTTAAAAAAGCGGATTAAAAACAAAAAGGAGATCCATTAAGGACTCCTTTTTATTTTTGTAATAATTTATCTGCAAAATACAATTCATAGACGATACCGGCAATCGCAAAACAAGAAGCAAAAAAGCCTTCTGTGAGCACATTAATAATCGGATCTGTAGCGGGATCAAATAGCCAAGTATTGCTGCCAGCAAAAAACAAATGATGAAATGTAATAAAAAAGTTATCAAAATTTGCCAAAGCAAACGGTAAAACGGCAATCGGCAATAGTAAAAATAATAACGCCCAAACCTTATTTAAGCGCAAAAATTTTTGATTTTGTCTTTTACACCAAAAATATATGATTAAACAGCACAAGTAGGCAACGATCGCCAAAACAAATAATTTTTTGACATCAGCAAAATGCCTGGCAGCCATTGCAGACGTATGAAAATCACGCATGTGCAGCTTACGCTTAAATGGCCAAATGAGGTACCACAACAACTGATTATAACTATTCATCACTTGTTCAATCGATAAATTGACTGTTTTATTTGTTTTTTGCACTAATACAAATACAAATAACAGTGGCCAACTTGCAACAAGAGCTGTCACCACACTAGTAGAAATAGCAAAAATAAAATGATAAATAATAGTTAATATATTATTTCTTTTGCTCATAATTTAACCTGATCCAAACTGTCAACTAAAATTGTCGGCTGCCTTTTGCCTTCAATGTCAGCCAATTTTGTAATACCCGTCGTTACCAGCAATTGGTCAACATGACTGTTAAAACCCGCCTTGATATCAGTATCGTAGTTATCACCTACTAAAAGTGCATCTTCTTTAGAAAACTGTAGTTTAGCTAACAGCATATCAATAATCACGGAAGAAGGCTTGCCGATAAAAAATGGTTTATGGCCACTTGAAGCCGCAATCATCGCACACTGAGAACCATTACCGGGCAATAAACCTTTTTCACTAGGCAAATTTAAATCTGCGTTAGTCCCAATAAAAGTAGCACCATTCCTAATTGCAGTAGCAGCCACTTGAATTTTATGATATGTCAAGTCCGTATCCATCCCCACAATCACGTATTCGGGATTAAAATCAGTGACTTCAAAAGCAGAATTTTGCAAAAATTCACGCCATAAACCAATTTGACCTATTATATAAATATCGATTTTACTTTGCCGCTTCTTTTCACGGTTTAAAATATAACTTACCGTTGCCATGCAAGGAGTATAAATGTGCGCAACATCGGTTTTAATGCCATGCGTTTTAAGCTTATCCACCACCATTTGTGGCGTACGAGTAGTATTATTAGTCAAAAAAATATAGCTTTTATGTGCCTGTTCAAGGCGCTTAACAAAACGAACACCTGCAGCAATAGTTTCCTTGCCCCGATAAATGGTGCCATCAAGATCAATTAAAAATAAACGGTAATCTTTCACTTATTTGCTGCCCTTCCTTTTTTTGATTACAAAAGAATGGTTATTCGCACGCTCTTTTTTTATTGCCAATGTTTCGGGCTTCTTTATCTTAGGTTGGCGAACATGGTAACTCTTAAACGATTTGTAAAGCTTCTTTCTGTGTATATTTTGTCCCCGATTTTTAAACGAATTTAGTCGCCTTTTTCTTTTATTATTATGATAATGATGTACTGGACTTAACAACTGCAAGATAAAATACGGACTGCCGGGATTACAATATTCAAGCAAATAGTCCGCAATTGTTTGTTTTTTACGATCGATTGCAGCCTGAGCATTATCCTGGTAGAAACCTTTCAAACGCAGATGATCACTAGACAAGTCTCCTACAATAAAATCATATTGATCAAGATATGGGTCGTATTTTTGCCGCAAAAGTTCAAGATCCAGAGCATCATCCTTATTAACTATTACCTGGTACAATTGTTTGTTAATTTTTAACTGCTCATTATCCAAAGCCACTGCTGCCAAGGGATGGCGCAGAGGCTGCTCCTGGTCAAATTTATTTTCTTGTAGTTGATTACTGTTTATTTTTTTCACTATTATTTTCACTTCCAGTTATAGGGTATTTTTGTGCCAAATAGTCTCCAATCACCTCACGCAAGAATTGTGGAAACAAAAAGTCATTGTCGCCCACGATTGCCAGAGTTGGAAAAAACGGCACCAAAACATAATGATCCAAAACAGCAATTTGATATTCCTGGTATGGATCAACTTCTTTGCCGTTGACGAAGACTACTCTACTCATAGGGTCAAATTTAATACCCTTATAATGCATTTGACCAAATATTTTCCCCCGAAAACTCATTCCCTGCAAAGGGAATTGATCTAAAAAATGCCGGTTTTTTTCAATTTCCATAATTAGGCGCCATAGATCACTGCCTCTTAAAGTAGAACGCACTACATGCATTGAATGCGGTAAAGACTTTTGCAAATCATATTTAGTGATAATGCCTTTTTTAAAAGGGGTTAAGAAAAGACCCGAGCTGAGCATTGCCAAATCGGTTCCTGCAAAATGAGCAATTGCATTCATTGAAACTTGGATTGCAGCTTCACGGTCACCATCATATTTTTCGGGCAAATCAGCAACAAGTTCTCGACTCAAAATTTCTTTGCCCTTTTGCCTGTATCCTAAAATAGTGTCTTCATCAGCTGAATGAGACTTCATCAAACTGGTTGGTTCAACGTGCGGCGTAATCTTGCGTACATGGTGATTGTCATCAATTTCCATATACGTATTGCCTACATAGTTGCCCCATTTGCCGGTTTGAGTAATCCAAACCCCCTTAACTTCTTTACCATGGGGAAGCAAGTCGTGGCTATGGCCTCCCACAATCAAATCAATTTCTGGATAATTTTTGGCTAAAAAGGTATCCATATCTAAGCCAATATGAGTTATTAAAATTAACACGTCATAGTGGCCTTTTATTTGTGGCAAAACCGTATCCATTGTTTCTTTCAGCATTTTGACGTGCCAGTGATTAGGTTCATAAGAAAGTGGGTATGAGGCAGTCAGACCGATGAGACCGATGCGTGTTCCCTTTTTTGTAGTTAAGATTTTATCCTGAACTGCCCAGTGAGGCAGAGATTCATCTTCTTCACGCAAATTGGCTAAAATAACGGGAAAATCGGCATGATCAAATAGTCTTTCTACTACAGCGTGGGAATTGGAAATACCTTCATTGTTACCAATAGTAATTGCGTCGTAATGAAAAGAATTCATTAATTGAATATTAGCCTGGCCATAAGTTGCATCAGTCAAAGGATGTGAGCGGTCCATGAAGTCTCCAGCATCAAAAGTAAACACCTGGTCGACAGTTTGATCTTTTTGAGCTTCCCGCAAATACCGGCCAATTTTGGGAAAATGTTCGAAATGTGAGTGTAAGTCATTAGTATGTAAAATGCGAATTTTTTCCATTATCCTTGCTCTCTATCCAATTTGATTCGACTGTAAAACTATGTTATAGGCGTCTAGAACTTTTCCCTTAGGCTTTTGCCATTCTACCCAATCTGGATTTTTCCAATCATCTTCGTTTGTCAAAGTCTCAAGCTTATAGTTCTGATTGATATATTCTTCATATGTAACAAGGGCTTTAGTACGTGGAATATTTAATTGTAAAATACGAACACTCTTAATTTTTCCTCTGTCAGCTGCAAGTTCTGCTATACCATTCTGATCAATATTAGAAATTTCAAAATACTTGCTGCCGTCATTGCGCACAATTTCTTCAATTAAATCTAATTCTTCATATTGTTGCTTATTCATCAATATTCCCCGTATAAATTAAATCTGTGACATATAGCAAAAAATGTGCAACCATGCTATTGTAATTAACAACAGAGGTGTACACATGAAATATCAAAGCCAACTGTTTAAGGCGCTCATTTTTAGCATCATATTTATCATAACTAGTGGTTTCACTGTGGTCGGCCATCGCGGAGACCCCAGCAAATATCCTGAAGAAACTATTCAAAGTGACAACTCTGCCTTTAATTCAGGTGCAGACTACGTTGAACTTGACCTGCGCCTTTCTGCAGACGGTGAACTAGTTGTATCACATGATGATGACCTATTTCGAGTGACCCATACACATGCAATTGTATCACAAAATTATTGGCAGGCACTTAGACAATTGACCTATGACAATGGTGAACATGTGCTGAGCTTACCAGAGCTATTTGATTATTATCAAAAAAAGCCTAATACCAAATTTATTCTTGAAACTAAAATTGACCATGGACTTGATCCCTCTTATGAATTAGAAGATCAGATTGTGGCCACTGTCAAAAAATATCATATGGAAAAAAGAATAATGATTCATTCATTTTCTGCAGCCAGTTTGTTTCATTTTCGTAAAATTATGCCCGATGCCTACTTAATTCTAATCGTCGGCAGTCTTAAACGAATAAATTTTAGTAATTTGCCGCAAGTCAATGCTGTCAATGTTTCTTCTGACTTGATTTTAAATCATTCCTGGTTGATACATTGGCTACATCAGTTAAATAAACAGGTTTTTGTCTGGACAGAAATGGACGAATCGCCCGATCTATGGCAATGGTTGATTAATAAAAATGTCGATGGCGTGGTAACCAATTTTCCCAGCACCGGATTTAAGTACAAGCTGGCTAAGGAAGGCACCAAAAAGTATGCTATTCACCGCAAAGGCAGTTATTTTGGCAAAAAGAAAGCTAAGACAATGATGAACCCTTATGTACAGAAAATGCAAAATAAATATGTTTATCCGGGACAAAAATTTGAAGTAATGTATGGTGTCAGGGCGCATAATCAACTTTATTATCAGATTGCAAATCAAACATTTATCTCAGCTGAGTTTGTCAACATGGACTTAAGACCAGCAGATATTGCACCTTATCAAAGTAAACAAATAATCGCTAAACCGCAAAAAGATGTTCGAATTTATCGTTACCCTGATAATCAAGCCAAAACAAAAAAATTGCTACCGGCAAATACTCTTTTTAAAATCCAGAATTTTAATGGTAGTCCTAAGAGTTTATGGCTATTTACATCACAAGGTTGGATCAAAGCACGTGATATTCTTTTCTATGGTTTCTTTGACGACGCAAATTGGCAAAATTATCGCCGCTTGCCGCGAATGAGCCGTTATTCAAATATTGCTTTAACTCCTTATTTACAGCTGCAACCAGCCAAGACGTTAAACACCTGGCATAAGATAAAACAAACTCAAAAAATAACTACCAAAAAAGTGATGCATAATTAAATGCAACACTTTTTGTGTGAATAAATAATATTATTCATTTGTAGTACTTTGCTTTTTCAATATCTCATAAGAAAGCTCAATTTGCTTCTCTGGCACTTCTTCATTATTCATCAATTTAGTCAACATTCTCATTGCCACCGCTCCAATATCATAAAGCGGCTGACGAATGGCTGTTAACGCTGGGCGCACAACTGAAGCAATTTGAGTTGCGCTTGCTGTAATTATTTCTAAATCTTCCGGCACTTTTTTACCAGCATCAATAGCAGAATTCAAAATTCCCACTGCAGTGACATCACGACTGACAATCACACCATCAATACCGTCCTGCTCCAGTTGGGATAATAAATTATAGCCATCAGAATGGTCTTTAATCTTAGTATAGATATGACCTTCCCCTAAACCATGATCAGCCATAAATTTTTTGTAAGCCGGAATTCTATTTTCAGCGCTAACTACAGTATCTGGATTGCCTAAGACTAAGGCCAAATTTCTCCTGCCATCATTATACAGTAGGTTTAAAGCTTCTGTATCGGCCTTTTGATAATCAATGGCAACTGATGGAAATTCACTGTGACTATCTTTAGTACCAGCTAAAACTACTGGCGTATCAGTCCGTTTAAAGGCCTCAATTGCTTCTTCCGGCAAATTGTCTGACATGTAAATCACACCATCGACCTGCTTATTAAGCAATCCCTGAATTGCCTGATCTTCTCTCATTAAGCGGTTTTCAATACTGGTGATAATAATGTTGTACTTATATAAAAGCGCAATATCATCAATTCCTTTTGACAATTCCGCAAAATAAAGATTAGTTAAATCCGGCACGATTAAACCAACAGTGGTGGTTCTTTTAGATGCCAATCCTTGTGCTACCGCATTTGGCTGGTAATGCAACCGGTTGATTACCTTCATAACCCGTTCGCGAGTGTCTTTACGCACATTTGTATTGCCGTTAACAACTCGTGAGACAGTAGCCATTGAAACTTTAGCCTCACGAGCAACATCATAAATTGTAATATCCTGTTTTCGCATTTTGGTTCCCCCATCTTAAAATTACTAGAATAAAATTTATCATTCTTTCCCATAAATTGCAAACGTTTACAACTATTCTTTCATTTTTTCAGGTCTAGAACATGATATACTGATTTTAATCATAAAATCAAGATGGAAGGAAGAAGCTATGAACTTAACTAAATTACAAGAATGGCTGCAAAGTACCAATTGCGATGTTGCCTACATTTCTAATCCAACGACAATTGCTTACTTTACAGGATATGACATGGAGCCACATGAACGAATCTTTGCCCTTTTAGCATTTAAAGATCAAGATCCGTTCGTCTTTGTTCCAGCTTTAAATGTTGAAGAAGCTAAAAATTCAGCTTGGAACGGTGATGTATATGGTTATCTTGACTCAGAAGATCCCTGGGCAATTATTGCTGACAAAGTGAAAAGCAGAACCAAAGAATACCAAAAATGGGCTTTAGAAAAAAATAACCTCTCTGTTTCCCATTATCAACTCATCCATGAGCAATTTCCAGATGCTAATTTTGACGGTGATGTTTCTAATTTTGTTGCAAAAATTCGCTTATATAAAACACCGGAGGAAATTAAGCAATTGCAAGCTGCTGGCCGTGAGGCAGACTTTGCTTTTCAAATTGGTTTTGACGCCATTAAGGAAGGTGTTACTGAAAGGTATATTGCTGGTCAGATTGAATATCAGCTAAAGGTACAAAAAGGCGTAATGCATGAAAGTTTTGAAACCATTGTACAAGCCGGTGCCAACGCCGCTAATCCTCATTTAGGTCCTACTATGAATAAAGTTAAGCCTAACGAACTGGTTTTATTTGATCTTGGTACTATGCACAACGGTTACGCTTCTGATTCCAGCAGAACAGTTGCTTATGGCGAACCATCATCCAAAGAAAAAGAAATTTACGAAATTGATCGCGAAGCTCAACAAGCTGCAATTGACGCAGTGAGACCGGGAATGACAGCTTCTGAATTAGATAGTGTTGCTCGTGATATTATTACTAAAGCGGGCTATGGTGAATACTTTATTCACCGTTTGGGTCACGGCATTGGTAAAGAAGTACACGAATACCCTTCAATTGTTCAAGGCAACGATTTAATCATTGAAGAAGGTATGTGTTTTTCAATTGAACCTGGTATCTATATTCCTAACGTAGCGGGGGTCAGAATCGAAGATTGTGGTGTTGTAACTAAAAACGGCTATGAACCATTTACTCATACAAGTAAGGAACTAAAAGTTTTACCTCTTTAAATAAACTCACTTTATTTATTGCATAAAAATGGCACTGACAGATTTTATTTTCTGTCAGTGCCATTTTACTAAAATCGTATTTATGGTCTAGAATATGGATCAGCAGGTGCATCTGCAGGGCCTTCAGGCTTTGGGTCTGAGGGTTCCGAATGATTAAAATCATCTGGACCCTCTGCATGGTGCAAGTCATCAGCTACATCTGCAGCATGATCTTTTTGCTGTACATCAGTATCTTTTGAACTATCAATAACGATATCATCAAAATCTTTCAGTTCAGAATCATCTTCTACATTCTTGGGGAATGAGGCCAGTTGATTCTTTACAATTTCAGTACCGTTATCATATTTTTTCTTTAAGTCTTGAACAGTTTCATTGTTCTTAACTTTTTTCTTCAGTTCGTCAATTTGTTCATCACTGACTAATAAGGAACCAGCTAGGAACCCTACAGCACTTCCGACAATAGTACCTAAAACAAAATTTGCAAAATTTTTCATAAAAGTAACTCCTTTTACTAATCTTCACCTTTACGCCGCTTATGCCGTGCAAACACTGATGCTAAAGCAGAAGACATCAACCCGTTACGTTTCCAATGAAAATTATTGAAACGCTTTGCCATATTTCTGGTAGATGTGTTGACATCCGAAACGCTTTCGCCTAAATCAGCTGCTGCTTGCACAACAGGATCAATAGTTTTCATTTTAACATTAACATCTGCCAGCAAGACATTAGTTTTATCAAGCAAATCACTGGTTTGATGAAGTAAATCATTTACATCCCCAGTGACCTGTTGAATTGACTCGTTAGCACTCTGGATCGTTTTTTCTGCTTCTCTAGTCGCTTTTGCGGCACGTATAAGCACTGGAATTGTGAAAAGTACTAAAATTAATAATGCAATGGCGGCTATTAAACCTGCTAATGCACCATAAGAAAATTTCATCTTTTACCTCCAATTCTATACCTAAAAAAAGTCTAGCATGAAAATGCTTCAATCTCAATCTATATGTAATATTTTGTTATAGTTAATATGCATATACGAAAGGTAATTATTATGGATAAAATATTTCAAATCAATAAAAACGTGCTTAAGTTTAACTGGGACAGGCTGGGAGAACAAGTTCTGACAATTATTTGGCAGCTCATAGTTTCAGCTTTAGTTTTTTACCTGATCGACCATGTTGGTAAAAAAATAATTAAACATTATTTAGAGCATAGTAAAAGAAAACAAAATAAGAGAACTCAAACAGTTACTGCATTAATTAACAGTATCTTTGAATACACTGTGATTTTTTTCTACTTGTTTGCTGTTTTATCTATCCTAGGTATTCCAATTGGTACGCTGCTTGCGAGTGCTGGTATCTTTTCTCTGGCTTTAGGGATGGGAGCCCAAGGCTTTGTCAGCGATTTAGTTAACGGCTTCTTCATTTTAAGTGAAGACCAGTTTGACGTAGGAGATATTGTCTCAATCAACAATCAAACTGGAGTAGTGGTTCAGTTGGGATTAAGGACTACCAGACTTAAAGGGTCTGATGGTTCTCTAATCTACATCCCCAATCGTAATATTTCAATCGTACAAAATTTAGCCCACGGTGGCATTGGCTTAGATATTGAAATCCAACTAAAAGCTAATAACGATTTTGCAAAAGTTCATAGTCTTATTGAACAGGTAAACAAAAAATTGAGTACCGATATTAATTTTTTAGTGCAAGAACCTAAAATTATTGGCATCGCTACGCAAACAGCACAAACTGTTAATTATGTGGTTCATTTTCAAGTTAAACCCGGTTATGAAAAAGAAGTGCAGGATAAATACTTAACGCAGTATTTAAACGTCCTGCAAAGCAATCAAGTTCTTTTAGCAGAATAAAATAAAAACTGATAAATGTCTTTAATACTTTTCCAGTAAAAAGTATTAAAAATAATATTTATCAGTTTTTTAGATATTTATTCAAACTGAGCGAGCCAGTTTGGTAAACACTTTAATAATTTGGCGAGTGCTTTTCCTCGGTGAGAAAGACTATTTTTTTCTGCAGTTGTCATTTCGGCAAAAGTTTTCTGCTTTTCCGGTACATAAAAAAGCGGATCATAGCCAAAGCCGTCTTCACCTTCAGGCGCTGGTAAAATTAGGCCTTCACATTGACCTGAGACAACCAAATCTTTTTCAAAATGACCTGGCATTGATACTACAATTGTAGTATTAAATCTAGCTGTTCTTTTTGCTAACGGCACACCACCAAGCTCGGCCAGTAATTTAGCATTATTCTTCTGATCATTATGCTCAGGACCGGCAAAACGCGCCGAGTGAACTCCAGGAGCACCATCAAGTGCATCAACCATTAAGCCGGAGTCATCCGCTATTGTCAGCAGCTGACTATAGTCAGCTAATTCATGTGCCTTTAGCTTAGCATTTTGCTCAAATGTTGTACCGTACTCATCAACAATTGGCGGCCTATCTAAATCGGCATTAGTCTTAACTGTGAGGTTAAGCGCAGCTTTTTTAAAAGCTGCGCTTAATTCTTTCATTTTGCCCTGATTAGTTGTTGCAAATAAAACTTCCATTTTTTCTCCTTTCTTCTTAAAGGTGTTTTGCACTAACGTATTGCTCGTCTAATACTATTTTACCCAATTCGTTAAACATTCTGACGTCCCCCGTTGTGTAATACTCGTGCGCACCATCATTAGAATTACTGCCAAAAAGGCCGTCACGTTTCATTACATTATACGTGTATTGCGCTACCTGGTCAGCTGGATCAATAATTTGAACATTGGGTTTTAAACATTGTGCAAACTCACTGCGAATAATAGGATAGTGCGTACATCCCAAAACGAGAGTATCTATGTCCAGCTTGTTGATTGGCAGCAAAAGTTCTTGCAGTGCAGAAACATACGCCTGATGACCTGCATCAGCTTCAATTAGGGGTACAATCTGAGGGGCTGCTATTTCATGCACAACTATTTGGGAATCACGCTTTTGAATCTCCTTTTGGTATGCATTTAAACTAACAGTCATTTTTGTCGCCACAACTGCCACGTTTTTGTTTTTAGTAGCTTGCGCTGCCGCTAGAGCGCCCGATTGAATTACGCCGATAATTTGCGGCTCAATCTCTTTTTGAATAGCATTCATAGCTACTGCCGTGGCAGTATTGCAGGCAAAGACAATTAGTTTAACGTTTTTACTTAATAAAAAATTAACACTTTGCTTTGTTAGCGCAATAATTTCCGCCTTAGACTTATCACCATAGGGAACATGAGCATTGTCACCAATGAAAACAGTTGATTCATGAGGCATTTTAGCAATTATTTTTTTGACTACCGTTAAGCCGCCAACTCCTGAATCTAATAAGCCAATTGGTCGATTATCCATATTAAAAGACTCCCTAAATAATTTATACTTCAGTCAATTTTACGGTAAAATAAAAGAAAATAAAAGGGATGAATTTCTTTATGCAAGACAATAACCAGCAACATGAACATGTTTATTTTGTAAATCAGCTTTATCGGGACTTTTTACTGCCAACGATCTTAGGCAAAGACAATGATGTAATTCTATATTGGGGTGGCAAGCGCATAGCCCGTAAATATGACTTAGCGTCCTTTGAAGATGTAGCCAGCTTTTTTACAACTACTGAATTTGGCAATATTGAAAAAGCAAGAGCCCATCATAGTGAAAAAATTTTCAAATTAACCGGACAAAATGTAGCCGATCGGATTAGCAGTGGTAATCAGGAATTTTCCCTTGAAGCAGGAATAATTGCAGAAGCAGTTGAAAAAGAAACTGGTCGCACTACTGAATGCGAAATTAAGGTTGATGAACATAAAAAAATAGTAAAATTAATCGCCAAATTTGATTAAGCGCTTTGAAACAAATAATTTAGTTTTTTACCATTTTTGCAATATTATTAAAGTAAGAATGGAGGAAACAAAATGCTTAGAGAATTTAAAGAATTTATTCAACGGGGCAACGTTATCGATTTGGCTGTTGGTGTAATCATCGGCGGAGCTTTTACCAACATTGTTAATTCATTGGTAAACAATTTAATTAATCCCCTTTTGGGTCTATTTATCGGACGAATTGATCTTTCCAATCTGGTATTTAAAGCCGGAGGTGCTACTTTTAAATACGGTGAATTTATCAATACTGTGATTAACTTTTTGATTATTGCATTCATCGTCTTTTTGCTAGTTAAAGCTGTCAATAAAGTAATAAGACATAACGACCAGCAACAACCAGCTGGCCCAACCGCTGAAGATTACTTGAAAGAAATTCGCGATCTATTAAAAGAAAAAAGCAATTAAAAAAATTCCTGCAGTTGCAGGAATTTTTTAATTGGTATATTGATCCAAAATTTGACTCAATTTTGCTTTAGGTGTGTAACCCGTAATGCGATCTACAATTTCACCGTTTTTCTTGATTAGCAAAGTCGGAATAGCCATAACTCCCAAAGAGCTTGGTACTTCCTTGTTTTGATCAACATCCATTTTGGTAAATTTAACGTCTTGTCTCTCCTCAGCCAATTCATCAACTACCGGAGATTGCATTTTGCACGGGCCACACCAGGTTGCCCAAAAGTCCGTTAACACGACGCCATCTTTTGTTTCTTCTTCAAAGTTTTGATCTGTAAGTTCATCAACCATTGAAAAAACCTCCTTTAAGGAAAATATTTTTATCTATTGATATTTTCATTATAGCAACCAGACTTACTTTTTACAAGTAAAGTAAATTATTGCAAATGCACAATGGTTGCACCATTTCCGCCCTCGTTTGCAGGGGCGTAATTATAACTTTTCACATGCTTATTCGTCCGTAAATATTGCCAAACGCCTTTTCTAATAGCACCAGTACCTATGCCGTGAATAATGGTAACAACATCTAAACCAGCTAACAGCACCGAGTCAATATAGCGATCTAAATTAGTCATTGCTTCATCATAACGCTGACCGCGCAAATCGAGCTCACTTTTAGCATTGCTACGCCTGTTTGCACTAACTGCACGCACTTTCGAATGAGTTTGCGGCTTTTCATGCTGAGTGCTTTTTTCAATGTCGCGATCACTGACTTTAACTTTAATAATACCCATCTGGACCTCATATTCATGTTCAGACAACTTTTTGGTAATCGTACCAGTTTGCCCATAAGACAGTACTTTTACCTGATCGCCTACATTAACATGGTGTCTTCTTTTTTCGCGTTGCAGAACACGATTATGAGCCAGATTTTCGTTTTGTCGTTCAAGCTGATTAAATTCACCCTTGGCGGCAATAATTTCGTTTTGTTTAACATTACCTTTTTGCTGCTCAAGTTGTGTAATGATTTTATCAGCTTTTTTACGGCTTTTGGTAACTACTTCATTAGCTCTTTCCTGAGCAAATTCCAGCTGCTTTTGCACACGTTGATTGTACCAATCGAGTGCTTGCTGCAATTTCTTTTCCAACTTTTTAGCACGATCAAGACTGGTAGTTAAATGACTGCGGGCATCTGAAACAGCCTTAGTTTGCTTCGTTAACTCAGTAATCATTTGGTTAATATCAACGTTTTCATCACTCATTAGCCCCTGTGCTTTTTTAACCACGTCTTCGCGCATCCCTAATCTGCGCGCAATTGCAAATGCGTTACTGTGACCAGGAATACCAATTTGTAAACGGTATGTTGGCGACAAGGTCTTTAGATCGAACTCCATTGATGCATTAGTTGTTCTTTCACGATTATAGCCATATAGTTTCAGTTCTGGGTAATGGGTAGTAACGATAATTTTAGCTTTCTTTTGCCGTAAAAAGTCCAAAATACTGATTGCCAGACTTGCGCCTTCTTCTGGGTCCGTTCCTGCACCAATTTCGTCAATCAAAACCAGTGTCTTGGCATCGACCTTTTTCATTATTTTGACAATGCCATTAATATGTGAAGAAAAGGTACTGAGTGATTGCTCAATAGATTGTTCATCCCCAATATCTGCGCAGATGTCTTTAAAAACACCGGCTTTGCTTCCTTCTGCAGCAGGAATAAACAGGCCTGATTGTGCCATTAACTGTAAAATACCCACTGTTTTTAATGTAATCGTCTTTCCACCAGTATTTGGACCAGTAATCAACATAGTATCGTAATCTTCACCCAGACGGATATCATTGGCAATAACTGTTTCAGGATTAATTAAAGGATGTCGTGCTTGTAAAAATACAAGTGACTGATCATGAGTTAACTTAGGCTCAGTTGCTTTCATAGCATGAGCTAATTTCGCTTTTGCCTGAATAAAATCGAGTTTAACTAAAGCACCAGCAATCGTATCAATGCTATCAGCTTCCGGTCGCACTAGATCAGACAAGTTACGCAGAATATGACTGATTTCTCTTCTTTCTTGTGCCAGAAGGTTTTGCTGACGATTATTGAGATTTAAAACTGCACTAGGTTCAATAAAAAGCGTTTGGCCACTGGCACTTTGATCATGAACAACGCCGCCAAATTTATTGCGGTATTCTTGTTTGACCGGAATAACATAACGTTCATCACGAATTGTCACAATCTGCTCTGACAAATACTTGCTGCTACTACCCTTGATATAGCCATCCATTCTCTGCTTAATTTCTGCATTATTGCTTTTGATTTCATGACGTAAATGGGCTAATTCGCTGGAAGCAGTATCGAGAACTTCTCCATCAAAATCTAGAGAACGATTAAGTTTGTTATACAAACTTTGAGGTACATCTAATTGTGCCAAAATAGAATCTATGGCGGTTAAATCTAGTTTTTCCTCATCAATTTCACCAAAAAATTCATTTGTTTCATTTGCAAGTGCCAAAACTAATAACAAATTACCCAATTCCTTGGCGTTTAAGTTTGCCTTGATCCGCAAACGCTTGGTACTTGCAGTAACATCAGCAAAATCTGTCAATGGCAATTGCCCTTTAACCCGCAAAATATCAGCACCAGCAAGAGTTTGCTTCAAACTAAGTTCAACTTGAGCAAAATCATTACTTGGCAGTAAGTTGAATGCTGTCATTTTAGCTGGTGTAGTAATCGCCATTTGTTGTAATTGTTCAGTAATTTTGGCAAATTCTAAAGTTTTTAATATTTTATCATTCATTATTTTTCTAAATTATTAATCTTTAATAAAAAAGGCTGGCCCAGCCAGTCTTTCTTATTCACCACTTAATCGGTCATCGTCCAAAAATGTATTTAAGACTCCTTGGACCATGTTCCACTCATCATCTGCTTCAATCTCGTGTAAATCACTACTGGTAACATCACCTGCGGAATCTGAATCATAGCTGAATGCTAAGACTTCAATTTCGTCATCATCACTAGCAGCTGCCGGATAGAGCAAAACATATGATTTATCATAATCATCTGAATGAAACGTAAATAAAATTTCGTATAATTCCTCATTACCCTGATCATCAATCAGGGTAATCTGACGGTCATCACCGTTAATTTCTTGTGCCATATTAATCCTTTCGGTTTAGATCCAAATAATTCTGTAAAATCAAAACAGCAGCCATTTGGTCAATAACTTCTTTGCGCTTATGGCGATCGTACATTCCTGCCTCTTCAACTAAAACTCTTTCAGATTCTACTGTCGTTAGTCTCTCATCTAAATAATGCACTGGCAAACCAAACTTTTTCTCCAGTCTTTCACCATATGCTTTACTGCGATTAACTGAAGCACCTGAAGAGCCATCCATGTTTTTAGGCAGACCCAGCACAAAGGCCTCTGGTTCATATTGGCGGACAATTTTTTTAATTGCACGCATACCAAAATTATAACGCGTTTCATCGATGGGGATGGTTTCAACCATCTGCGCAGTTATTCCTAATTCATCACTAACAGCAACGCCTACTGTCTTTGATCCAACATCTAAACCAACTAGTCGCATTATTTATCTTTTCCAAGATAATTCTTGACAAGCTCTTCGATAATTTCGTCGCGTTCATGCTTCAAAATTAAATTACGAGCATCATTATGCCGTGGAATATAAGCCGGATCGCCAGACAATAAGTAGCCGACAATCTGGTTAACTGGATTATAACCCTTCTCTTCCAAAGCATTATAAACGTCTTGCAGAGTATCATGAACATTTTTGCCTTTATTTTCGTTAAAGTCAAAATGCATTGTCTTATCTAGCGAACTCATAATTATTCCTCCTAGCATAATTTTACTTGAAAAACAGCACAAACTCAATTAATTATTTTTCGGAAATCGTTGTAACCACCGTCTGAATAGCCTTTTCAAGACCTTCAGGTTTTTTGCCACCGGCTTGAGCCATGTTTGGTCGACCGCCACCGCCACCACCAAAGATTGGTGCGACTTGTTTAATTAGATCTCCTGCTTTAAGCCCCTTTGCCAAAGCTTTATCACCTAAGCTAATAATCATATTGGCCTTGCCATCACTGGCAGTTCCTAAAACGAGCACATCAGACTTCTGACCACTCTTCCAAGTATCAGCGAACTCACGCAAATCATTCATGCCACCGGCATCAACTTCTTGAGCAATAATGGTCAAATCTCCTGCTTGTTTTACATCATTAAAAATTGAATTTGCTTTACTCTGATTAATTTGCAAGTTTAAATCTTCAACCTGCTTTTGACTATCATGTAATTCCTGTTCAAGGGAATCAACCTTATCAATAATATCTTCGGGCTTGGTCGATTTTACTTCCGCTTGAATATCATCCAGGAGTTCAGATCTGTTAGCCAGATATTCGTAAGCCTTTTTAGAAACAACTGCTTCAATTCTTCTCATTCCAGCACCAATGGCAGATTCAGAAATGATTTTAAAAATACCTATTTGGTTAGTATTAGCGCAATGAGTACCACCACAGAATTCAATAGAGAAATCTTGCATTTGCACAACTCTAACTTTATCACCGTATTTCCCGTCAAACAAAGCCAAAGCTCCCATTTTTCTACCAGTATCAGGATCGGTAATAGTAGTTTTGACATCAATTGCTGCCCAAATCTTTTGATTTACCAAGTTTTCAACTGATTTAATTTCCTTAGCAGTCATTGGTTCAAGTGCAGTAAAGTCAAAACGCAAATAATCAGGTTCCACCAAACTGCCGGCTTGATGTGTATGTTCACCCAGAACGCTTCTCAAAGCCGCATGCAACAAGTGTGTGGCTGTATGTGAGTGGCGCAGGCCTTCGCGGCGAACTCTGTCAATTTTTAGAGTGTATTCTTCACCCCTTTTCAGAGGTAAAATCACATCGACAAAGTGCATATTTTGATCATTTGGCGCGTGCTGCACATCAGTTACCTGAGCAACCAGTTCACCTTCCTGATTATAGACATTACCGTGATCTGCTACCTGGCCACCACGTTCACCGTAAAAAGGAGTCCGGTCAAAGATTAAAACCGCATTATCACCATCTGCTCTATCAACTAATTGGTCATTGACTATAATATCAATTAATTTAGCATGTTTTTCTTCATAAACACCATATTCAAACTCTGATTTATCCTTTAAGTTCATCAAAGTTTCATCCTGCGCACCCATCGATTGCAGATTACCCCGAGCTTTACGCGCACGCTCTTTTTGGGCCTTCATTTCAGCATCAAAGCCCTTTTGATCAACCTTTAAGCCTGCATCTTGTGCAGTTTCAAAAGTCAATTCATAAGGAAAGCCATAAGTATCAAACAACTTGAACGCATCTTTACCGGTAATTGTTTTATCTTCAGAGTTTTGGGCCTTGGCAATCAAGTCATCAAGTAAAGTTAACCCAGATTCAAGAGTTAGCTGGAATCTTTCTTCTTCATTTTTAATTACTTTGGCAATAAAGTCCTTTTGGTCTGTAACCTCCGGGTAATGACTCTCCATAATCTTACCGACCACTGGGACAAGTTGGTAAAGAAATGCACCCTTAATTCCTAAACGTTGACCATTTAAATCGGCACGCCGAATCAAACGGCGTAAAACATAGCCTCTACCTGTATTTGATGGCAATGCACCATCAGCAATGGCAAAACAGACAGTCCGTACATGATCAGCAATAATCTTAAAGGCTGTCGTATCTGCCTTGTTTGTGCCGTACTTTTTAGCAGCAGTCATTTTTTCAGTTTCATGAATAATTGGCAAGAAGAGGTCAGTTTCAAAGTTAGTTGGTGCGTCTTGTAAAATAGACAAAACACGCTCTAGGCCCATACCAGTATCAATATTCTTGTGTGGCTGATCTACATATTTGCCATTTGCCAAATGATTATATTGTGAAAAGACAATATTCCAAATTTCCAAGTAACGGGCATTTTCACCGCCAGGGAAGTTTTCAGGATCATCTTCTGCCACATCGTTATTTTCTTGACCACGATCATAGAAAATTTCAGAGTCAGGACCACAAGGACCTTCACCAATATCCCAGAAATTTTCTTCCAGTTTAACAATATGGTCCTCAGGCATACCAACTTCAAGCCAAATTTTATGTGCTTCTGTATCTTTAGGATAAACCGTACAGTAAAGTTTTTCCTTATCCAAATCGAGCCAGTCGGGACTGGTCAAAAATTCCCAAGCCCAGGTAATCGCTTCTTTTTTGAAATAATCGCCCACTGAAAAGTTACCCAGCATTTCAAAAAAGGTCTGGTGTCTGGCAGTTTTACCAACATTTTCAATATCATTAGTTCTAATGGACTTTTGTGAACTGGTGATCCGGTGATTCTTGGGCACTACTGAACCGTCAAAATACTTTTTCATCGTTGCCACACCGGAATTGATCCACAGCAATGTTGGATCATCTTGCGGAATCAATGATTGACTGGGCAATACCATGTGGCCGTGCTGCTTGAAGAAATCCAAAAACATCTGTCTAAATTCTGAACTTGTCAGTTTCTTCATCAAATATATCTCCCTTTTTGCCAAAATAAAAACACCGTTGCTTATCTTAAGGACGCCTTTAAACGCGGTACCACCTCAATTGCAACAGTGTTTGTTACCTCTTAATTATTTTATTTATGTGAACTGTAAGGAGCATCTTTTAAGTAACAGTAAGCCATTTTCACCAGGCGGCTCTCTCTTTGAACTGTTATTCTTAAAAAACATATCTTAAGTTAACAGTAATTGTACTACTTGCACAGTTTTTGTCAATAACAGGCCTATTAAGGTAAAATTTAAACTCAAAATGCCCTAGTCCTTATTTACGATAAAAATCATCAAAAACGGTTACGGGCAAATGCCGTTTGTGTTCACTCTTACGCCATAAAGATTCGATTTTTTCAGCTGCTTCTTCAGAAACTTCGTGCCCTTCTAAATAGTCATCAACATCCCTGTAGCTGACGCCGAGTGCAACTTCATCAGGTAAGCCAGGCTTATTTTCTTCCAAGTCTGCTGTGGGCGCTTTGTGATACAAATGCTCCGGACAATTTAAAAACTTGAGCATCTGTTTTCCTTGGCGCTTGTCTAAACGAAACAGCGGAGTTAAATCTGCCGCACCATCACCATATTTGGTATAAAAGCCGCTGAAGTTTTCAGCTGCGTGATCCGTCCCCACAACTGCACCATTATGGGCACCAGCAATAGCATACTGCACTACCATGCGCTCGCGCGCCTTAATATTGCCCTTATTAAAATCGGTAATCTCCTGCCCAGCTTCATTCAAAGTAGAAACTAAGGCATCAACAGCCGGTTTAATATTAACTACCAAGTCTTGATCCGGTCTTTGAAAAGCCACAGCATCTGCCGCATCTTGTGCATCAGCTTGAACTCCATAAGGCAAGCGAACTGCAATAAATTGGTATGAATTATCGCCAGTTTCACTCCTCATTTCCGAAATTGCCATTTGACATAGTTTTCCTGCCAACGTAGAGTCTTGTCCACCAGAAATACCCAATACATAAGACTTTAAGAAGGTATTTGCTTTGAGATAATCTTTTAAAAAATCAACTGAACGTCTAATTTCTTTTTGCGGATCAATTTGAGGCAAAACATGCTCATATTTTATAATTTCTTTTTGTAAAGGTCTCATTGTGCAGTATCTCCTTTATTGATTTTGGTGCGAATATCCTGAATAATAGTCATTTTACTGTCATATAAATCTTGAGAAAGATCAACAGGATATTCCTGGGGGTTCAAGCTGCGCTTGTATTCATCCCATAGTCCGTCCAGATTGGCTGCACAAAAGTTCTTAATATCTATTAGTTTGGGCTTTTGGTATGTTAATTTGCCTTTAACAAAAATATCTTTTAAAAGTGGTTCTGCAGTGTAATCAGTCACCACTTTATTGATATAAGAATATTGCGGATGAAACATGTACAATGAATCAAATTTACGCGGATCTACGCCGGCCCGTGCAATCCAGTCACCTTCATTTTTCTTAGCAGTATTAGCTGAGATACGCCAGACTTGTTTTTTACTTGGAGTTGATACCTTTTCTACATTCGAAGAAATTTTTAAAGTGTCACGCATATGGTGCTGATCATCTTCAATTGAAACTAATTTATAAACAGCTCCTAAAGCAGGCTGGTCGTAAGCCGTAATATATTTAGTCCCTATCCCCCAAACATCAATTTTTGCTCCTTGCATCTTTAAGCTCGTAATCGTAGTTTCATCCAAATCATTTGAAGCAAAAATTTTAGCGTCAGTGTAACCAGCATTATCCAGTTCCCGGCGTACTTGCTTTGAAATATAGGCCATGTCGCCCGAATCAATACGCACGCCTTGGAAGTTAATCTTGTCACCCATTTCATCGGCAACCCGAATTGCATTTGGTACGCCGCTTCTAACCGTATCGTATGTATCTACCAAAAAGACGCAGTCTTTATGCGTTTCCGCATATGCCTTAAATGCTTCATATTCACTGCCAAAGGCTTCCACCAAGGAATGGGCATGTGTACCAGAAACTGGGATACCAAATAATTTGCCTGCACGAACATTACTGGTAGAATCAAAACCGCCAATATAAGCAGCACGAGTGCCCCAAATGGCAGCATCTGCTTCCTGCGCACGCCTAGTACCAAATTCCATCACTCCGTCGCCTTGAACGGCCAGCTTGACTCTAGCAGCTTTAGTTGCCAGTAAAGTCTGGTAATTAATAATATTTAAGATAGTTGTCTCAACCAATTGACATTGCGCAAGTGGACCCTCAACTTGCAATAAGGGCTCGTTTGCAAAAGCAATCTCTCCTTCAGGCATCGATCGAACAGTAAGCTGCATTTTCAAATGACGTAAATAATCAATAAAATCGTCATCATAGCCAATTTCTTCTTTTAAATATTTTAAGTCACTTTCTTTAAATTTTAGGTTTTGTAAATATAAAATGACGTGTTCTAAGCCTGCATATACGGAATAGCCATTGCCAAAAGGTTCTTTACGATAGTAAACTTCAAAAACAGCATTGCGCTCAGAAATTCCTTTTTTAAAGTAGGTATACATCATATTAATTTCATACAAATCTGTATGAAGGGTTAATGAATCGTCTTCATCCAATTCTTGGTAAAACATTCTGTCCTCTTAACTAAATCCACTAATATTTTTGTTTTATTATAAACATTTGTGGCCTTTTTAACAAACTTACCAATTTAAACAATATTAGCGTAAACACGTAAAATACTATCTAGCTGCTGGTGTAACGAAAAATGCCCCTCAACATAATTCTTTTCAAGTTGCGCCATTTCTCTGAGCAGAGTTTTAGGCGTGTTCACAGCTTGCTTTAAAGCTGAACAAATTGAATCTATATCACCGATTTTGGCAACAAAGCCATGTTCTTTATCTGGTATCATCATGTTAATATCACCAACGGCAGTTGACAAAAGCGGCAACAGATTATCGCTTGCTTCCAGCAAAACTAGAGGAAAGCTCTCAGAATAAGATGTCAGAACAGCCAAATCCATTCTGCGATAAAGATTTTTTAACTGTTTATGTGTCATGAAACCTTGAAAAGTTACTTGTGGACCCAAGTTTAATTTTTGCGTCAGGTCCTTTAGTGATCTTAATTGAGAACCGTCTCCGGCAATAAACAAATGAACATTAGCATTATTTAATTGTTTTAGAGCCTGCAGTAACAAGTCTTGGCCCTTAACTTTTTCAGTTCTGGCTACGTTTACAATATTAAAGTTGGGATGCTCATATTTAGCAGGGATTTGACTGTCTGCATGAAAAAAAGTACCGTTGTAAATCACGTGAACTTTTTCCCGCTTGATTTTAGCTTTTTCAACTAACAAATCAGCAAATCTTTTAGTAACAGCAAAAACGCAATCCGCTTTGCGAATGGCCTGAATGTTTAATTTGGTAAAAATTTTCCCTGTGAAGCCGCGATCAGCAAAATCAAGATAAGGATTGGAATGAACGGTTACACACCATTTTGCGGTAATTTTGTGCCTAATTAAAGAGACAAATAAGTTAGCCCGCGCACCATGTGTGTGGACAATACTAAAGCCAGCATTATTAATAAAATGAGCCAGCTTATTTAAGCCGGCCAAGTCATAGCGACTATTGATGCCCAAAACTTGCACTTTTAATTTTGCAGTCCGTGCAGCTTGGGCAACTGGGCCATCAGCTAAACATAATAACGTAAAATCCTGCTGTTCATTTTTTGCCTGTTTTAGCAAGTTAATAATATGAGTTAAGCCACCACCATTTTCAAGCCCGGCATTAACATGCAAAACCTTCATAATTAGATTTTTTCCTTTTTTGACTGATAAACTTCATGCACAAAATGAGGCAAAATCGTCATTCGCTTTAAGCGTGAGGGGTTTTTAAGCAGACGGTAAAGCCATTCTAAATGGACATTTTGCCATGTTTGAGGAGCACGTTTTACTTTACCCGAAAAGACATCAAAGCTGCCTCCTACTCCCATCATTAAAGCTGGCAGGAGATTTCTCCGGAGAATGGATAAAAGTTGTTCTTGACGGGGTGAACCCAAGGCGGCAAAAACTAAATCCGGTTCTGTCCGTTCAATTTGGTAAGCAATTAGTTCCAGATCTTCTTTAAAATAACCATTTTCAGCTCCTACTAGCTGTATGTCAGAATATTCTCGTGCAATCTTAGCCTGAATCGTATGCATCACTTCTGAGCGAGCGCCAATTAAATAAACTCTGAGGCCCCGATCATTTGCCAGCTTCATTAGCCAAGTAAATAAATCATAACCGGTTACCCGTTCTTTAAGTGGCTGACCTAAAATATGACTTGCTTTGACAATGCCTATACCGTCAGCAGTAATATAGTCAGCATCATAAGTCAGGATCTTCATAAATTCAGGGTTTTCATTTGCTGACATGACAATTTCAGGATTGGCAGTAACAATAAAAGTTGATTGGTGGGTATTAATTCTGCCAATAAATTCATTTTGAAATTGATTAAAACTTTTATTATCGAAATTTACACCTAAAACATTTACCTTAGCCATAGCTATATCTCCTAATCCGCAATTTACCTTATTTTACCAAAATAACAACCAGTTCAGAATACGCTTTACCTTTTCTATAAATATGATACTATTAACTCGTCAAAATGATAGGAGTACGGGAACTATGAAAAAAATAATCACTTATGGCACATTTGATTTATTGCATTACGGTCATGTTCGTTTACTAAAAAGGGCTCGTGAACTAGGCGATTACCTCATTGTTGGATTGTCTACTGATGAATTTAACCAGTTGCAAAAGCACAAGGAGTCCTATAATAATTATGCCGAACGCAAATATATTCTTGAAGCAATCCGCTACGTAGACCAAGTTATCCCGGAAAAAGGGTGGGAACAAAAAATAAGCGACATCCAAAAATATGATATTGATACTTTTGTTATGGGTAATGACTGGCAAGGCAAGTTTGACTTTTTAAAGCCCTACTGCCAAGTAGTTTATTTGCCACGCACACCAGGAATTTCCACCACTAAAATCAAAGATGATTTAAAATAAAAAAGCTCTGAACTAACTAAACATAGTTAATTCGGAGTTTTTTATTTGGCAAAGGTAAATTCAAAGCGATCCGCAACATAGTTTGCCCTTGTATATTCAAATGGCATGCCATTTGATAATTCAGTTACCTGCAAGCGCGTGATTAACGCTTCACCTTTTTTGGCATCAAGAAGTCTGGCCGAGTTTTCATTTGCAACGGCTGCAGAAATATATTCTGTTACACGTCCTACTTTATAGCCATTTTTTTCCAATGTTTGGTATAAATGTGAAGAAATATCAGCTTTTGACATATTTTTAACCAAGTTTTGCGGAATAGAAACGACTTCATAACAAATTGGAACATCATCCGCATAGCGAATACGTTCCATCCGTAGAACTTCCTGCTTATCATCCAGATTAAGACGCTCCATCTCCGATAAGGAAGGCTTACCAAAGCGATAGGATATTAGCTTACTAGAAGGTGTTTGACCATTTGCATGAGTTATATCAGTAAAAGACATAACGCCCGACATTTTTTCCTGCACTTTTTGATTGGCAACATAGGTACCACTACCAACCCGCTGCTCTAAAATGCCTTCATCTTCTAAAGTTTTAATTGCTTGACGCAAAGTCATCCGCGAGACACCAAATTTTTGAGCTAACTGTCTTTCTGCTGGAATTTTACTACCAACTTTATAGTCGTGATTTTCAATTTCACGTTTGATTTGATTATGAATTTTGATGTACATTGGTTCTTCCATAAATATACCCCCATTACACATCTTATATAATCTAAATTGGTCTACTTCGTATGATATGTTACAAATTATAATAAAGCAAGCTATTTATTTTTTAGTGGTCTATTTCATGCCCCATAAACGGAATTCTGCATTTTGTCCGCATTCCACCATAATAGAATCATCACTTGTTGCGATGACGCTAGCATGCAAATGAGCCTGATTTTCGACAGCTAAAGTAGCACCGTTAGAATTGAAAATCAGATCATGGCCCTCAAATTCTGCCTGATCACTAAGAACCAAAAAATACTCATATTCATTTCCGCCATTAAAAGTTGCCCGTCTAGAATTGCAATTAACTTTATTTTGAAAATCGGCATGATTAACGATAACAGAATTATTCAGGGTGATTTGGGCTTCTCCGGTAGCAATCAAACGGTCAATTCTACTATTTTGGATAATCACATGCGGCTCTTTTTCAAAATAAATACCGCCTTTAAACTCACTGCCAATAATATTAATCCAAGTTTTATCTGTAATGAACATTGCCGTATCTTCTTGTGACAAAAGCATACTGTTAAGCATGTTTAGCCAAGCTTGCCCCTGAATAAGCAATGCATTCACAACAGTATTATTAATATCTAATTCCACATTTGACTTGCTAAAAGTATCAATACTGCCATGAATACGTGAATTATTAATAACAGCGGTGCCATGCCCTTCAAGTGCTAGAGCACCAATGTCTTTCACAGTATTTTTAATAGTTGAGTCATTCATCTCTAAGCGAAAATTCGAATCGGCAAATAATGACACAGAACCATTCATAACCACTGTTGAGAATAATTCCAAGGTGACTTTGCCATTGGCAGCAATAACCGCTGTATCACCACCAAAGCCTTTGACGATACAGTTGCGCAATGACAAAAAAGTATTAGCTTCGGCCGGAACGAACAAACTATTCGCATCAGTTACCGTGTTGATGCACAAATTCTCTAAATTAACAAACTGGCTGCCTGCATCAATATTGATAAAGCCTAATATTGTTGTGTCTTCTGGAAGATTACCTGTCCCCTTAATAGTAATATCAGATAAGAAAATTCCTGCGGGTAATTCATAAAATCCCGGCTCCAGAAGCAAAACATCATCAGCACGTAAATCATTTAAGGCATTGTGCCAGCTAATTTCTTTACCTCCAGCACCAACGCGCACAAGTCTTGACATATATTTCCCTTCTTAATAAAAGTTAGCTCTTACTATTGTACTATCATTGAAATAAAAATAGGTAAACTTTAACAACCAAATTTTTAAGATTTAAAAAATCATTTGCAATATTTTAAGATAAAATGCTGCATTACCGTTAATTATTAGAGGCCAAGATAAATACCAGTTTAAATAGTAAAAATCAAGGAGCAATTCACTTGACTAGCACGAAGCTAGAGATTTCACTAAAATTTATGGCAGTCAGCCTGCGTTATAGCTAACAGGGGCAAACAATTTCAGAAATAGAAATCCCGTAACATTTATTGAAAACAGATATGCAAATAACAATTCTGAGCCGACAAAAAAGACGACTCACAAGAGCCGTCTTTTTTTATTGGGTTAGCTGGATTCGAACCAGCGCATACTAGTACCAAAAACTAGTGCCTTACCGCTTGGCTATAACCCAATAATGATGGAGGAGGGTGGATTCGAACCGCCGAACTCAGAGAGAGCGGTTTTACAGACCGCCGCGTTTAGCCACTTCGCTACTCCTCCGTCACGCACGTTAATTATAATACCGAAAAACGTGCGCGATTGCAAGCAAAATTTGCCTAAAATTACTTCTTATTTTCTTTAACGAACTTTTCTAGTCGTTGAAGCCCCTTTTCAATTTGATCCATTGAAACAGCATAGGAGAATCTAATATAACCTTCTCCGCCTTCACTAAAGCTGGATCCGGCAGAAACCGCTACGTGTGCCTTGTCAACCAGCTCATAAATGAATTTATTATCATCTTGCTCAAAACCATCTGGTATTTTAGCAAAAATGTAGAATGCACCTTGGGGTTTAGCACATTCAAAACCTATTTTGGTCAATCCAGCATATAAAGTGTCACGCCGTTTTTGGAATTCTTCTTTCATTGGCAAAGAATCATCCATGCCGTTTTTAAAAGCTTCTTCAGCTGCATCTTGCATAGGGGTTGGTTCAGTAGTCGTTATTGCCTGGTGAATTTTTGCAATTTGTTGCAAAATATCTTTTGGCGCACAGACAATACCAATCCGGTAACCAGTCATGGCCCATGACTTGGAAACGCCGTTCATTAAAATTACTTGGTCATGCAATGGTTTTTCCATTGATGCATGAGGTTGATCATAGTTCAATTCACTATAAATTTCATCACATAGTGCAAAAATTGGTTTATCGCGAATAACATCCGCCAAAGCATCCAATTCATCTTGACTATACATTACCCCTGTTGGATTAGTAGGATAATTCAAAACCAGCATGCGAACCCGGTCACCATATTTGTCAATTACCTTTTGCAATCTTGCCGGGGTCAATTTGAAGCCATCATTTGATGTGTTTACTTTAACTATTTCAATGCCTTCATTAATTAAACCTGCATCACTCATATAAAGTGGGAACAACGGAGTAGGAACAACCATAATATCGCCAGGATTCAGAGTTGCCATAACTGAATCAAAAATTGACTCAGTAACACCATTTGTAACCAAAACTTCAGTTTCGGGATCATAATTTTGACCATATTTTTTACTTAAAAATTGACTTGCTGCTTTACGCAAACCAATTGTTCCGTTTGAAGGAGCATAGTGAGAGTGATTCTCATCAATTCCCCTTTTTGCTGCTTCCTTAACGTGATCCGGTGTATTAAAATCAGGCTCACCTAGAGTAAATTTCACAACATCCGGAATTTTACTGGCATAATCCGCAAATTTTAAAATCGGATTAGAAGGGGATTCAGCCAGACCTTTTCGTACATATTTAATTAAATCTGCCATATTTTCACCTAACTTTCTTTTTAGTTATAAAAATTATACCTTTTAAAAAATTATTTTTCTACAATATTTTTTTAATTTCAAACTAATTTAGCAAAAAAGGCCTTACAACTAAATAAGTTAAGACCCTTCTAAAATTATTAGTTTTAATATTCGGTTATCCCTTTCCCTGTATTTGATCTCGTAATTTAATCATTAAAGGATAATTATTAGTAAAAATTCCCGCAACATGTTCTTGAAAATACTTCTTAGCTATTTGCGGGTCATCAACCGTCCAAATTCGCTCGGTAACTGCCTCGCGCGTTGGAAGCAATTTACCTGGATGGATACCAGCAAAATGATTATCTTTGACCAGCTTAGCTGAATTAACTACTTCTTCATCCGTTAAGTAACAATAAATTTGATTAGGATCAATTTCTTGACAGTTCTTCAGAGTGACATAGTCAAAGGATGAATAAATAATAGGATGCATAAAATGATATAGATAAGCCAAACTTAAAACGGTTTTTTCAATACCATGATAGTGAATGATTCCGGTTTTAAATTCCAAATTTATTTGAATATCTTTATTTTCAAGAAGCTCAAATAATTCCTGCAAAGTGGGTACGGGTTCACCGTTTGATAAATGTAATTTTCTCAGCCTTTTAAGGGTGAAGTCCTTGATATAACCGGTGCCATCTGTTGTACGGTCAACTTTTTCATCATGCATAACTACTGGGACACCATCTTGTGTCAGGTGAACATCAAATTCAACGCCTTCAGCACCATTTGCAACAGCATTACGAAAGCCTTCCATAGAATTCTCTGCAAATTTAGCAGGATAGCCTCTATGTCCAAATACTATTGTCTTACTTTTACTGCTATTCATATTTTTGTATTAGTTAAACCTCATCAAAAAGATAAACATTACAAACAAAACATAATGAGTATAATAAACCCATTTAGCTATTTTTTAAATATGAAAGACTAAAAAAGTAAAGAAATTTTGCAATGCATTTTGGGCAAAAAAAGACAGGTCCTTTACAGACCTGCCATTTTTCGGGTTGGGTGTTCGTAAGAACAATTGGGTTAGCTGGATTCGAACCAGCGCATACTAGTACCAAAAACTAGTGCCTTACCGCTTGGCTATAACCCAATACCATTTGAGCTTTTACTTGATTGCTCAACAGTAAATAGTATAGGAAATTGTGTCTTGCAAGTCAAGTACAAAATAACTTTTTTCCCGCTATAAATTTAATTCATAGGCGTTTCTAGCGCCATTTTCAGTTTGGTCAACCTGAACAATCCCCCGATATTCAAAGCCTAAACCTTTTATTAAGCCCTGCATCCGCTTATTGACCGCGTGGGTATCAATACGAAAATTACGAATGCCAAGCATGAGCCCGCGAGAGATTAAATTGGACATCATAAATTGGCTGAGGTGTTGCCCGCGAAATTTGGAACTAATGGCAATTCGGTGAATTGTGGCATATTGCTCCTTGTTATTAGACCAGGCTCCAGCTATTTCAGCATAGTTAGGATCTGGTGTTGTCAGCAAGACCGCGACACCTGCTATTTCCTTATTTGCTACGAGACAGTATGCGCGCTTAAGATTTATATCTTCTGTCAGTATTTCACGACTGGGCGTGCCATTCTGCCATTGGGGATTACCGTCTTTTTTTAGCAACGCTTTTGCTTCATCAATAATGGTCATGATCTGATCAAGATCTTCTTTTTCAGCCATCCGAATATAAATTAACATTTTTCTTACCCTACTTAAAAATATATAGAAATAATTGTAAAACAAAAGCAGCCCAATTACTAGGCTGTTTTTTACGGTTTAAAACCTTTATTATACTTTTTACTGTTAACTACATAGGTGGGAACGCTAATAAAATGCAGAGAACAAACATTGTCATTATGGGAAATACTGAAGCCATAATAGTTGTAATCTCCATCGTGAAGCGACCCTTGTGTATTAAACAAATCTCCAGCATGCTCCCATTCTTGATAGTAGCTTCTGTTAGATCGTTCCTCTTCTCCACTGCCAACATAACCAAATATCATTTGTTTTAAGCCAAAATAAACGCTTTTCTTTAATTCGGTCATAGACATTGTCTGACTAATATTATAAAAGCCGGCCATATCTTCGACAAAATTATCATCAAGATTAAGGCCATTAGCATGGCAAGCACGAACAATACCCGGAACATAGTGACTATCTTTAATAGTCTTATTATTCTTACTATATTCCAAGGCAATATCAGCTGCTAACTTACCGGTTCCATTACTTTCAACCCAAGGTGACAAATTTAGGTCACTCCTAGCTTCATTAATAAGACGAAGTGAAAAAGCAGTTAGATCGCTAATTTGCTTAGGTGTAAGCTGATTTAAGTCAACTTGAGTCAAATCATCAGCTTTACTTTCAGACACTTTAAGGCGGCTGAAATCATTAGCTTTCATCCCTCGCATTGAAGCATTGACAAAATTCTTAGTAGGTTTGCCTTGATAAGCGAGCAGCAATTCGCTTTTAGTGTAACCTTTTGGTAATTTCATTTTTGCCTGAGTATATACTCTGGGAAAACTTTTCTTAACGACTTTAACATCCTTAGCTAAAATCCAATGAGAATTGTTACCGATTTTATAAGCAGGTCTTTTTTTCTTACCAATTTTTTTCTTCGCACTATATGGATAGCTATATTTAGCTTTTGCATAAAAATTAGAATGCTTTCCAGACATTTTATATAGGCGAACTTTCTTCTTCTTTTTAACTTTAACATAGCCCTTAATAGTGGCTGCTGCTACTTGTTCAGTCCCGCCTAGAGTTAATCCTGGAATGGTAATTAAAAAAATAATATTAACTACGGCAATAGCAAATTTGCTTTTCTTCATATTCTTCCTCGAGAGTTACTCTTAAATTGGCTCTTTATGGTACAAACTCAATTCTAAACTTATTATGAAAAATTGCCAATTAAATTATTTTTTCAATTAAGAAATAGTCTGTAATATTTATTATATTGACAAGAAATGAAGCCAGGTTCCTAAAATACTAAAAGCCACAATTGATACTAAAATCCATACTACCTTTACCTTCTTTTTCAACATAGCAAAAATGATAAAAGTAGCCAATAATGGCAACATATTAGGCATAATAGTATTTAATATGCTTGTTAAAGACTGGGCATTCTTACCAATACCTATTTTAAGAGGTGTATTAACAACAACAAGGCTAGGGACCATAGAACCAATTACAAACATCCCTAAAATCGAAGCTTTTTCTGAAATATTTTGAATAATATTAGTATCACTAAGTTTATTTAAAAAACTTGATCCCTGTTTATAACCAATTTTCAAACCAAAATAGCGAATTAATGTAGCCGGAATATTGTAAGCAAGTAAAAATAGAATAGGTCCCAGAATATTTCCAGCCTGACACAGAGAAATTGCAAGTCCAGTACAAATAATTCTCCAAGTAGACAGAAACAGCGAGTCACCAATCGCAGACAGAGGTCCCATCAGACTTATTTTAATGTTATTAATTAAGTCGGGTGAAAAATCAGCTGAAGAAGCATTCTTCTCCTCCATTGCTATCGAAGTCCCTAAAACAAGAGGGGCAAAAATGTTGGTAATGTTAAAAAATTGCATATGCCTTTCTAAAGCAATTTCCATTTGCCTTTTATCACCTTGATAAATTGACTTTAGAGCAGGTACCATTGCGTAACAATATCCCGTACCCATTTGTCTGGTGTATTCCCAAGAGGCACCCATGGTAAAAGTCCGCCAAAACGTCTTATGTAGGACTTTATTCATTTTGTTATTAGAACTCATCGACATTGTCATCATCTCCTATCTGACTGTTAGCCATATTGGGTTGATATTTTTTCTCGTAAAAATACATGATTGCAATGACTGATGCGCCAAACAAAGCAACACCAATTATTGGTACTTTAAGATAAGTTGTTAACAAAAAGCCAATAACAAAGAAAGGAATTATTTCTTTACGTAATATTTGTTCCAATAACATTGCAAAACCAAAAGCAGGTAAAATACCACTGGCAACGACTAACCCATCTTGAACGAACTGCGGAATAGCAGCAACTATTTCTTTTGAAAAACTATTACCAAAATAGAAGGCTAACATAATTAATATTACTGAGGGAACAAAATTAATTATGGTTCCACCCCAAAATGACATTCTACTTAATTTGTCTGGCTCCCCAGCTTTGGCATAGTCATCACATTTTTGGACGTACCAAGGACAAACGGCAACATAAGCAAAGTTTTGCACTAATAAAACTAACATGGAAAGAGGCAAACCAAAAGCCAATGCCGCCGAAGTGCCTTTCCCAGTTGAAATAGCAAAAACGGTCCCTAAGACTCCAGCGGAGACCATATCCTGCGGCACAGATGCTCCAACTTCCACTACTCCAATATAAGCTAATTCTAAAGCCGCACCTATTTTAATACCGGTAGATAAGTCCCCTAATACTAGTCCGGTTAAAGGGCCCATGACGATAGGCCTGGCCACCATACCACGTCCAGTCAGAAAGTACTCACCATAACCAAATAGTGCGACTATTCCAATTAGAATTGTTTCTAAAAACATGTGCACTATTCCTTTCTAAAATTTACGACTTTTTTTGCTTCTGAAGGAACCTGTTGAATGAATATTTCCATTCCCTTTTCTTGTAGCTTTCGTAAATCTTTTCTATCTTGTGGCGTAACGCCAACTGCAGCAGACAATGATTCTGCTTCAGCAGACGGGCTGGTACCGCCTAAATTTAATTCTTTAATATTGACCGTTATTTTCTGCAATAGCCGATAAGCATCATGTATACTGGCGACAACTACAAAAACATGATATTTATCTGTAACGCCGCTGTTAATCGAGTTTGCACTTTTAGCAATTGATTGAATTACTAATTTTGCGCCTGCCGGCTTGGCAAGCTTCATTACGTTTTTTCTTAATTGATCACCAGCAACTTCATCATTTGCAATTAAAATACAATTAGCTCCAGTAGCACCGTACCATGCTTGTGCTACTTGACCATGAAGTAAGCGGTGATCTACTCTAAAAAAATTAATCACTTTTTCTTTCCTCATACGTGAAATTCATACCTGTCGGAAATTATGTAGTGTTTCCCGGCGTGTACTATATTATTATTTTCATCTTCAACACACACTTGTAGTAACAACAAAGGAAAACCAACAGATTTTTTTAAGACTCTAGCTTCGCCGAGACTAGCTAAAGCAACACTAATAACCATATCACGTGATTTTAATTCTTTAATATGATATTGCCTGCGTAAAATTTGGTATAGAGATTTACTTAGATCGGTTTTCTCCAGCCCAGTAAATCGTGGTAAAGGAAAATAATTGCGTTCAAGCATTACAGGTTCATCTTCAACTGCATATACCCGTTCAACATAGAGAGCAACTTTGGTTTTCAAAGTAGTTTTCAAATTTTCAGGTGTTTCAACCTTTTTAATTTTAATTACTTTTGCATTAGCTTTAAACCCAGCCTTTGCAGCTGTTTGTGAAAAGCTTTCAGCTGAAGCAGAACTAATAATCCTTTTTACCTTGCGTGGCTTGCGGACAAATGTACCTACACCATGAATTTTTTCAATTAAGCCATCTTCAGCCAGGCCTGCAATAGCTTTGCGTAATGTTACGCGACTAACATTAAATTGCTTACTTAATTCAAATTCGTTTGGCAATTTACTATTTGTCGGATACTCGCCTGTAATAATTTTTTGCTTGATTTTTTCCATTACTTGAGAATATAAAGAACCTGTTGCTGCCAAGTGTCATCACTATCCTTAATATTTAACTTTGCCCATGTACCTTCTAACATCCAATGAATGATTATGTACATCAGCTAATTTTGATCTATATTCACAAAGAATAGTATAGAACAAAATTGGATTAAAGTACTCTGAAACCTTGTCATCTATCATGTCCAAGCCAAGCTCTTTAGCGTCAACAATTTCTATTTTTTCTGCATATTTCTCTAAGAAAGTTTGTGCTCTTTCATCAAGAGCTCGAGTTCTTCCTAAACTCTTAATTAGAATATAAGGGGTGTTCTTATCTGTGACTTCAAATGGACCATGGAAGTATTCTCCAGAATGAATTGCTGAAGCATTTAACCATTGCATTTCCATCAAAGAGCAGATAGCAAAACCATATGCGTGACCAAAAGAAGGACCACTACCCAATACGTAAAACATTTCCTCATCTTTATACTTTTGCGCAAAAGCTTTTGTCCGTGGTTGAACTTGATCAATAGCATTAGCAACAACTGTATCTATTTTTTTAAAGCTGTCCTCAAATTGATCGACATAAGGGTAGTCTTCAATTCCATGTAATAATTTTGCGGTGGCGTGCAGCGTTATTGCCATCGGATTATTGACTACTTCGGCTTCGTTACCCCATTCATAAATTATTTTAGCATCAGAATAAGTAAGCAAATCTGCCTGTTTATTAAACGTCAAGCCAATAGTAAAAGCTCCATGCTCTTGTGCAACCTTAGCTGCTTCGACTGTTTCGGGTGTGTTGCCACTGTGTGAGCAAACGAACACGATCGAATCTTTACCTAATTTTGCTGGAGTTACATGTACAAATTCGTTTGCAGTATACAAGCCTGTAGTTACTTTCTTCGCTTCCGCTTCCAGAAAATATTTTGAAACATATAAATCAACTAACGAACCACCACAAGCTGTAAAATAAATACTATTTATTTTTCCCTGATTATGATTTAAGGCATCTTTAACAACTTTGTTTACTGTATTGCTATCCATATTTTTGAACTCCTAATTTATGTTAAATTTTAATATGACTATTTAATATAAAAGGATTCTACTTTCATAGAATCCTTTTAAAACTCTTTTCTATTAATAAGTAAGTTTCCACATATAACGACGCTTGGTTAGTGGATGCTTTCTAGCCTTAGCAAGCTCTTCAGCATAAACACGCATTACACCAGTATGAATCATTGGGTTAAAGTAATCAATTACATTTTCACCAGCAACTTCATTAAGACCATAATCCTTAGCATCAATATTTGTTACTTGTGCATCAAATCTTTGTAAGAATGTCAAAGCACGGGCATCAAGATGACGAGTGCTACCATCATTCATGAATAATAGATACGGTGCATCCTTTTCGGTAAGTTCAAATGGGCCATGGAAATATTCACCGGAATGAACTGTTGGAGCAGCAATCCATTGCATTTCCATAAACAAAAATGATGCTGTTGAATATGCAACACCAAGTGATGCACCACTGCTTAGTACAAAAATTTTCTTTTCATCTTTGTACTTTTCACCAAATTCTTTTGCGGAAGGCCCAACTGATTTTACTGCATTTTCAATCAAATCAGGCATGCCGTTGAAAGCTGCAACAGCTTCATCGTAAAACTGATAACCCTCAAACTGCTTAACAATTTCAATAGCAAAGGCTAAGCAATATGACATTTTTTCAGTTTTAGCAGCATAATTTTCGTGGAAGCCATGAATAACTTTATATTCTGTTTCTTTAATAATAGGTGAATCATCTGCCATTGATAAAGTAATTAAGTGAGTACCTAATTCTCTAGCCTTTTTAGTTGCAGCTACTGATTCAGGAGTTGTACCTCCAAGAGACGCAGTTATTACAATAGTATGTTCTCCCACTCCTTTTGGCGTATCATAGTTAAATTCATTTGCAGTATGAATTGAGGAAAGCAGTTTAGTACTTTCATGTGAAACGAAGTAATAACCTGGATACAAGTCGGCCATTGAAGCACCACAACCAACAAACATTACACGATCAATATCAGGTTGTTTTTCCTTAATATCACTTACAATAGATTTAACTTTTTCAAAATCCATAATTTATATAATCTCCTTATTTATTATAAAAATTTACTAACAACTAATTAAAAATACCTAATACGCTAAGTAGGATACCGCCAAAAATGCAGATAACCATGATCCAAGCAGTATTAACCTTCTTTTTGATTAGGTAAAACATACCTAAGGTGAATGCAAGAGATAACATTTGTGGGAAAATTGAATCTAATGTCTTTTGTAAAACAAAAGTTTTACCAAATTTAATTGGTGTCGTTATCCCAATCATTGTTGCCACCATTGCTCCAATAACCATCAGCCCGATTACGTTCATCAAAGACATGATTCTGTTAATGGTACCGTTACTAATAAGACGCTGAATATTCTTTTTACCTTGCAGATAACCCCATTTACCGCCCCAATAAGTAACAATAACTGAAGGGATGATGGAAATAATCATTGCCAAAATTGGCCCAAATATGTTTCCCTGTTGAGCCATGTTGATTCCCAGACCAAAGGCAATAATTTTAATTGTTCCCTGGAAGAAGGAATCACCAATACCTGATAAAGGACCCATTAACGAGGTTTTCACACCGTTAATTGAATCAGGATCGAATGTATCTGGATTGGCTGCATATTCTTCTTCCATTGCAGAAGATAACCCCAGAACAAACGAGGTTAACTGTGGTGTACAGTTGAAGAAGGCCATATGACGATGATATGCCTCTTTTTTCTTTTGGAGTTTTTCAGGTGTATCCGGCTTTTCGCCATAAATTTCATCTATTGTTGGTGCCATCCCATACATGAAACCCATGTTCATTTGACTTTCATAGTTCCAAGATGTCTGAATAGCCCACGATCTCCAGAAGAATTGCCAAAATCTATGACGTAGCTGTTTATCTGTATGCTTTTGTTCGGTCATAATTTGTCCTCCTATAATTCTTCCAAATCATCTAGGTCGTCACTACCTGATGAATTTGATCCAGAACTATTATTGCCGTTATTAGTCATAAATTTGTTAAGAATAATAGCGAAAATAACTGCAAAAATAGCTACACTAATAACTGTCATCTTACCGTATGCAGCAATAAAGAATCCTAGGAACAAATAAACTGCATTCTTTTTATCGATCATAGTTGACATCAAAAGTGCAAATCCATATGCTGGTAAAATCTTACTTGCCAAAGTTAAACCATTAGTTAGCCAATCTGGAATCATCTTAACAAAACTGGTAACAACATTTGTACCTAAGAAAATTGCCAAAAATACTGGAACAAAATATAACAAACCATAAATAATTGGTCCATATACTATGTGGTAGCTTCGCGCTTTTCTGAATTTGCCTGCATCAATTGCATTTTCAACTAACTGATTAAAAGATGAAAACAGCATTCTGATAACTATGGCTACCAGTTGCCCCAAAACGGCTACTGGCAAAGCTACAGTTAACGCAGCTTGTGCACTGGTATGTGACAAAATAGCAAAAGCTGAAGCTACGACTGACCCCAAAACCATATCTGGGGGAACGGCAGCACCTACTTGAACTATTCCCATTGAAACTAGCTCTAGTGTCGCACCAACCAGCAATCCCTTCGAAACATCTCCCAGTACTAAGCCAACAAGTGTACTCACTATTAATGGCTGCTCAAAGTTTTCACGCCCAAGCAATCTTGAGTCGAACATGGCGAATACACCAACCAAGCCGACTACTAATGCTTTCCAAAACATTTTTTACCTCCCTTTCTAAATAATATTATTTAGAAGTTCTTTATTAGCTGAAGGAACTTGTTGCATGCTGATCTTAATACCCTTATCACACATTTCTTTAGTAAGCTTAACTTCTTCTGGAGTTAAATAAATGGCATTACTAAAGCGTTTTGCATTTGGTTTAGATGGAATTAAGCCGTAATTAATTTCATCTACAGATCCATATGCAGCAATAAATTTACTCAATTCCGCTACGTTTTCAAAAAGCAACATAATATTATCTTTTAGTGCCTTAATCTGGTCAATTTTACTAATTGCTTTATCGACGCTAAAAACGTTTAGACGAACATCTTCTGGCTTAGCCAGTTTCAAGGACATTTTCTTAAAATCATCATTTGCTGTAGCTGTATCAATTACAATTACTCTTTCGATATTCGCAAACTTGGTCCATGAAAAAATGACTTGTCCGTGCAATAATCGGTGATCAACTCTAATTACTTTTATCATAATAAATCTCCTTCATCGTCATCCTCAGTCATTAACTTATTTATCGACAAAACTCCTTTCTGTCCTTCGTTAATAGCCTCTTCAATACTCTCTTGGGTTAGGCCGGAATCTGCTGTAGTAACTAAAGTTATAACCAAAGGCAGATTCATGCCTGTTAACACCGTCAAATTTTGATGATCCTTTAACAGTTGGGTCATCTCATTATTAACTGAGCCACCTAAAACATCAGTAATGATTACTGCTTTCTGATCACCAACCTTATCAAGCGAATTCTTAATATCACCAATAAAGCTATCATCACTCGTACCATTTTTATAGGCTTCATACGCTTCAAGATTATCCTGATTACCAGCGATCATTTCAACAGTATTTTTCATTCCCTTGGCAAGCTTGCCATGGCTAACTAAAATTATTTTCACTAAACTTCACCCCTAATCCAAACACTCACTAGCATATTAACAAGATGTATTAACATGTATACCTGATATAATAATATAAAAATCTGATCACGTAAATGCTTTCTTCAAAAATAATTAAATTTTATTTTAAAAATTATTTTTTTAAAGCGTTTTCGTTAAATTTGTTATTAAAAAATAATGACACACGCTTCAAGCACCTATAATCATTTCACGTCTAAAATGATTATTTATAGTCTTCTTTCCACATGTACCTACGAGTTTCATAGCTTTCGTGGGTAGCATAAGAAAGTTCCCTCATATAAACATTATTTAGAATAGATGAAAAAATCGGGTGATTAAAATACGGAGAAACTTCGGGCTTGATATCATCTAAACCTATTTCCTTACCGTCTAATACATATAATTTTTTGCCGCCAAACCGTTGTTCAAATTTAAGAGCACGCTCATCTTCAGGCCTAGTTTTGCCTGTGGCCAATAGCTGAAAAATTGACTTGCTTTTATCTGTAACTTCAAAAGGACCATTAAAAAATTCATAACTATGAATGGTTGGTGAATTCAGTTGCAGCATTTCTTCTATATTGCAAATTGAGAAAACGTAAGCTGCACCATACGCTGGACCACTGGCAATAACATAAATAGTTTTTTGATCTTTATTTAGCTCTGCCCATTCTTTTGCCAAAGGAGTAGTGTAATCAACTGCCTTACGATAAATAGGATCAAGTAAATCAAAAGTCTTCATCGCTGTTTCAAAATCATCATAGCCTTCAACTTCTTGGAGCAAATTCATTGCTATGCATAACCCAATACTGCCATTTACACGCTCAAGCCTGCTTTCATCTAAAGCTAAACTTTCATATTTTATTTTAAAATCACAAACTTTTACCAAGTCGGATTCATCAACATACAGAGCTATAGTGGTTGCACCATGTTCTTTAGCAACTTTAGCAGAATCAATCGTCTCACTGGTTCCTCTCATAGAACATAAAACTACTAATGAATTTTGGTCTAAATTCTTTGGCGGAGCATAAACAAATTCCCCACTAGTATACATACTGGAAAATAGCTTTTTTGACTCTTGATGTAAGAAATAGTTAGCGCCATAAAAGCCACCGAACGAACCACCGGCGCCTATCCAAATTACTTGCTTAATACCTCCTTCGTGTTCCATTTTGTTAACAGCTTTTTTGACAGTCTGTTTAACTTCATCTTGTATCTTCATTTTTACTCTCCTGTATTTAAAAATGATACATGTATCTTCATTTACAAATTATAAAGCGCTTTATTTATAAAGTAAAGGGAATATTAAAAATACCAGTATCTTTATTTGGTACAAAATAGATACTGGTGCTTAATCAATCAGCTTTTGTTATAATACAAATAATAATATTCAAGAAAGAAAAAAACATGTTAAAAAAATCAGAAAATCATATGCCATTATATATTGACCTGGCAAAGATCGTAAAAAACAGAATTGCAGAAAATAAATATCAAATAGGCACAAAAATACCTTCTGAAATGGAGCTGCAAAAAGAGTTTTCTGTCAGTCGTACCACTGTTCGAAAAGCTCTTAAAGTATTAAGTGATGAGAATTATTTAATTAAGCTTCCTGGCAAGGGAACTTTTGTGTCCGACAAAAGAAACGAAATTGAAACTCAGAATCAAAAGTTTTCTAGCTTGACAGATAGTGCTGCAAAAACGGGTAAAAAAATCTCCAATCGTTTAATTAGTATCAATAGTATTACTGGTGATGATGAGCAAAATACATTTCTGCAAACTAATGCCCAACAACAAATTATTGAAATTAAACGTTTGCGGTATATCGACGATATTCCTTTCTGTCTTGAATGGATTTGGCTGGCTCCTAAATATAGTGCTATTAAAGATGAAGATCTTGATATGCCACTGTACAAGATTTTACGAAAGAAATTTCACATTAATCCTGGAAAAGGAAAGAAGACTTTTAAAATTGCATTCGCTAATAGAGAAGAATCCTTCTTACTTAATGTTGACGAAAAAACACCTTTAATGCGGATTAAAGATCTAGTTTATGATGATCATAATTTTCCGCTACATATTACTCAAGAAATTATCCGCAGCGATAAGTTTACCTATGCAGTTAACCATTAATTTTCAAATCAAAAAAGCAGATACTAGTGTTTTCTACTAGTGTCTGCTTACTTTTATAAATATTCTGTTTTAACTTTTGACTAACTAATTAGTACCAACCATTAGCAAGCCAGAATTGTTTAGCTGCTGCCCATGAGCCGTAGCGACCAGCAACATAGTTGTCAGCAACACGCTCTTGATTAGCGGCTGAATAGTCGCCGTTAAGATATGCGGCAGAAAGTTGGTATTTACCAATGTACTGACCATTTTGCGCACTGTATGAGCCACCAGATTCACGACTGGCAATCCATGCCTTTGCTCCTGCTTCTGAGTCAGTTGAAGCAGTAGTGTAATTTAAATTAGTAGCGTAAGTTGACTCAGTGTTATTTGCAACCATACTGTTTTCAGTCTGACTGCTGGTTACCGCTGTATTTTGAGATTCATTTGCCGGATGATAGCCTTTATTGACGTATTTGGCCTTAACCCATTGGTTCTTGCCTAAGTCGTACCACTTGTGACCCTTTTTGTCATAAGCAGTCTTAATGACTTTCCAAGAAGAATTACTTGGTAAAATTTGACCAGTAGCCTTAGGGTGTTTATAACTGTTCCAAACATGAATTGAATTACCATCAACATAGTTAACAGTTACAACTGCTGCATCATTTTCAACGGTAGCTGCTTGAACGTCGCTAGTTGCAACGCTGCCTATAACTGCAACTCCAGAAGCAGATAATGCTGCTACTGCTGCTGATTTAACTAAAATAGATTTTACCTTCAAAAAAATTCTCTCCTTAAATAAAAATCCATAATATGTTTTTCAAATCAAAAATAGTAAACTAATATTCAATTTGATGTTATATATACTACAACTGTAAAATTGCAGAACGATAACAGGAATATCACTCAACCTTTAAGAATTAGTTACCATTTTTTTGAAAAATGTCATAGTTGTAACACAAAGTTAACTGTTATTTAATTTGACAACCAGCCATAATAGCAAGGTAAAATGCAATGTTGTAAGTAGCAAGAACATGCGTTTGTACACTTAAATTTAAGCGAATATAGATTATTTTTGCAACATAAATGAAAAACAATAGCCAGTTTTGAATATTTTTGTTGCAAAAGTGCTATAGTTAATTTAATATTCAGCTGAAAGGAAAAGAAAAATGAGTAAATATGAAGTTAAATTAGATGAAAAAGATTTACAGATGCTTGAGGATTGTCATTCAAAAAATCCTTCAATTATGAAGGCATTGAATGCAGCTAAAAAGATTGAAGATTAAAAGTAAATACGACTATAGAAAACAGATATGTCCTGCTCCCAAGTTTGAGGAATATTTTGGGGCTAAATTGTCTACGCAAGATAAAATTGAATTTGCTAGTCATAGAAGATTTTCATTAGCCAAATTTTGGCGGTATCACATTATCAAATCTATCTCAGCAGCAAACACATTTGTAAGATAGCGCAATTATAACTTTAACCAAAAAGCACAAGACTAAGAGTCTTGTGTTTTTTAGTATATTAATTATTTTCAAACAAAGCCTGAATTTCTTCAGGAGTGTTGGCCTTTTTAAGGCTTGCAATAAAGTCTTCATGAGTCAACAATTTAGCAGTATTTGACAAGTATTGCAGATGAGCATTGCTATCAGTTTCTGGTATTAAAAAAGAAATAACTGTATCAATTTTCTTGCCATCTAAAGATTGCCAATCAATTGGCTTTTTGAGTTTTAAGACTATCATTGAAGACTTGGCAATTGCAGCTGACTGAGCATGGGGAATTGCAAAGCCATCAGTCATACCAGTTGAGCCTTCTTTTTCACGTTTAAGATAGCTATCGTAAACCGCATCACTATCATTTGCTAATTGGTTTTTGACAGCAAAATCAGCCAGATATTTGAGTGCATCATTACGACTAGTAACAGCAACACCAACTTGAATGTTCCTTAATTCAAGAATATCACTGGGCTCAAAAGCTTCTGTATTAGTTTCAGTGTTTTGATTAGTTACATTGGCCTCGCTAGGTGCGGCAGTAGTTTCTGCTGCTGCAGCCAGCTTATCTTTTTTATCAAATCTACCGGCAATTAAAGCTAACAGCGCTCCTGAAATAGCAGCTCCAATGAGAATCCACAATACCCATAAGAAAGGTTTATTGACTAACGGTAAAACAATAAAGCCACCATGAGGAGCAGGTACACTAATTTTCGTTATGTAAGTTAAAACTGATGCTACTGCAGAACCAACCATAAAGGCCGGAATATTCCATAATGGGTGTTTAGCAGCAAAAGGAATCGCGCCTTCAGTAATATGAGTTGATCCCAGTAAAAAGTTGACATAGCCAGCAGCTCTTTCACTCTTTGAATATGCTTTGCGATTCATTAAGACAGCAAAGCCCGTAGCTAGAGGTGGAGCAATACAAGCCGCAGAAACACCAGCCATAAAGTAATAGTTTCCTTGTGCTAACAGCACGGTTCCCGTAACGTATGCCGCTTTATTAATTGGTCCACCAAAGTCTGCCGCACACATGATGCCAATTATGATACCTAACAGTGCAGGATTAGTATTTTCAAATCCTTTTAGCCAAGACATTAAACCAACGTTCAATGCTTCAATTGGAGTATTCAACAGGTACATAATTGAGCCAGTTATTAAAACCCCGAGAACGGGTAAAAGAAAGATTGATTTCAACCCTCTAAATTTATCATCCGGCAATGGTTGAAACAATTTTTGTAAGCCAAAAACTATAATTGCTGCTAAGTAGCCACCAACGATGGCTCCCAGAAAGCCGCCACCACCGTTGAAGGTGATAAAACCGGCAGCCAAGCCTACTACAAAACCCGTCCGTTGCGCCAAAGCTTCTGCAATATAAGCGCCTAAAACTGGAGCCATCAAGTTCATAGTAGTACTGCCAACTGTATTTAGCATCGCAGCAAATTGATTGTATTCGCTACTTTTGGGATTTGCCGAATCAATTCCCCAGAAGAAGGAAATGGCCATTAGCACACCACCTGCAACGACAAACGGCAACATGTGAGAGACGCCATTCATTAAAGAGGTATAAATTTTATTACCTAGCTTTTGATTTCCTACACTATCTTTATTTGAACTCTTGGCTGCCTGACCCTCTTTATAAATAGGAGCTGCCAACGCTTTTTTGATTAAAGCATCTGGTTCCTTTACACCTCTGGCAACAGGAACAACAACCAGTCTCTTTCCTGCAAAGCGATCCAAGCCAACATCAATATCAGAAGCAACTATCACTGCTTGAGCATCTGCAATTTCCGTACTAGTCAGATTATTTTCGATGCCCGTTTGACCATGTGTTTCAATTTTGATAGTATAACCAAGCTTTTCAGCCGCTTTTTCTAAGGCCTCTTCTGCCATAAATGTATGAGCGACACCGGTTGCACAACCAGTAGCACCCACTAAATCATAATTAGCCACTTTATTTCATCCTTTCTTCCACTGAAATTTGCGGTAATAACTCATCTAAAGAAAAATCTGTCAGTCCTGTGCGACTAGCGGTATCGCTACCCGCGGCAACAGCCATTTTAAGAGCAGCACTAACTGGTTTGTTCTTTTCCAAAAAGGCAATAAAAGTACCCAACATGGTATCTCCAGCACAAGCTGAATTAACCACCTGTATTTTGGGAGCATTGGCAAATAGAACATGATGTTTATTAATAAAAGCAGCGCCATCAGAACCTAAAGAAACGAGAACATTTTGGCAACCCAATTTGATTAATTTCTGAGCCAATTCGACCGTTTTTGCGGCAGTCATCTCACCCTCATAATTGAAGAAGGCAGCGAGTTCACTATCATTAGGTTTAAGTAAAAACGGCCGGTATTTTAAAGTATCAATTACTTCTAGGTAACTACTGTCAATCACAAATTTAGCTCCCTGTTTTTGGACTAACTGAGCCAGTTGGACTAAAAAGTCTGGTTTTATACCCCGAGAAAAACTACCGGAAACGACTACCATATCATCCTTAGTTACTGTGCTTTCAAGATAATCCAAAAATTGATCTTGCTTATCTGAACTTACTACTGGTCCCGGATTAACTTGTTTGTATTCTGTACCTTCGTCTAAAACATCCGTAAAGACATTAACTCTAGTAGGTTCTTTTACCTTTAAGAAATTAGTTTTAATACCCTTCTCTGTTAAACCAGAAATGACATAATCTAGTGTAAAGCCGCCACCAATACCAGTAGCTACACTATCAATGCCCAATTTCTTTAAAATGAACGAAACATTGACTCCCTTACCATTAGGTTGTAATTCAAATTTTTCAGTTCTATTAACTACCTTTGGTTCCAGCTTTTTAGTGACAATTACTAAATCAATTGCTGGATTCAACGTTACTGTATAAATCAAAGATTTCTCTCCCTTTTTTTGCCTTTTGTATTATTATTATAAAGACAAATATGTGTAACGTTTTTCTGAATTGATAGCGTTTACTATAATTAATAGAAAAATATTTACAAAAGGAGCACTTAAATGGCAACAAAAGAACTCTCAGCAGCAGAATTGCATCTTTGGAATATAGTCGAAAATAATCCCCAAAAGATTGCTAACATGTCGATAGTAAAGCTAAGTCAATTTGCCAACGTGTCAACGGCTACAATTGTGCGCACCATGCAAAAGATGGGTTATAGTGGTTACACCTCTTACCGTGAAACTTTGAAACTAAAAAGCAATTCAAATTCCACTTTCAGTGTTCTAAATGATGCTGATGATAAAATTAGAAGCGTCATTACTAAAAACGAAATTGAAATGAACAACACGCTGCACAATTTGAGCTACAGCACAATTGAAGACAGTATTTCATTGACCAAACAAGCTAAAATAGTTTTTATTTTTGCCCGTGGTTTGTCCGAATCAATTGCTCACGAAATGATGGTCAAATTACAATTAACCGAAAAATACTGCGAATTTCACTCAGATCCAAATATCATTAAAACAATTGCCAGCAAGATTAAGAAGGATTCGTTAGCAATTTTTATTACCCTAAACGGAGAAACTGAGGAATTAGTAACTGCAGCTAAAGCTTTAAATAAAAATGATGTTCCAATTTTGACATTTACTACTAACCCATCCGGCAGTATTTTGCCTTTCTCCACTTTAACTTTCATTGGCTACAAATCAAAAACTAACTATTTTCCTGAATATGAGGTTAGATCACGACTGCCACTGCAAATAATGACACGCATCTTTTGTGACGCCTATTCGGTTAGATGTGATTTTTACAAGAGCAAATAAAAAGCCTTCTATACTTTAAATTAGTATAGAAAGCTTTTTTAAGTTTGAAAAATTCAGTTATTCAGCAACTTCCAACTTATCACGCCAGGATTTTGCCCCTTTAAGAGCTTCATTTAAGTTTTCGATATTCTCTTTACCATGAGTAGATAACCATTTTCTACCTGCTTCTTCACTTTCAGCAGCGAATGGTTTAATGGCTGGCTTCCAAGTAGCACGACCACAAAGAACACCGTTAAAGTCAGCTCCAGCTTCTTCAGCCATTTTAATTTCAGCGATAAATTCTTCACTGGTTACACCGGCTGATAAGAAAATATAAGGCAAGTCAGTTATTTCAGACTGCTTTTTAAGCAGATTCTTGGCTTCTTCTTGAGTGTAAACAACATTGTTATCACCGTTAAAGCCTTCGACGAATTTAATGTTAAACGGAATTTCAACTTTAAGGACAGTTACACCATATTCAGGCTTTGAAAATTCTTTCATTGTCTGCAAAACTTTGTCAGCTTTAACTTTGGCAAATTCTTCGCTCTTGGCATCAGGAATGTTAGCATCATAAGTCAAAACCTCTAAGAATAATGGTAGCTCATTGGCCTTAGCTTCTGCACCAACTCTTTCAACAAAAGCTTGTTTTTTATCATTAATTTCTTGGCCCTCATCAGGATCATAATAAACTAAAAACTTAATGGCATCTCCGCCTTCATTTTTAATTCTTAATCCGGACTGATTAGCAATTAAATCAGGCATTCTTCCTGGTTCAGTCGTATCATAACCAGTTTTTTCATAAGAAAGTAATAATCCGCAATTTTTATCTCTAACTTTGGTAGCTGGTAAGCCATACTCTGGATCAGTCAAAATAGATGAAGCATATGGGGTCAGCTCACTAGATACTGCTTTTTTAAAATCAACGATAGTTGTTTCATCAGCAGGTTTATTAGCCGCATCAGCTAACATCTTTTTCAAAGAGCCACGTTGGTCAATTGCCAAAGCACTAATTATGCCATCAGTAGTTGACAAGTTTGCCATATGTTTGGCAACTGCTGCAGAAATTGTTTTCATTATATATCTCCTTTAACATTATCTTTAATCGCACAATTATTATTATATACTGATAGTTTAGCCTTTTAAAGAAAAGCAGAAGTTTTAGTAAACTTTTTCACAATTATAAACAATTCAGAAAAAATTTACTTTGATCACCAAATTATTTCTTTTTAGAGTTAACAGCTTTCTTGGTCTTGCAAATAATTTTTGCTCCCCAAGAAGAAGCTGCCATTTCTTTAATTTCTCTAACTTGAAAAGTATGTGTCGTTTCAGGCTTCAGGTTATTGAAGGTAAAAGCAGTTTTTTCAATATTAGAATATAACAAACCATCGATTTTTAACTGATAACTGTCACAGCTAGGTACTGGCTGCCAAGATACTGTAACAGAATTTGAGGTGGTTTTTTGATCATTTTGTGTTAAATTAGCTGGAACTATTAGAGCCTCATTTTTTAGCGGCAGTTCATTAACTGGTACTGCTGTCGAAGCGCTGTCTGTAATTTCAACAGTGATTTCATTTTGACACACATTCGTCTGTTGCAGTTTTATCCTTAAAAATGTCTGCTCCAAATTTGAGTTAAATTCTGCTAAATATGGATTTGTCAGATAATGCTGATCGAAATAGTAGCAGTTATCATGCTTTTGAAAATCCGCTAAATTTTCTGCTTCAGTTAAATGAACTTCTTTATTACCGATCAGAACTGCGATTGTCCTTGGTACTTTATTAGTTTTAATGCTTAACTCAGTTGTCTTTTCAGGGTCAAACTTTGCATAAGTACCTTGAGCTTTATTAATTTTAATGGTCAAATTGGAGCCCCGTAAACTACTGCTAATTTTAGTTTGGACATATCTGTCTTGCTTATATTGGGCAGAGAAGCCATCATCTTCATAGACATTAAAATTGCTAGTACCACTGGGATAAATCACAAATTGCCGCATCTTTTTTAAGTTGAGATATTCCTGCGGCGTGTTAGTTGCCGGTGCTACCGGGATAATGGCTCCGGCTTTAACAAATACCGGCAGTTTCCACAATGGAGCGGCAAAATTGTTAATTACTTGTCCACCTTGATATTCCTGACCAGTGAAGTAGTCAATCCAGATTTGTTTTTTATCAGGCAAATAGATTTCGTTTCTGACATCATTTCCTTTTTCATCGCTGGTGGTGTTTTGATAAATTGGAGCAACTAAGAAATTATCTCCCCATAAATACTGGTACCTGACCAAATTTGTATAAAATTCTGGAACATTAGGGTACTCCAAAAACATGGCACGTACCATTGGTTTACTAGTAAAGGTTGCCTGGGCAGCAATACTATAAACATACGGCAGCAACATTGATTTCTGCTTTAAATAAGCACGATTCAGTTTAGTTGTGATCCCGCCAAACGCAAATGGATTCTTAGGATTTTTGCCCCAGCCATCCATGTTCAGCTGAATTGGTGTAAAGGCCTTCCACTGATAATCTCTAGTATTAACAATCGGGTTTTGCCCACCAAAAATACCATCCATATCCGAAGCAACATTAGGTTGGCCTGATAATCCTTCACCGATATAAGTTGGTATTTGAAAGCGAATATACTCCCATTCGCCACCAACTTCATCTCCTGTCCAGACTGTACTAGTATTCTGCGTTCCTGCCCAACCATCAACTGTAGTAATAAACGGCCGCAACTGATCGCCTTTAATTTTAGCAATCATTTTAGCTGTACTTTGCGTGGCATTTAACCCAAACGAATAACCATGGCCAACCCATGCTTCATCCGTCTTAAGTGCGGTGACTCCGGCAACCAGCTCTTTTTCAAAATCACGATCATCCGGCTTAGGATTTTCAGGATCAACTGGTGCTAAATTTTGCTGCGTCCATAATCCTACTTGCACGCCTTTGCTATTAGCATATTTGACAAACTCCGCTAAGTTCTTAAGATTTCCTGCTAGAGTATCCGTTTGCCCATAACCAGCTCCATAGCCGTCATTAGGCAAAAACCAACCTATAGGCATATCATGCTCAAGGTACTGGTCAAGCATTGCCCGGGCACTAAATTGATAGGAAACCCCGCCATGTTCGCCGTTCAGCGTTTCCCTAATTGACTTTGGCTTTAATTCTGCAGGTAAATCTTTTGGTTGATACTCCCTGTAATACTTACCATCTGGATATTTGATAGCACCCTTTTCTTTAGAGTTAACTTCTACCCAATAATCCCGGTTATAAGCATTTAAATGAGCTTCATAAAAACCAAAAATTGGTGTTAAAGCCGGCTGGCCAGTTAACTGATGATAAGCACTGAGCAATTCATAAGCCGAATCCGCAAAGAAATAGACAGCATCGAAGCGTTTTTCTTCGTGAGCAGTCGTAATTTTATTGTTAGAAGCGCTGTCAAAATCGTAATGTCCGGGTTTAAAAGTATTACGGATCACGCCATAACCAGCCGTTGACCAGTAAAAAGGATTAGGAGATGCTACACCATGATCAACCCAGTTATTGGTATTAACAATTGCAATTTTTTCTCCTGCTAGTGTGAAACGCCCGTTTTGCGTGCCTCCACCAAAGTAATTACTATTGCAATCAACTAGGGTTTGGACTGTTAATGAATCCTTCAATTCAACTGGCTTTGCTTCTTGAAAAATCGTCTTGCCATTTTTAGTGACGTCTAAAGTAGCTGAGTTTTTGTTTAAATTAATTTCAATTATACCTGTATCAATTTGCCAACCGGTATTGGTAGCATGAATACTGGCACCATTCATACCGCAAGAATCATAAATATCTTTCACAAAAATTTGAGCATGTAAGCCAGCTTCTGATTGTTCTGGTTCTTGAAACTTTTGAGTCGGATCAATATATAATCTGAATATTGTTGAGTCCAAGATATAAAGGCGAGCTGTCAGCCCGTTTTGATAGTTAATTTCAAAATAACCTGATTGCTTAGTCACATCAGTGATAGCTTGCAATTTCAAGTTAGTAAAATTGGTTACTTGGTTTTGGTCATTTTTATTAATAGTGCTCTCCTCCTTAATATTAAAAGAAAATTAATCTTAATTAGAAATGTTTGATAGGATTGATTATATGCTAAATCAGGGTAATGATAAATAGCTATATATAAAATTATTGTCCAACCACTTATTTGTCTTTCTCTTTAAAACTCAAGGTATACAGCCTTAAATTATGCTAGAATTAAGACAAGATATACAGTTATTTTTATATAGGAACAATAATATGACATTTATTTATACATTAAGATATATGCTGGATCCAAGAACAAATACGCCAGCAAAAGACGAAAAATTAATTGATTTTGTTAAAAAAGGCCGAATTGATGATGTAGCCTTTTTCATAAATGGGGAAGAATTAAACCACAGTCACTTAACTAATGCAGAAACACAAGTCTGGCTAGATGCCATTAAGCCTTTACAAAAGAAATTATCTGATATAGGTGTAACTACTAGCTTAAACCCGTGGACAACTATTATGCACTCCGATCGAGGCTATCAAGTTAATCCTGCGATTGGTTTCAATACTTTTGTTGACATTGATGGTAATAAGGCTAAGGATATGGCCTGTCCTGCCGATCCTACATGGCGCAAATATTTAGCTGCTACTTATGCTCAGTATGCCAGCATACATCCCCGTCGATTATGGTTAGAAGACGATTTTCGCCACTATAATCACACCCCTTTAAAATTGATGTGTTTCTGCGACTATCATATGCAACTGTATAATGAAAAATTAGGCAAAAAAGAAACACGTGCTGAATTTGTTAAAAAGATGTTGCAACCGGGAAAACCCACTAAGGAGCGCCAAATTTACCTGGATCAAGCACGTCAAGAAATGATTGAAAATGAACATCTAATTGAGCAAGCCGTTCATGAAGTCAGCCCCGAAACAGATCTGGCACAGATGACTTCATACCCTGACTGGCACGCTCTAGAAGGTCGTGATTGGGAAAAATTGTTTAAGGCTTTAGCTGGTGAAGGTCATCCCAAGGTGGCTCGGCCCCACCTACCTGCTTACAATGAAGTTGCGCCTCTAGCATATGGTAGAAATTTTGAAGAGTATACTCGTATTACCGCTGCTTTTTTAGGAGAAAATGCTGAACTCTATCCTGAATTAGAAAGTTATATGTATTCTCCTTTAGTCAAATCAAATGCATTTACTGCTTTTCAAATTGTCACTGCTGCTTTAATCGGAAGCCAGGGAATTCTACTCAACTTATATGACATGATGGGTAATGGTATCAATGAAAGCTGGCATTACGCTGAAATGCTTGCTGACATCAAGCCATTCGTTAATCAACTATTAGAAAATCGCCTGCCGCTAAACCATTTAAGAGGGATTAAAGTTCTGGTTGATCAAGATTCCAGTTATCACTTACAAACTACTGCCGGCAAAAATGTGGAAGAACTTTTGCCCCACGAAAAAAACTGGGCTAGTCTACTAGGTGCTTTTAGTTTTGCTACAAGTATTTTACCTGTTAATCAAAAGACTTCATTAACAAACGAAATAATTGCTGTTTCTGGGCAACTTTTACGTAATCTGACAAATGACCAAATTACAGCATTGCTCAAAAAGAATTTTGTATTGCTTGATGGCGAAAGCGTGCAAGTTTTGCTTGACCGCAATTTGGGTAACTTATTGCACGTTAAAAATGCTGAGTGGCATCCAGTTCGCACCAATTATCAATCCTTTGAACAAGCTGATGGACACATTGTTGATGGCGTCAAAAATCCACGAATAACAATGTTGCAACATACTGGTAATTATTTGAAAATTGAATATCAGCCTCGAAGTGATGTAAAAGTATGGTCATTTGCATACAACTCGATTGATGAAAAATTGGGCAACGTTATGGCTGTTATTGATCAACATATTATTGTTTTACCTATGGATCAAGATCCACGCCACGGTTGGGATTCCCAATTTATTACGTATAAGCAGGGACTGCTCCAGCAAATGCTTGATAACATTAAACCTGTGGACTACCTAATAGGAATGCCTAACGTCAAGCTCTTGGTTGAAAACAATGGTCAAAAAGCTTGGCTCGCTAACTTTACATTAGATGGTTACCAGCAAATAAAATGGCATCTGGCAGCACCACTTGTAAGTAATGAGGCAACGATAGTTAGAAAAGTTGGTAATTCAGTTAAGAAGACAAAAATTCATATTAATGTTGAAAATGGCATTGCTTCAATAGATGAGCCTTTAGCACCACTTGAAACTATTCAAATACTGTTTTAAATTAAATAAAAGCCAAAAATAGCGCCTAGTCTCTTTGTTTAGAACTAGACGCTATTTTTTATTCAAATTCTACTTTTTCATATTAGCTAACATTGCAGTAACATCAACGATACCAGCTTTACCTGCTGTCACATAATCGGATTCTGCACCGCTCATTTGACTGTTGAGCCATTCAATTACCAGTGGTAAATTCATTCCCGAGATTAAGTGAATTTTTTGACCACCCATAATCAGACGACTAACCACATTTGCCGGAGTTCCACCCATTAAATCGGCGAAAACAGTAATATCTTCGATATTCATTCCTGAAATCTGCTCTTCAAATTTTTTCTTAAAATCATCAGGACCTTCAGATGGAAGCAAACATACCGTATGTACGTGCTCTTGTTCGCCCATAATTAATTCGGCACTGGCTTTTACGCCCTCAGCCATTTTGCCATGACTAATTAAAATTAATTCTTTTTCTGCCATACTTTATCTTTCTATTTAACACTTTATACTATCAGCTTTACTTAAAGCAATTACTATATTTAATTATATCTTAGCGATAACTCCAAGGCCACCTAAAACAATACATAGTATTAAAACAATAAAGATTGCTTTGGTTGATGTCATACCCTTCTTACCAAGAAGCCAGTAAACAAAGCCTACAACAGCTGCTGGCAATAATTTAGGAAGGATCATGTCCAAATTATTTTGAACATTCATAGTAACTTTACCAATTTGAGGTGCCCAGGCAAACTTAATGTTAACCATAGTAGCAACAAGGGCACCAACCATGAATACACCCAAAACAGTAGCGGAATCAGTTAAAGCGTTTAAACGGTCTCTCATGTCAGTAACTAGAGAAACACCTTTGTCATAAGCAAAGTGCAGTTGCTTCCAACGGAAGACACAGATCAAAAGGCAGGCAATAACCCAAATGATAACACCAACTGGGTTTCCTTGAGTTGCCATTGAAGCAGCTAAAGCACCAAAAATAGTTGGAATTAAAGAAGCGAAGATAGAGTCACCGATTGCGGCAAATGAACCCATCAAACCAACTTTAATACCAGTAACGGTGTCTTTTCCTTCAATACCCTCATTTTCCTCTACGGCAAGATCAAGACCAGTGATGATTGTATTAAAGAAGTTAGAAGTGTTAAAGAACTGCATGTGAGTCTTCATCATTTCCTTTAACTCTGGAGTATCATCGCCATAAATTTTTCTCAATTGGGGCAAAATAGTGTATAGATAACCACTATTCTGCATTCTTTCATAGTTCCAGCCTAACTGGAAGCCAAACAAAGATCTACGGTTAATTTGATTGAAGTCTTGTTCAGTTAATTTATATTTAGGTTTAGAGTTCGTCATCAGTAATCTCTCCTTCATCGTCATCAGAGCTTGAACTTGCATTATTACTTTGACTTTCAGTACTTTGTGCTTGAGCAGTACCTTTATTTAGCGGAATATTCTTGTAATGCAAAATTGCAAGAGCTAATCCCAGCATTGCAATTGCAAGCATTGGTAAACCATTGAAAATAGTAGTAAAGCCTTTGTTAACAGCTGTTAAGCCTGTACCCAAAGCTTGCATACCACTAAAGAGAACTGAGAACAATGTCGTAATTGTAAAGCCCAAGATCAAATATGCTGCATGTCTCTTAACTGGCAAGTACCGGAGCAAAACAGCAAAACCAACTGCTGGTAATGTGGCACCAGCAACAGTCAAACCATTACCAAGCCATAACAGATCTCCATTTAAAGCATTTGCGATCTGCTGTACTAATCCCTGACCAAAGGCCAATGCGATAAAGACAGGAACTGCACGTGAAAGTGACCACGGAATTGCACCGTATAAAACATTTCTTTCAACAGCCTTATAATTAATCTTGTCTTGATCAATCAAGTGATCAATTCTGTGTGAAAAGTAAGTGTTGGCGAATCTTGCCAAAACGTCCAATTCAATCATAATAGCAGCAACTGGAACAGCAATTGAAGAAATAGCTGTTTGAGGACTCATACCTTTAATACTAGTTGAAAATGCTGTAGCCAAAACTGTACCGGTAGTAGCGTCAATTCTTGAAGCACCACCAAAAGTACCGATACCTAAAACTGTCAACTGCATTGATGCACCGATAAACAGACCGGTAGGCAGATCTCCCATGATCAGACCGGCGATCAACCCAGCACCAACTGGTGTGTTTAATGATGAATAAATTTGCAATTCATCTAAAATTTCTAATCCTGCATACAAAGTAAGCAGTAATATTTGCCACCAAGCCATTTTTCTCCTCCTACTTCATCTTTTCATTAATCAATTTCATTAAATCCCGTGACTCAACACTAGGATTTAATTGGGCAATTAAGTTAACGCCTTTGCCAGAAATCTCTCTGAAAACATCGGCTTCATGCTCATTGATATTAACTTGCTTAGTCAATTCAGTAGTATCATCTTGCTTAGACATATTACCAACATTGATTGTATCAAGCTTGATACCCATGTTAAGCAATTCAAGAAACTTATCCGGCTTCTTAGCTACCAAAAACACCCTCTGCTTTCTATAGCGATCTTTCTTAAGATGATCAGCAGCAATTTCAGTTGGTAAAACACTTAGCTTAGTAGACATAGGTGTAGCCATTCTCAAACCGCTTTTTTGGATGTCATCCTTAGCTGCCTTCTCATCAAGAACAATAATTCGTTCTACTTGCAACTGAGGTGTCCACAAGTTTGCCACCTGACCATGAACCAAGCGTTCATCAACTCTTGCTCCCACAATATTCATATTTCTTCCTCCATTTCTTTTAAGGAAATCTAAATATTAACAAAAACGCTTTCAGCACTTATAATAAGGTACCAACCAATTTTTGTCAATATCTTTTTTGCTATATTTTAAATGCTGATTTTTATATGCATAATGATACTTTTTAATTACAAAAATGGTAAATTACTTGAATTCGTGAATTGTTACACCTTTAACTACACGATTGACTGTGCCAGTTGGAGAAGGTGTATCCGGCTTATTATTAACCTTAATTGAGGTTAATAATGCGATTGTTTGACCAAACATTACATCGGGTAAAGCCAAATATGCATCTGGCAACAATTCTTTTTCAGTAAACGTAAATGATTTGCCTGAGAAGTTTTGTCCTTCTTTTTCCTGCCCCACGGCCATTACTAGCGGTACAATTTCGTCATCTTTAATTTCGTTTAAAATGTCCAAATCATATTGTCTGGTATAAGTATTATTGGAAACAAAATCAAAAACAATTGTCTTTTTGTCCAAAAATGACTTAGGACCATGACGTAAACCCATCGATGTATCAAATAGTGCCGCCACTTCTCCTGCAGTTAATTCCAGAATCTTAAGCCGCGTTTCTTCTGCAAGACCTCCTAAACTGCCACTTCCGATATAAGTAATTCGATCAAAGTCAGTAGCAACTAAAGATTGAATTTCATTTTCACGGTCAATGACGCTTTTACCCATCTGAGCAATTTGCTTAACGATCTGCTCTTTTTTCTCATCTGACAATGTATCAAAAACAAGAAGTGCCATTAAGCTCATGCAAGAAAACGAACCTGTCATGGCAAATCCCTGATCTAGTGACTTTTCCGGCATCAATAACACTAATCCAGAAGGATCACCTTTTAAGTCTTGTGCCAAGTGTCCTTCTGGTGCACAAGTAATTGCTATTTGATATAAATTTTTAACTAACTTTTTAGCTAACTCTACAGTCGCTACAGACTCAGGTGAGTTGCCACTGCGAGCAAATGATACCAGGATTGTTGGAGTATCTTTTTCCAAATAATCTTCCGGAGTAGAGACAATTTTAGTAGTATCAATTGCTTCAAAGTCATATCTTGTTCTGTCACCATGCTTTTGTAAATATGGCATAATCGTATTCCCAACATATGCACTTGTGCCGGCACCAGTAAAAATAACTCTGACTTTACCGCATTTCTTCTCAATTTGGTCTAAAAATTCGGTTATTTTTGCCTTATTATTCTGATAAATTGACCATGTTTGTCCCCATAGTTCAGGCTGCTGCTCGATTTCGCGAGTAGTAATTTTAGCGCCTATTTTTTCTAATTCTGCATCTGTTTTTGAAAACATTATTATTTTTCCTTCCTTATATAACTAAGACAATTCATTATATTGACGTGAACGATAAACGAATTTATCGCCTCTAGCCAAAGAAATTGTAAATTCGACTGGTACATTTTTATCGTTAATAGTTTTACGGAATATTTTTAGACTTGGTGCGCCTACTTTCTCTGCCAAATTTTTACTCTCCTCTGTATTAAGACAAACGGCCTCAACGTCCTCAAACGCCATTACACTAATTTGGCCATATTTTTCTTTCATGACAGTATAAAGTTGCTTGGATTTTAAATCTGCGATAGCAAGATTAGGAAAAATTTTTTCCGGTAAATAAGACGTACTGAAAATACGCGGCTCATTATTTGCAAGACGCAAACGTACCAGCTTGTATGTTTTTTCTGTTGGTCCCAAATTTAGTTGCGCTGCAATGTTTTTATCCGGGATAATTAAGTCTAAACTTTGATTTTTAGTTGAAGCCTTTTGGCCATTTCGTTTTAATTCTTCCGAAAAAGAGTACATCCCCCCAATATTAGGCTGATTAAGAAAAGTACTTGAAACAAAGGTACCTTTACCATGAAGGCGATAAATCAGTCCCCGTTCTTCAAGATCCTGTAATGCTAGCCTAATAGTATTACGACTAACCCCATATTTAACAAGTAGTTGCCTTTCACTGGGTAATTTGGTATTAGGTTTCATGTTTTTTATTTGTTTCTCCAAGTCAAAAATTACTTGTCGATAAAGTGGTTTCCCCATTAATTCCCCCTCCTCAGTTAACTGGTTGATACCACTTAAATTTTATCAGAGAAAGCGGTTCATTGCAATTTTTTATTTATTTAAGAAAAAATTTTAAAAAAATTAGGTTTATACCTTTACTTGCGGCTGAATTTAACTAAAGACTTAATTGACCTTTTTAGTTTTTATTCTGTCCCATTTTTTTCAAATTCATTCTCATAAGCATCAAGGCCAGATCATTTTCCACATTTACCTGCCCCTTAAGGTGATTTGCTGCATGCTATAATGTTCTTCAAATACATGATGACTGGCTCTAGTTTAATTTACCTTGGTCATAGATGTGTTTGCCAGTCCTACTTTGAAATGCTGGTCCTTAAAATATGTTCAGGTCAAAACTATAATTGAGGAGCGCTTGTAACCATCGGGTGTATTGACTAAAGCAGTCTAATCTGTGGCATAACTACGAGACATAATAATTGGTCTCTAATCTATTTAAGTTGGTAAATAAATACGAAAAAGGCACTGAACTGTGATATAACCCCAAAATTTAGGACAAATTTTGGGGTTATATTACTGTGTAGCTCAATGCCTTTTTGTTGGTCTAAGGAAAAATAGTTTTTACCAGACCCTTTTTGTTATTAAGAATATAAACTACCCTTTAACATTTGCTTTCTTAACAAATTTACTTGTTGTCATAATGTAGTACTTCTTGCCCTTTATCTTTACTGGTTTGCCGTAAGTCTTGACTGTTTGATGCTTTTTCAGTACTTTCTTACCTAAGCGATTACCATATTTACTGTAAACATAAGCATTATGCTTCAATTTCAGTTTCTTGGCATCAATATTACCTGCCGCAATGTACAAACCATCTTCTAGAACATAATATATTTTACTGTCTATTACTTTTTGAGCTGAGACAGCAACTATTGAACCAGCATTTATAATCAAACCGTTAGCTCGAACACCATATTGATCATAGAGATATGCATTATGCATTACCTTTTTGGTGACAAACATATGTGACTGATCTCCAGCTACCACTCCGGCATTTGCTTGTTTCAAAGTTACATCTTGACTTGCAATATTAGCCACTTTCACATAACGGTTCTTTGCAATAATGAAGTACTTCTTACCGCGAATCTTAACACTATTGCCATAAGTGGGAATAGCTTTGCCTGCCTCTAGTTTGCCTGCTTTCTTTACCCGTTTGCCATATTGGTTGTAAATGTATGCATTGTGCTTCAGTTTTCGTACTGTGCTATTAACATTGCCAATTGCAACATAGTACTTCTTATTATTAGCACCCTTATCAACTAAAACATAATATTGATTCCCATTAATTGTTTCAATACCGTAAGTATCAAGAACTGAACCAGCTCCTAATGTAATCCCATTTGCACGCTGACCTTTATTATTGTATAGATAGGCATTATGCATTAAAACTACTTTTTCAGATTTTGTTTGCTCTGGCTCTTTACTATTATCAGGCTTATTAGTTGATATTGGGGCAGGCGTTACTGGTATTACCTGACTGCCTCCTCCATTTATAATATTTTCAACTTTATTCACGATGATTCCTGTCGCATCACGATATAACTTATCTATACTATCATCACGTATTTGCGTTATTAGCTCACTATCTGGCGCACTTTCTTTTACGCGATTAGAAAAATCATCATAGTCTTTCTGGATTTGTTGCTTTATCTGTTCTTTTACTGTGTCACTATAGTCCGAGTGACCATCAACAAGCTTATTAGCGGCTGTTTTAGCATCTGTTAAAGCACCCTGAGCAATCTCTTTTTCACCATTGAGTTCAGTCGTTAAATCTTGTGGCTTTTCATTAAGCTTTATTTGTGCATCATTAAAGGCTGCAACTATAGAGCTAATATCAGTGTCTTTACCAAATCTATTTTGTACGGCCTTAATCGCAGATTCTCGAGCTTGAATAAGTCTTTGTTTTAGATCCAAAGTATTCTTAATTCCCTTGATATCATTGATTGCCTGATCTCGAGTACTATTTACTGATTCCAAACTAGTTGCTGCGTCAATGTCTTTATTCGCTTGGTCTACAATCGCATCTACTTTGTCTTTGTCTTCCTGTTTCTTTAGCCCGCTCTTCGCATTTTCTGCCACTTCTTTAATTGCAGCTTTTGCCGCTTCTTTCGTAAATGCTAGCCCCTTCTTATCAGCTATACTATTTATATTTGCACTTCCTTTAGTTGCTGTATTTACCGCTTCATCAACTGTTTCTGCTGCTGCAATTGCTGCGTTAGTCATGTTCTTTACTTGGTCAATTTCACTAAGTGCTTTATTGTAATCTGCCTTAAATTGCTCTTTTTCTGTAGAATTTAACCGATTATATGCATCTTTGACACGCTGCGTCGCTGCTTCTGCTGCTTTGTCAATATTAGCCTTGTTAGTGGTCTTGGCATTCTCGAGCTCAATTATCTCAATTGCATCGGCTGTAGCTTTAACGTTATCAATGTCCCTGATTGCCTGGTCTCTAATGTATCCTACTATAGTTACACTCTCAGCATTCCCTAGATCTGTTTGGGCTTGACTTACAATATTATCAACTTTGGTTTTGTCTTCTTCCTTCTTTAAGCCGCTCTTGACCTTAGCTGCTTCTGCTTCAATCATATCCGTAGCAGCTACCTTGGCAAAGGTCAGTTCGGCATCAGCTGCTGCTTGGGTAAAGGCCTTATTTGCCTTATCTACTGCTGTCGTAATTTCTGAATTGGTTTGCGCAGCGGCTATTGCATCTTCTGCTACGCTCTTTGCCTTATCAATGGCATTGTTGGCTACGTTATATGCTGCTTGGATCTCTGTCGTCTTTTGCTCATCTGGTGTAAGACTATTATAGGCATCTTGAACCCGTTTCTTAGCTGCAGCCGCCTGCTCATCAACACTGGCCTTGCTCGTCTCTTTGGCCTTTTGAATTGTCTGCTCGGCTTTGCTCTTGACGTTGTCAATTGCCTTGATGGCATTCTCTTTTATTCTGTTTACATTGTCAACGTTTTCTGCTGCTCCTATGTCTTCTTTTCGATAAGCAACGATTTCATCGACTTTATTCCGATCTGCGATTTCTTTTAGGCTATTCTTAACTTTTGTCGCTTCAGCTTCTACCGCATCATTAGCAGTAATTTTAACGAAAGCCAGTTCCGCAGTGTTAGCCAGCCTGTTAATATTGCCAGTGCCTTCACTGGCAACTGCAGTGACTTCGTTTTCAGAAAGCGCTGCCGCAATCTTGTCATCAGTTGACTTTTGAGCATTGTTAATATCTGTAATAGCCTGATCATATGTGCCTTTATTGGCCGTCTGTTCAGCAGATGTCAAATTACGGTATGCTGCATTAACCCGATTAATAGCTGCTTGAGCTGCACTGTCAACATTATTCTTATTCTGCTCCTTTGCTTTATCAACATCTTTTACAGCTGAATCTGCATTAAAATTAGCCTTAACAGTATTATTGACTACTTCTTTTTTAATATTATTTACTGCTTCTTCTCTAATATTATTTATTTTCCCAACATCATCAGCTTGGGTAAGCTCATCGTTTGCATTTTGAGTAATAGATTCCAGTTTTTCTATATCGGATTCTTTAATTAATTCATTCTTAACTTTCTGTGCTACATCATTAACTATGTCTATTGCAGCAGTTTTTGCAAAAAGCACCTCGGCAGTTGTAGCAAATTTGTCAAATTTACTCTTCGCCTTTTCGGCTATTGCCACACTATCATCTTTAGTCCCAGAGTTTTTAATTTTTTCAACGGCTTCATTCTGAGTTGCATTTATCTCATCAATAAATTTATTTAAAGACTCTTTGACTTTTGCTTGCTCATTTGGATTTAATTTGTTATATGCTGCCATTACACGACTAACTGCTGACGACATTACACTTTTTACATTATTTATACTAGTATTCCTAGCAGACTCAATATCACTTTGACCGGAAGAAGCACCAGTAAATTTCTTTGTATCAGTAGTGCCTTCATTTTTAGTCTTTTTATCTTTAGCTTGAAGACTATCATCATTCTCTAAAACATTAACACTATCTTTTTTGACTGTTCGTGTATCTGCAACAACATTACTTGAACTAGCATTATCAGCTTTTACAGTTTGACTACTTAACCCAAGAAAAGTAAAACCCAATAATACAGAAGCAGTACCGATAGTCAGTTTACGGATTGAAAATCTATCTTGCTTTGTTTGCATTTCCATTTTTCTTAGTCTTTCGTTATAGTTATTCTTTCCAAACATTTTTGTCCTCCCTTATATAATTATGATAAATCATTATATTGACATGAACGCTAGGTAATTTGGCTTTAAGTTTCACATTTTTTTAAGTCTAAAATTACTTGTCGATAAAGTAATTTCACCATTAACTACTCCTCCTTTAGTAACTGGTTCATACCATTCATAGTTTAACAGAGAAAACAATTCGCTGCAATTTTATTTTTATTTAATAATAGTAAAAAAGTGCGGGTAATAAAAAATACCATTAAGAGAAAACCCTTAATGGTATTAACTATTTATTTACTTAACTTATTGCCTTTCCAATCATAATATTTTTGACTAAGGCGATTTTTAGGATTATCAAAAACAACGATTCGATATAAAGCATAAATTGTACCAACCATGGCAATTAAGTTTGTTATCCAATTTTTAAGTAAAATCTGTAACAAGTTAACCACAATCACAACAACTGTCCAAAAAAGAATACGATTCCTTCTTGCTTTTTCCTTAGCCGTTACTTTTGTCTTTTTCAATTCGATCACCTTTATGCAAAAAATATTATTAATGACTAGTTATTCTTCTTAGCTGCAGCATATTCTGCATTTCTCTTCTTCATTTGTTTTGCATACCAGATGAACAAGAGAAGGTATACTGCTAAAGCAATTAAGGCATAAACAATAAACATTCCTTGCTGTTTCCAGGCATTTCCAACTAAGTAAGCCAGGAATTTTTCAACTGGTCCTTCCATAGTAGTGTCTGAAACTAATGTATGTGCAGGAATAGCGGCACCAACCGAGTGAGCCATGTTGGTAACAAATGGACCAACCATAGTGCCAGCCCAAAGGAAGACAGGTAATTCAATTGTTCCAATAATAATCATCCGAATAATTTTACCACGAGTAACAACTAGTAAAGCTGGAGTAACACCCATAGCAATAATACCGCCTAAAGGCATTAATCTGTTACCAGGTAAAACCATTGCTTCGAGCATCATAATTGGAGCCAAAACATTTGCGGCTGCCCAAATTTCAGAACGACCAGCTAAGAATGGCCAGTCAAGTCCAATATTAAAGGTACGACCAGAGAACTTCTTAGTAGCAAAATCAGCAATACCTTGTGATAAAGGTTCTACAGAAGCAATGAACCAGGAACCAATCACAGAGAATAATTCAATACATGAACCACCAATAAACGATAATGTGAACATATCCTTCCAGCCCTGCTCAGTCGCAAAATTATTGCCGGCTAGTAAGGAAACAAACACACCAAGGTAAACACCGATAGCGAATCTACTGCCCCAGAAACCGATTTTTTCATTCAGTTTAGTAGAATCAAAGTCAAATTTATCAAGCCAAGGCAGACATTTGTCAAAGAACTTGTTAAACACCATGATGATAGGATTCATCATATAGTTCATGTGAGTAGTGGTCATAGGGTTGCTGTCAGGAGCATCTAATAAGTCATTAAATGTTGGTTTCATTAAGTCAGAGTTAATAATTTTCATTGTGCCAATGAAAAGAACTAACAAAGTTGATAACCAAAGAGGAGCACCGACATATACACAGAACAAACCATCAAATGCTAAGTGCCAGACATCGAAGATATCTACATCAAGCGTGTTAGTCTTATTTAATACCAGCAGAACAACATTTAAAATAATTAAAACCAATAGATAAAACAAGGTATAAGGTGAACCCCAGGTTATAGTAGCAAGTGGTGCCCAACCCATATCCTGCATATCCATGTGGATGCCAGTGTGCTTAACGAATTGCATCATTGGCTTTTGAAATGCTGTAGTCAGCATGTTCATAACATTACCTATCGCCGTAATAGCAATAGCTAATTTCAAGCCACCTTCTAAGGCCTTAGTAAACTTGACACGAAACAGTACTGCAATTAATGTTAGAACAATTAACATTATTGTAGCCGCACCCATATCAATTAAAGGTTTAAAAAGTGAGTTAGCGAAACTAATTATCCCATTCATTTTTATTTCCTCTTGAAATCTTATTTAGCATTAATTTCTTTAACAACTTTTTCAACATTGTCATAAACTGGTTTGGCCATGGCTGGTATACGGTATAAAATTGCTCCGGCATCAATTAACGGAATTTTTGGTTTAAAAGAAAGATCGGTCTTAGCAATTGTCAAATAGCCATCATAATGTGATAAAAGATCCTCATTGACATCCTTAATCATATAGGCATCAACTTTAACGTTATAACCCCGCTTTCTCATTTCTTCCTCAACTGCATCCTTAATTTGGTGAGATGAATTTACTCCAGCGCCACATGCAGCTATAAATTTTACTTCTCTGCTCATAAAAAGCCCTCCTACTTTTGACTAAAATTCTTACTTAAGAACTGATAGATTTTATCAGTTTCAGTAAGATTAAATAATGCTTGTAACTTTGAAACTGGTGTGAGTCTAAGAAAGTCCATAATCTGTGCTAAAATGTTTGCTTGTCCTTCGGGATTGTTATTCAAAATCATAAACAGAAATTTTACCGGTAAACTTTGATCAGGTGCAATCATATTTTTAAAAGGTACTGGTGTTTTTAAAGCAACAGGTACTATCAAACAAGTATTGACAAACTCTCCTTCAGTATGCGGCACAGCAATATTAGGCAATTCCTTTGCAATTGGCGAAGTATCTATTCCTGTTGGGTATTGTTGTTCACGCTGGTTAATTCCATTGAAAAAGCCATCGTTAACCAAATCAAGAGTAAGTAATTTAGCTGAAACCTCCTTAAAAATTGTGGTTGGATCTGTTGCATCACTTACAAACACTGCATTCGCAGAAAACAAGTTATTTTCTTTCACAAATTAGGTCCTCCTTAACAATAGACAAGTTTTCGCTTTTGTTTGAATATGTTAATTTTTGTTCGCTTGTCTATTGCTATTATATTTAATGGCAAAGAAAAATGCAAACGCTTTTTCAAAAAATAAACTGAAAATTTCGTTTAAATCATTGTATTTTCAGCAATTTTTAAGAGAATTAACTTGTTGTGAACAGTTATTTGATAGTATCTTTGCAAAAATTTCATGTTTATGAATTAAATAAAAAAATATTTTTGAATAATAAAAGCCATGACTTTTTTAAGTCATGGTTTTTGTGTGCGATTAAAACTTTAAATTTTTAGATTATTATTTAGCTATTAGTCGTGGTATACGCCTTCAGCCCACTTCTTATTTTCTTCATCAAAGAAGTGTACGTTATCCTTTTGATCAGGATTTGGTTTAGCAATACCGTCTATTTTGGCAATTAAATTTTGTCTTTCTGGGGTAGACTCATATTTAGCATTCAAGAATGAATCGACAATATCAAAAATAAAGTCACGCCCTAAAACAATACCACCAAAACCTAGTATATTGGCGTTCAATTCACGCCGAGCATATTCAGCTTGAGCAACATCACCTACCATTGCCGCACGAACTCCCTCGTTCTTATCAGCAGCAGTAGAAATGCCGATACCAGTACCACAAAGAACAATACCTAAATCTGCACGACCATCGGCAACATCTTCAGCTACGCGTTTACCATAAATTGGGTAGTGAGTTCTAGTATTGTCATGAGTACCTTCATCAATGACTTGGTATCCTTCTTCTTTTAAATGATCAGAAATGGCCATTTTAACAGAGGTTACAATATGATCGTTTCCTAAGGCAATAACAGTATGCTTGTCAACTTTGGGATCAACAAATTCTGGTTGTGGTCTATCATTATCTAACATTAGTAAGCCTCCTTAAATCATTTCTTCAAGCATATTCAAGCGAACCTGATGGCGTCCGCCAGCATATTCTGTATCTAGATAATGTTGCACAATTGAATAAGCTAGTTTTTCACCTACGATGCCGCTACCTAACGCAATTGCTTTTGCACCATTGTGCATAGCGGTCATATGTGCAGTTCTTTCTTCATTGACGTTTGCTGTAACCATGCCCTTAACTTTATTTGAAGCCATAGCCGAGCCTACACCGTATTCGTCAAACATAATGGCCTTTTTGATACCATTATCTAAGACTTCATGAGTCACCTTTAAACTCGATTCAACAAAGTCCTCTGCGGCTTCCGGTGTAACATCCAAAACATCATAATGGTGTGCTTGCAAATATTGTTTTACTTTTTCCTTTAAAGCAAAACCTGCCTTGTCACTACCAATGACAACCTTCATAGTCAAATCTCCTCTCAAAAACTATTTATATATAGTCGTAAACTGGCTGTAATGCTTTTCCAACTCAGGTTCAATTCCATGGTTAGTAATTAGTCCATCCACATTGCGCAAATCGTAAAATTGGTGAAAATCACTGTGATCCAACTTTGTATAATCAGCGACAACAAATTTTATTTGAGAACGGTCTAATCCAATACCTTCGGTTTGACCCTCCTCTAAGTTAGCAGTTGTCAAAGAAGTATCATTAATGCCATTAACGCCGACAAAACCAACAGAAAAAGACATAGTTTTTAACTCATTGTTAGCTAAAGCACCCACAAAAGCTCCACTTATTCTTCTATATGAGCCGCCAACCATAATCAAGTCATAGTCATTCATATTATCTTTTGCAGCTTCAAATACTGGTAATGAATTAGTAACTATTCTCAAATGCTTAACTTTTAGGTTAGCAACAAGTAACTCTAACGTTGTTCCCGGGCCGACATAAATTGAGTCATTTTCGTGGATTAAGTTACAAGCTCTTTTAGCTACTTCATACTTTTCTTTACTATGAATTTCCCGTTTTTGCTGGTAGCTTTTTTCGGTCCGAATCTGATCAGATAATAACTGAGCACCACCATGAATGCGCAAAATTTTATTTGCTTTATGCAATTCATTGAGATCCCTTCTAATTGTCATATCCGAAACTTTTAAAGCCCGTGCCAATTCATCAACTGTAACAAATTTCTGAGTTTTTACTACTTGTAAGATAGTTTTCAGTCTTTCACTCTTTAACATTAGTAACCTACTTCTTAACTAGATTAAGCAACTAACTTAGTCCATTTTTATTATAGTTGTTAGCTTTTGTTTGTCAATGTTTGAAATTGTTCGATAGCTATAGTCTGAACTAAAAAGGTTGCAATTTACATTTAAGTTAATTAAAACAATTTGGAGCTTTTTCACAAAATTAAGATCGCAATTATTAAAAAAACTTATTTTTATCTGAATTTAGTTTATATTTTATCCACAAAAAATGCATCTATTTCACTTTTAACTGAAAAGATGCATTTACTATTAATTAATAATCCGACTATTTGGAAATTGACTGAGAAATTTTTTCGTATTTGCGCACAGTGTCATAGTCACTATCTTTGGCTTTGACATATCCTTCATGTGAGTAAACACGTTCAATTACTTTCTTACCTTCTTTAGATTTGCCAATTGCAATAAATGCGTTAGCTAATTTTTCCCGGAAGGATTTTGACAAACTAGGAATAACTGAGATAGTGTCGTTGGGAATAGCACGAGTATAGTAAATTGGCACTACTTGAGACTTAATCTTAGGATTATCCTTGATTACATTGTTGCGGGCATCTTCAAAAACAAAAGCAGCATCAGTGTCTTTATTTAAGACATTAAGTACGGCTTGATCGTGCCCAGTGGTAGTAACTAATTTGCAGCTGCGAGGAACATCCAAACCCTTCTGTTTTAATTCAGCAATTGGGAAAATATAACCAGATGTTGAGGTTGGGCTTTGAATTGAAATTTTCTTACCTTTAAGATCTTTCCAACTCTTAATGCCAGAGTCCTTTCTAACTAAAATCTCGGAATGGAAAGTATGAACTAGTTTTTTAGTCCAGTTGCCGTCCGGTCTGCTTAAGCCAAAACGCTCTGACTGTAATAAAACATCAGCTGCATGCTGTTTGTGAGCCTGCACATAGTCATCCCCTGGTAAAAAGCCGACATCTATTTTTTTAGACTTCATTGCTTCTACCAACGCATTACCACTAGTTGAAACCGAAACATGGACTGGAATTCCTAGACGCTTGGATAACATTTTTTCTAATGGCTTTGCCTTAGTTTCTAGCGTATTCGCAGAAACGCTGGGTACGAACTGTACATTGAGAGACTTTGGTGTACCACTATCATTTTGCTTTTTTGCTGAATTAGAACATCCGGCAAGTAAAGCTGTACCTAAAACTGCAATAGCACCAACTAAAAACTTTTTAAATTTTGGCATGATTTCCTCCTAAACTGGAAATATTGCAATCAAAAAAGACTTAGCATAATACTAATGTATCAAGCTAAGTCTATTATTGATCATATTAAAAAACAGCAGCAACAATTTATATAGATAAGAAAGCCGCACTTTCCCCATTGTAAAAGACTCACAAATTTGAGTTAATACATGCATATGAAGAAAACTACCTCTCTTTCTTATTATATAAAAATAATAGCACAATATTAAGAGTTATAACAGATGTTTTTCTTTAAAAAATTGTTCTTTTATTCATTTTAAAAAAAGAAAGCGCTTTATTAATCAAAAGATATTTTCATGTATCAGTAATAACTACTACTCTAGTTCAATTCAAATATTCTAAATTTTTAAAATTCTACAAATCATAACATCTTATTTAAACTTGCAATATTCAATTTGATATAAGGTAGCAAAATTAATAAGGATAGAGATACAGTCACTATTACCTCTCAATTTCTCCATTTTTGATTGTCCCACAATTTATCGTTATGCATAAAATATGTAGTAAACTTAAGAAGTACAGATATAATAATGTGAGGTCAAAGATATGAAGATTGTTAATTTAGATAGCTATGCTCTCAATCCTGGTGATTTAGATTGGTCAGCGCTTGAAAAATTAGGTGAATGCAAATTTTATGACCGGACTCCAGTGGACGACGATGATGAAATTTTAAAGCGGATTGGGGATGCTGAAATTGTTTTGACTAACAAAACGCCCCTTGACGAAAAAGTCCTTCAGACTGCGCCCAACGTTAAATACATTGGCGTGACTGCTACTGGTTATAACATTGTTGACACCAATGCAGCTCGTGCAGTTGGCATTCCTGTAACTAACATCCCTACTTATGGTACTGATGCCGTTGCGCAATTTACTTTTGCTTTGCTACTTGAAATTACCAGTCAAGTTGGCTTACATAATAAATTAGTCCATGAAGGTCGCTGGAGCAGCAACCCTGATTTTACTTTTTGGGCTAAACCGCTAATGGAATTGAAAGGTAAAACATTAGGACTTATTGGCTTCGGTCATATAGCTAAAAAAGTGGCAGAAATCGGTCATGCTTTTTCTATGAATGTGATTTTTTGGAACCATCGGCCAAAATCAGATTTACCAGACTACGTTAAGCAGGTTGAACTTGACGAACTTTATCAAAAAGCAGATATCATCAGTTTACACGTGCCGCAAACTCCAGAAACTACGGAAATGATTAATCAAGAGGCAATTAGTCAAATGAAGGACGGCGTCATTTTAATTAATACTGCTCGCGGCGGTTTAATTAATGAAAAAGATGTCGCAGACGCTTTAAATGAAGGTAAGATTGCTGCAGTGGGGATTGACGTTGCCCAAAAAGAGCCCATTCCTGCTGACAGTCCACTTCTTTCTGCTAAGAACTGCTATATTACCCCTCATATTGCTTGGGCACCACGCGAAACCCGCAATCGTTTGCTTGGTATAGTCGTTGATAATCTGCAAGCATTTCTAAAAGGTGAAAAATTAAACGTCGTAAATTAAAAATCATAGCCAAGAACCCAGTATTCTGATTAAATACTGGCTTTTTTATTCTCAAAAATCATTTTCCGTGCTTGACCTTGACGCTACGTCAACCAATATACTTAATTTTGCAAGTGAGGAGAGTTTAAACATGTCATATTCTATCAATGAACTAGCAAAACTAGCTGGCATTTCAACACGAACTTTACGCTATTACGATAAGCAGGGACTTTTAAAAGCGCGCAGGAATCCCGAAAATAATTATCGCTATTATGAAGAAAGTGAAGTTGACCAATTGCAAAAAATTCTATTTTTAAAACTATTTGACTTGCCACTGGAACAAATAAAACAGGTAATGCAGACTTCACCGGAAACTCAATATCAAGTTTTACGAAATCAGCGGGGCAAATTAGTTGCTCGAGAGCAATATCTAGATGATTTGATTAGGAATTTAGACAAGACACTTGCAACAATGAAGGGAGAAGCACAAATGACTGACACGGAAAAATTTGCCACATTAAAAAAAGAAATGATTAGCAAAAATGAAAAACAATACGGTTCGGAAATCAGGAAGAAATACGGGGATGCTCAAATAGATCTTAGTAATGAAAAGTTCAGTTCTTTATCTGCAGATGAATTAGCACATTTCAAAAAACTGAGTGCGGAAATTTTAACTGAACTAAAGAACTTTAATAAGACTACTGATATCAAACTAGCTGCTGCCAAGCACCTTTTCGACTTACATAAAGAATATTTACTGACAATTTGGCCTAAAGGCCAATATTCGGCAGAAGCCCACAAGAATCTTGCCCGAATGTATGTCTGCGACACACGCTTTAACAAATATTATGCAGAAGGCACTGGTAATCCTGACGCTGCGAAAATATTGAAAGCAATTATTGATTATTACGCGTAAACTTTTTTAATCTTTAGAAGTAGAATTCCAAAATAAAACCTTTCAGATACAGGTTCATTAAGAACTGTTTTGAAAGGTTTTTGTTTCTGCCACTATAAGGATTAATTAATTTATAAGAATCAGGTAAATCAATTTTTACATTACCTAATTCCTGATCATATTTAAAAACTTTATCTGAAAAAGTCTGTTTTCATTTCATAAATGCCAGCTATCATATAAAATTACAAAATTATATAAGCAAATTATCGTACATATGTTCTTAAAGATGCTAAACTTCTTGAAAAATCGCATAAAAATAAAGGATCAGCCCACCATTTTGGACCAATCCTTTATTTTTATATTAATATTCCCATTGATAAGTACCCGGTTTTACACTAATTCCGGTATTTTGAGTTTTTGCTTCGGGGTATTTCTCTAAAAAGCCAGCAGGATCTGGAAGATATACTATAGCTTGACAACCCTCAGGAATAGTAAATTCATATTTTCCATTCAGTAATTTTATTGTAATCAAGCCATTTTCACTTAAGTACTTCATTTGGAAGTCATCAACAATACCTTTTATCTGAGGCTTAATTTCTACTTCCTTAAATCCGGGCTTAATCTCATTTAAACCAACAACTTTTCTAATAAACCAGTCAAGAACACACCCCATCGCATAGTGATTGAACGAAAATGTTCCTGTTTTACCATCTGGTTGAATTCCTGCCCATGATTCCCAAATAGTTGTTGCACCATGGTCAACTTCATATAACCAAGACGGACATTTATTCTGGAGAAAGACCTTTCTGGCCAAATCAGTTTCTCCATTATCAACTAATACATCCAGCAAATAAGGAACAGATAAAAACCCTGTATCCAGGCAGTCATGATTATTATGAATTAATGCCACTAATCTACTTAGTAATTTCTTTCTCGTATTAGTATCACTAATCATATCAAATGCTAAGGCCAGAACATAACATCCCTGATAGTCGCTGGTTAATTTCCCGTCTTTGACAAATTTTTCAGTAAAGGCTTGCTTAACTTTATTAGAATAGGCAATATATTCGTCACCATTTTCACCTAAAACATTACTTATTTTAGCAAGAAGATCTGCAGAATGAGCCAGAAAAGCAGTAGCAACCACGTCTTTGGTTGCTGCAGCAGATTTCATTGGATTAGGATCTCCAATCATCATGCTTGGAAGCATCCAGTCACCATAATGAAATGTAGTATCCCAAATGTAGCGATCATTGCCACTCTTATCACCGGCAGCACTTTTGACACTATAATTATGCCACTTCTTCATCGCAGCATAATTTTCGGTCAAAACCTCTTTATGACCATATCTTTGATATAAAGTCCACGGCACCATTATAATTGCATCGCCCCAACCAGCTGAACTTAAGCTGCCTTTAAAATCTAACGTGCTTTGATAAAAGCTGGCAGGAGCCGGTGAGTAGTCAATAATTTCCCCGTTTTTTTGTTGATCAATACGTACGTTTTTTAACCAGCGACGGATCAAATTTTCTGCGTTGTAGTAAAAAGTAGCAGCTGGTGCAAAGACTTGCATATCCCCGGTCCAACCAGCACGTTCACGCTGCGGGCAATCAGTTGGAATAGACAACATGTTTCCCTGTTGACTCCATTTAATGTTTTGTAGTAAACGATTTATTTGCCGGTTAGAAGTACTTATCTCACCAGTTCTTTTCATATCACTAAAAATAACTATCGCAGTCAAATCTTGAATATCTGCTTGCTCAAGGCCAGTGATCCTAATATATCTGAAGCCATGATACGTAAAGTCAGGCTCGAAAGTTGCCAACTTCCCAGCACCAATCACATGATCTTCCTGATCCTTATTACGACCAATAATATTTTTAAAAAAATGGCCATCCTGATCCAAAGCTTCAGTATGTTCAATCTTAATATCGACATCCTTTTTAAAAGTAGCTGTTAGCCGAATTCGTCCCGTTATAACTTGACCGAAATCAACTACTAACTTGTTTTCTTCTTGCCAAATCTTTTTTGCTGTTAAAGTTTGCATTCGTTTTACCAGCGGGCCAAATTGTGGGGCTAAGCGCTCATAATCTGCATCGATCACTTCTGCTCTTTTAGCAAAAGGAGTATTAGTAGCTAACTCATTTTTAATGCGCAGATCTTGCTTTTCACCGATAACGACATCTGCATAACGCCACTTGCCGGTACCGACCGAAAAAGACGAATCAGTACCAATTTTTAAATAGCTGTGATCTTCATATTCAACAGTTAAGTCAGCTAGTAATGCTAACCGATCACCAAACTGACAACTTTCGCCTGAAACAGCGATTCTACCAGCATACCAACCATCTGCTACAACTACTGTCAACACATTTTGCCCACTGACTAATAGATCTTTTATGTCATAAGTTTGATATAGTAAATATTCTTGGTATTGTGTATAATCTGGCGTAAAGACGGCATCACCAATCTTCTGACCATTTAAATATGCTTGATACAAGCCTTGTGCAGTAATCTCTAGTTTGGCAGAATTAATAGTTTTAGCTATATTAAAAATTTTCTTAAAAACTATTGGCGCATGTAATCGTTCAGCAACAGGCTTGGGAACTGGTGCCTTTTTGCCACCAAACATGTCAGCTAAAGAAAACTCTGGTTCTTTACTAACCTCAGCAAAATCTGAACTTATCCATTTTCCTAACCATTTATCTTCACTATTTTTAACCATTTCTACTATCCCTCTTTGACAGAATTAGACAAAACTTTTTTACCAAGATTTGTCAAAATACAAATAATACCAATTACAAAGCAACTTACACACCCAAAAGTAAAGGAACTTTCACCAACTTTAATGTGAAGTAAATTTAGTAATACAGGACTAATAAAACCTCCTATGGAATTCATAAATTGGAAAAGCATCATTGATACTGCTAATTCATATTTATGTGAAAGGACAGACATATAAAACGGAATTGTGGACATAATCATAGACATGGCAAAACCTGAAAGAACACCGCCAATACCAATTAAAATAAGGTTATTGGCAATTCTTCCCAGTAAGAAGGTAACTACCAAAGTAATGTAACCACCAGCAATTATTTTGTCTTTAAATATTTTGTTCAGATACTTTAAGCTAAAGCCGGCAATAAAACCGCCCGCTGTGCCGACAGCATTGATAATACCCGTAATACTAGTACTACCTAGTTCTTTTTGTCCAATAATAATTGACAGGTTAGTCGGATAGATTGTATAAAGTATCCCCATTAGAAGAGTAACAAATCCTATCAGCCAGACATATCCATTTAAATGTTTTAAAATCCCAAAAATATTGCCGCTAGCATTCTTTTCACTACGGTCTACTTTATCATTCGGTAAGGCAAACAGCACTAGGAGAAAAACAAATATACCTAAAAGAAATACCCAATAAGAATTAACCCAATTCTTAGCTCCTAAAAGTCCACCGCCAAGCATCATTAAAATAGAGCCTAAACTATTCATCGCTGTATTCTTACCCATCATTGCATTTCTTTCTTCTCCTTCAAAAAAGATTGAAATGAGCATAGGAATTAAGGTGTTAACAAAGCCTAAGCCAAATCCCAGAATAAAAGCACATCCGATTAAAACATCAATGCTGCTATGAACTAATAGCGGTAATAAACCGCCCAACGTAGCTATTCCCAAACCAATTAACGATAACAATTTTTTTGAATATTTAACGGCCAAAGTTCCAACTACCACTGTGGCAATTAGTGTTCCTAAAGAAGGAACTGTTCCTATCATTTGAATTTTAGCGACAGGAACATCTGGAAAAGACTTTGTCATCGCCCCAAATGGGTTAGTGATTACTAAGAAGCTCATTGTTAGCAAGCTCATACTTAGAATACTTATTTTCATTTTTGTTTTATTCATAACGAATACCTCTTACATAATAACTTTCATTAATAGGCCTATCTCTTTAATCCATGGTCATATTAACAGCTTATTGTAAGTGCTTACAATACTGTGCTATGATAAGTTTGTGTGTTTTTATGACATTGAGGATTAACAAAAATGAAATTGATTGATTCTAATAAATTGCCTAAGCTTTCAAGAAATGATTTTTTTAAAATTCCAAATTTGGTTCGTTCAAGCAATATACCAAATTCTGAAAAAATCTTTGTGGTAAGCCACGATTTAGATATTCCTGTACCCTTTCATAAACATGATTTTTATGAATTTGTTTTTATTACTAACGGCATTGCTATTAGCAATATTAATAATAAAGATATCTACCTACTTCCTGATTCGTTGTTATTAATGAATTTACATAGTGCACACTCATTAAAGGTCAAAGATCCTAAGGCACAAGTAATCAATATTTGTATTAAACCGGAAATTTTTGCAGGTGGTGTTTTTGCTGAATTTTTACAGCAAGACAATTATTTATGTAATTTTCTTTGTGATAAAGGTAATAACAGTTACCTCTATTTTTCCCCTACCAGCTTATCTAGATATTTACCTATAATTAACGGAATTTTATCTGAATATGTTACCAATAATTATCATTATAATTACGCAATGCTGGGGTTATTGCTCATCTTTTTTGACCAATTGAGCCATGAAAATTATTATTCTTACACTGGAATCGATAGCCTAAGTTTAAAAGTAATATCGGCCATTAAAGATAACGTTCAAACTGTTACTGTGCAACAATTAGCCCAAAATTTTGGCTACAGTACGGCTTACTTATCACGATACATTAAAAAGCATACTGCACTAACTATTAAAAAAATTATTATGCAAGAAAAGATGAAACAAGCTAAAAAATATTTATCAGAAACTAATTATTCAGTTGAAGAAATTTCAAGGCTGGTGGGTTATAAAAGTGTTAGCTATTTTTTTAAAACATTTGAAAAGCAGAATAATGTTACTCCCGACCAATTTCGCAAAACAGTTAAATAAACTATGAACTTTTTTAAATTAAAACAGTGAATTAAGTATCCAAATTCGTACTTAACTCACTGTTTTTATAAGTCCTTAAGTGGAAAAATTTCATATTAGGCAAAATAAGCAGTATAAAATAACCAACCTGCTAAAACAATTGAAAAAGCAAAGGTAATCCAAGATACAATCTTTAAAGACAAGAACTTGATACTATATTGACCTATATAGCCACCGATAAATAAGCCAATTGCTAGCAATATGGCCATCATCCAGTTGACATGAGCACCAAAAATAAAAACAATTAAGGCTACTAAATTTGCTAAAGCACCTACAAGATCTTTCATAGCGTTAATAGTATAAAACTCATCATCAGATAGATAATTAATGCAAATCAAATGAATTACACCAGCAGCAGCTCCAAAATAACCAGAGTAAACCCCTCCTAGAAATAAACCAATATAAGCCCCCAAAATTTTTCCTTTAGTTCTTTTTCTTGGTTGATTCTCACTACTTTTTTTGCCACTTGTCATTATTAAACCAACCGCAGATAAAAGCACCAGAAACGGGACTATTTTTTCAAAGACTTTTCCAGGAAAAGAGATTAAAAGCAGTCCTCCTGCCACCGCGCCAGATAACAAGAAAAGACAGTAGAAGCTGAACTCTTGCCAATGGCCTTTCATTTTTTTGGCAGAAGCTAAAAGTACACCAGGGCCCGTAAAAATTAAAGCGGCTGTATTTGTGATGTTTGCTGCGATTGGTGAGCAACCCGCTATTAATAAGGCTGGATAAGATACTAAAGATGCCATGCTGGCAATGGCAGAAATAATGCCAGAAATGATACCCATCAAAATTAAAAAAATAACTAATATTGGCATACTCATAATTGTTATCTCCCTTACACAAAGAAAGTCGAAGCTAACTAACTCCGACTTTCTTTTATACTCAACTCATTTTGCTTTTAATCTAAAAACCCTTCCCTGGGCGTAACATGGAAATACTTGGCAATTTCCACCAATTGCTTATCAGTTATTTCGTCTAACCTGTTACCACCCTGCGCTTGAATCGCTGTAAAGATAGTAGCCGCTTTTTCAACAGTTTCAATTAAACCGAAGCATTCATCCGGTGTGTCACCCACTGCAAATATGCCATGGTGTGGCCACATAACAACTCTAAAGCCATCCGCAACTTTAGCTGCTGTGTGCTCACCAATAACTGTAGTACCAGGTGTTTCGTAAGGAATAATTCCTATCCCCTCTGGCAAAACTGGCATTGATTCAGCTTGCATCTTCCAAATAGTTTTACTGAAATACTTTTCATTAAGTGGCTGAGTGAATGACATTGCAATCAAGTTGGTTAGGTGGCAGTGCATAACTACTCTTTGCCTGGGATCGAGCTTTAAACGAGCATAGTGATTCATTAAGTGAGTTGGAAATTCACTTGTGGGCAAAGCGCCATCAGTGTAACCCCAAACAATTTCACCTTTTTGGCCATCAGCACTAATACGAACTAAACCCAAATCTTTTTCGGTATTTTGGAAAACATTCCTAAAATAGCGTCCTGTGCCTGTGACTAGAAAATACTGCCCCTTCAAACAACTAGCGTCAAAGCCAAGATCAAAAACTCTTTTTACTTCTTTAACGTCTTCATATTCCTTTAGTTCTTCAGGAATAATACGGATACTCATATTACCGCCATTGCGCTCATCCCAACCATTGTCATAGCTTTGACGAGTGATATTACACATATCTTTAACAAATGTTGAATTGATAAACTTAGCCATTATTTAATCTCCAGAAACTTTCTTATTAATTTCTCTTAAATTGAACGTTCTTTTCATAATCCTTAAGTTCTTGATACCAATCCATCCCTACGGGAACATTATTTCTTAAGCAGAATTCATCCCATACAGCACCAAATGGGAATGACTTTAATTCTTCAGTTTCTGCTAAGCGTAGAGTATAATCATAGTGATTTTCTGCATCTTTTAATTGGTCAATTGGAGCCAGCAATGCCAAAAGCAAGGCTTTTTGTGCTGAGCGAGTACCGATTACCCAGGCAGAAACGCGATTAATTGAAGCATCAAAGAAGTCTAAGCCAATAACTGTCTTGGACAATAAGTTATCCCTGACCAAAGCCCGCATCATTTTAATTAACATGTCATTCATTGCAGGTACGTGATCACTGTCCCAATGAACTGGACGAGATAAGTGTAAGAACATGCCTTTGCCAAATGCTAAGAATGATGACAAGTAGTCAGAAGGATCTTCAGCTTCATGGAAGTGACCAATATCCATACACCAATCTTTACCTCTTGTTAAAGCATAGTTGTTGTAAAAGAGGTGAGAGCCAACCGTATAACTTTCAACACCGGTACCAAACAATTTGCCTTCATATGATTCCATGGTGTTCTTTTCATCATATTTCTCTTCGTTAATTTGATCTAATGAATCAATCAAACGCTCACGCGGATCCAATCTACTGATAGGTTCATCCTTCATACCATCCATAATCCAGAAGTTGTCAATTGATTGTGCTTTTTGCTCTTCGCCAAAGTAATTAGAAATAGCACGTGCATTTTTACCAACTTGAATCCAGTAATCGCGAACGCTTTTTTCAGGACTTGCTAAAGTCATATTTTCTTTTACTTTAGGACTTGAGAAAAATGTCGGATTGAAATCAAGGTAAATATCATTTTTCTTTGCCCAGTCAACCCAGAACTTAAAGTCTTCTGGTCCAACTTCAGACACATCCTTCTTTTTACCATCAGTCACAGCGTAAATTTGGTGCAGTTGCAATCTTTGCTTGGCTGGAATTAGCTTAAAGGCTTCATCCAAGTCATTAGTTAATTCTTCAGGTGTTCTTGCAATGCCAGGGTAATTACCCGACACGCCAATTCCTCCAGACAAAGCAGCATCTGGCGTTAAGAAGCCGTGGATATCATCTCCTTGCCAGCAAGGAAGAGACACACGAATATTTTGTAACTTCTTTAAAACCTTTTCTGTATCAACACCGACTTCTGCGTAACGTTCTTTAGCAACTTGATATGCTGTTTCAACTGCTTTTTCACTAACCATCATTATTCTCCTTTTATTAAAAAACTTCTAAACATAAATAACTAGACTATCCCTTGAGCTTGCATGCATAGGTCTACTGTAAGGTTTGCTTACTGCACAAATTTTCGTTCAAATATCGTGGACAATTGCATATGATTTTCACTATATATTTCTGTCACAGATTTCATTTATTATTTTAGCTGAGGCTAATGTTTATATTGCTCCACCTCGGTTAGCTGTGTGCAAAAAGTTAATGTAGTCATCAAGAATGCCTAAGTATTCACCCTGTTCAGGTTTAAAATGCTTAATTGCAAATGAATCTTTAATAATTTGTCGCGCCGCCGAAACATTTGCAACATCGTTTCTGGTAATCATTTGAACTGCTAAATTACCGATTGCTGTAGCTTCGCTTGGTCCAGCATAAACATCGATGCCAGCAATTGTGCTCGTCAACTGATTTAGCAAGGCAACGTTTGATCCACCACCAACAATATTCAAAGTATCAATTTGGTATCCTATAATATGATTTAACTTTTGTATTTCATAAGCATAAAATAAAGCTAAATTGGAGTAAATCGCCATCGCTATTTCACCAGGTGTTTTTGGAACTCTTTGGCCTGTTTCTTGACAATAAGCTTGAATTTCTTGGATCATATTTTCGGGATTGACAAAACGTTCATCGTTAATATTGATAAATTGACTAAACGGTTTAGTTTTGCTTGCTAATTGCGCTAATTCACTGAAGGAATACTTGTCATTAAAATCACGTTTTACACATTGAACCATCCACAGCCCCATGATATTTTTTAAAAATCTATAGGTGCCATAAGCGCCCCATTCATTAGTGTAATTTTCTTTATATGCATCTGGACCATTTTCTGGAACATTGAGTTCTGTTCCCAGAAGCGACCATGTGCCTGAAGAAATATATGCCCAATGATGTCCTATTCCAGGAGTGCCGACTACAGCTGAAGCTGTATCATGGGTTGCGACTGTAATCACGTCAGTATCAGGCAAATCATAACTTTGAAATTCTTCTCGCTTCAGTTTACCAAGCGGGGTACCAGCATCAACTAATTTAGGAAATTGATCCTGTCTCACATTAACTTCTTGTAGCAGATTCTGATCAAACAAGCCTTCTCTGAGACTCAACATTTGTGTAGTTGAAGCATTTGTCGTCTCTAAAACTGCTTTCCCGGTGAGAACATATCCAATATAATCAGGAATCATCATGATCTTATCCGTTTGAGCCAGAAGTTCTTTGTTTTCCTCAAACAACTGGTATAGAGTATTGAAATCCAGAAATTGGATTCCTGTCTTTTGATAAATCTGTCCCTTAGATACTTTAGCTGTTAATTCCTTAATCGCATTCGTGGTTCTCTTATCACGATAGCTAATCGGATCATCAAGCTTATTTCCATCTTTTCCTACTAGAACATAGTCAACTGCCCAAGTATCAATTCCTAAAGAAACTTTACTAAAGCCAGCTCTTTTTATTTTTTGCAGACCTAATAAAATCTCTTTGATAATATGGTCAATATCCCAGCGGTCATGTCCGTTTTTTAAGGTAAAACCATTTTTAAAACGATGCATTTCTGTTAAGACCATTTTGCCATTTTTTAATTGACTTAGCATCAGACGGCCACTTGAAGCACCAATGTCTACCGCTACATAGGTCTTTGTCAATTATAATCACCTCACTTTCAAACCTTACAGTTATATTTATACGTTAAAATGTCACCGCTTACAATGACATATAAGGTTGCGTATTGTATCATATTGGTAGGTCTATTTTGATTTGAAATATTTATTCATTAGTTTTATAGCACCATAACATAAGTATTAATTACATTTATTTATAAACTTATCTATTCTGAAGATAATATCAAATAACAATATGATAGGTAGTTATATTTGAGGTAGTAAATGGATGAACAATGAATTACTAAGCAAACTAAAAGAACTAAATCCGGTGGAAAAAAAGCAATATAATGAACAACTTTTTATTAATGACTTTAACGATAAAACCTTGCTACATGCTTCAGACAAAAAATTTGTCCCTATTTTTACGGAGGAATTTTTTAAAGGTAAAAATATATATGTCAGTAAGCACAACCGCTTTGCGCCCTATCCTAAACATACCCATACATTCTTGGAAATGAATTATATGGTATCTGGAAGTGCCAAGGAAAAAGTGAATGGTCATACCATTTATTTAAACCAAGGCGATATTTTATTATTAGGTGTCGGCACTACCCATTCAATTGCTACTCTGGGTAAAGATGACATTTTGATAAATATTATTTTCAGAAATAACATCAAGTTCTCTTTAGAAAATTTAAGAACCATTGGCAAAACCAAGAATGTTCTGTCCAGCTTTATTTTGGCCAATGACAACTCTCATGATTTTATGGTTTATAGAAAAAAGCATACTGAATCATCAATTCGCAATATAGCCAATTTAATAATTGAAGAATATTACTTTGACAAGGATTTTTCTGATAAGCTAATTGACAGTTACCTCAATTCGTTATTGATATTGTTATCAAGAAATACTAACATCCATTCTGACAAGATTTTAAAAGAAAACACTCCCGATATTATTCTGTATATTTTAAAAGAAATATCTGCTAACAGTGCCAACATTTCTCTATCTTATATTGCAAAAAAGACCAGTTATAGTCGCTCTTACTTAGGCAATTTATTTAAGAAAACTGTGGGTAAATCTTTTTCAGATGCACTAACTGAACAACGGCTACTAGATGCTTACAACCTACTTAATTCAACTAATTTGTCAATTTCTGATATTATTCAAAAGGTAGGAATTTCAAACAAAACTTTCTTTTACCAGAAGTTTAAGAATAAATTTAACTGCCTTCCTAGTGAAATTCGCTATTTTTAAATAAAAAAATCATTCATTTAACCTCAATTAGGTCATGAATGATCTTTTACTTTTAAGCCAATTAATACACTGATAAATCTGTTTACGAAAAATTATGAAAAATGGTTTTCTTTAGCTAAACAGATTGATACTTTTTAATTTGATTGTATTCTTTACCCTTTTTTATCTTAGCATTACGAAAAGCTATATCTTCCTGTAAATTAAAAAAATACTTGTTACTCACGCCAAATACTCTTCCTAATCTAATAGAAGTATCGACTGTTATTCCAACTCTATCATGTAATATATTTTGAATTTTTGAAGTTGGCACACCAATTAATTTTGCTAGCCTATATGCTGAATTTTGTGGTGGCTTCATAAATTCTTCTTTTAATATTTCTCCAATTGTGGGAGTTGGAATTTTACTCATTTTATTAACCTCTCAATTAGTGATAATCAACAATTTCTACATTTGTAAAAATATTTTGTTTTTATTCTGAAGTTTTACCTGATTATCCAAATCTATTTAATACAGGTGCAATATAAAAAACCTTTCAAGCGCTCACCCATTAGGACTTCTTTGAAAGGTTTTGAACTATCTGAAATTTAAAAATGCTGATTGCCAGAATCGAACTGGCGACCTTTTCTTTACGAGGGAAACGCTCTACCAACTGAGCTAAATCAGCAACTTTCACAACGTTTAAATTATACCAAAACAAAAAAAGTCGTGCAATCGAATGCGCGACTTTTATTTTATTTCCAATCTAGGCAAAGCTCTTGCTTGTGCAACAATTCTGGCAACTCGTCACGATCAATTCTCTTATCGTTTAACTTGTCACCAGTTATTTGCTTGGTAAAAGAATCAATACGTCTATTAGCATCCCGCAAGTCATAGTAAGTGGTAACGACTTGGTCATAGTCTTTCAAGTCTACCACTTTAAAATCACGCGGATACTCATTTTCAAAAGTTGTAAATGCTAGTGGCAAGCGCGGTTTCAATTGCGGCTCTTGATCAGGAATACCCACTTGCATCCCTAACGCTGGAAATGTCAGCTTAGGCAAGTCTAATACGTCTAGCATTTTTAACGGATGATCATTAATGGTGCCAAGAGGCACATAGCCTAGATCCATACTTTCAACAGCATTAGCCACATTTTGCCAAGCAAGTAATGTGTCATCCATCCCCTGAAAGAAAATGTCAGTGGTATGAACACGTCCGTCATCTTTACCTAATTGGCGGCGAATTTGTTGGTTGCGGTATAAATCAACTACAAAGATAAACAAATCTCCTTCAGCACCAACATATTTTTGTCCGCACAATTCCCTGATTTTTGCCCTTTTACTTTCATCAGTAATATGAAGCATTGTCGCATTTTGCATAAACATGCTGGTCGCTGTATGTTGAAAAACGGTGTACAAAGTATTTAATTGTTCTGCACTTAGTGTTTGATCTTTAAATTTTCTGATAGAGCGATGATTAATTTGCTGGTTAATTGTGGAATTATGAATCATTTTGATACTTCTTTCTAACTATCTTACTAAAAGTAACTGTATTGCAAAATGATTTTACTGTCAATAATTGTCTTTTAAATTAACAGACTGTGCTAAAATTTAGACAGAAGATCATTACCATATAATAATTGGAGGAATTTATGCGCGTTTTAGTTATCGGCGGTGCCGGGTATATTGGCTCGGTAGCTGTTAAAAAATTAATTGAACAAAATAATGATGTTGTTGTCCTAGACGCTTTGTACACTGGACACAGAAAAGCAGTCAACCCTAAAGCCAAGTTTTACCATGGAGATATTGAAAACAAGTTTTTAGTTAGCCAAATATTGCGTCAAGAAAAAATTGAGGCAGTTATGCACTTTGCTGCATATTCTTTAGTGCCTGAATCTGTACAAAACCCACTAAAATACTATGATAATAACGTTTCAGGTATGATCGCACTCCTAGAAGCCATGAAAGATGCCGGTGTCAATTACCTCGTCTTTTCTTCAAGTGCCGCAACTTACGGCATCCCTAAGAAATTGCCAATTACTGAAGATTCACCTCTTAATCCGATTAGCCCTTATGGTGAAACCAAAGTAATGATGGAAAAAATCATGCATTGGGCAGATAAAGCTGATGGTATCAAATCAATTGCACTGCGCTATTTCAACGTTGCTGGTGCTGCAAGTGATGGGTCAATTGGAGAAGATCACTCTCCGGAAACGCATTTAATTCCTAATATTTTAAAAAGTGCTGTCAGTGGCGATGGTAAATTTACTATTTTTGGTAATGACTACGACACTAAAGATGGCACTAATGTCAGAGATTACGTTCAAATCGAAGATCTCATCGACGCACACTTGCTGTCTTTAGAGTACTTAATTAAAACCAATAAATCCGATGTGTTCAACCTAGGAACTGCTCATGGTTATTCCAACTTAGAGATCTTACAAGCGGCTCGTAAAGTTACCAATATTGAAATTCCATATACTATGGGACCACGACGTGCAGGTGACCCTGACAGTTTAGTTGCCGATTCAACCAAAGCCAGAACTATTTTAGGCTGGGAGCCGCAACATGAGAGCGCTGAAGATGTAATGGCAAGTGCATGGAAATGGCACCAAACTCATCCTCAAGGATACGAAGACAAATAACAAAATTGCTGGTAAATTTTACCAGCAATTTTTTTGATTAGTTTTTAGAATTAAATGTGATATATAACTCCATATCACAGAACTTACCGTGATACTTAACTTCATCTTTAAGCCTAGCCACATATTCAAAGTGCAGCCTCTCTGCAATGGCTCTACTAGGTTTATTATTATGATCTGCCAGTAATTTAATACTGTGTAATCCAAACTGGTTGAATGACACGTCTACTAACTTTTTAACGGCCTGAGTCATGATTCCGTTACCCTGATATTTTTGCCCCAGCCAATAGCCAATTTCGCCGCTTTCATTTTTTAACTTAATATTGTGCAGGTCAACCATTCCCGCTGGTTTGCCATTGACAAGAACAACTAGTACCAGTTTCTTATAATTAGCGGTGTCAACTCGCATTGCCTTAATAAAATCAACTTCATCTTTGACACTCGCAATCTTACCTGCCCAAGGTAAAAAATGTGCCAGCTGATCACGGTCATGGACAATAATTTCGTATAAAGCTTCCGCATGACTGACTTCCGGTAATACCAAACTAATATCCAAGTTATTAACAGTAAATTGGCCAATGGTAAACATTAAATCTTCCTCCTTAATTTATTTTTAATAAAATATATGATACTACAATTTGTCTTTAAATAAAGCCCTTTTTAACATAACAAAATTTACAATTTAGCGAAATTTTGGTTTTGTTAAAAACATACGCTTATGTATAATGCTATAATTTAATAATGTAACTAATTTTTAAGTATTTGGAGTGATTTAATGAGCGAAGAAGAGGAAAATAACGGTTCTGGTTACGAACGAACCTTGACTAACGCGCATATTCAATTGATTGCCCTGGGTGGGACAATTGGTACTGGTTTATTTCTAGGCGTAGGTAATAGCATTAGACGAGCCGGTCCCAGTGTCATTCTGATTTATGTCGTCGTTGGTGTTTTCTTATTTCTACTAATGCGAGCTTTGGGTGAGCTAATTGTTTCAGACTTATCCAAGCATACCTATATTGATTTTATTGAAAAGTACTTAGGTAAAAATACTGGCTTTATCTCAGGTTATCTTTACTGGATTAGTTGGGTTACGTTAGGCATGGCAGAAATGACAGCCCTAGGTATATATTTCCAGTACTGGTTTCCCCATTTGCCCACCTGGGTGCCTGGCTTGATCACAATCGCAATTTTACTATTTATTAATTTGCTTTCTGCCCGACTTTTCGGTAATTTGGAGTTTAGTTTTGCTATTATTAAAATTGTGACTGTTATTGCTTTTGTGATTTTAGTAGCCTATTTGTTAATAACTGGTGGCAAAACCACTTTTGGTCCCGTTACTCTAGCTAACTTGTCTGCGCATGGTGGCTTCTTTGCTAAAGGGAGTACCGGCTTTTTCTCTGGCTTTCAAATGGTTATCTTTAGCTTTGTTGGCGTTGAACTAGTCGGATTGACTGCTGCCGAAGCCCAAAATCCTAAGGTAACGATTAAAAAGGCTATTAACGAAGTACCAATGCGGATAATATTATTTTATGTTCTCGCTATTATCGCCATTTTGGTCGTTATTCCCTGGGATAAGGTGGCTACTAACTCTAGCCCATTTGTGCAGACTTTAGCAGCAACTGGCATTCGCAATGCTGGTTCAATTATCAACTTTGTTGTCATTTCAGCAGCTGTTTCTTCAACTAATAGTATTTTGTATAGTGCAGGCCGATTATTATTTTCTGTTACTTTTAACGGTAAGGGTAAATTTAACCAGACATTTGGTCATTTAAGAAGACAATTACCACAAAATGCTTTAACTCTATCAGCCTGCCTAATGGCCTTAGCACCATTTGTTATTATTATTATTGGCAATGAGGCCTTTAATTTTATTTCTTCTACTTCTACCAGTATGTTTTTAATTATTTGGTGTCTAATGCTTTTAACACATATTGCCTACCGGAAAAAGACACCTGCACAAGAACTTACCGATTTCAAAATGCCAGGGTTTCCTTTTTTAGATTACATGACTTTAATCTTTTTTATTTTAATGATAATTTTACTATTAATTTTACCTGCAAACAGAGTATCAATGGTTTCAGCTCTGTTAATCTTTATAGTTTTGTCAACCGTATCTAAAGTTTGGCACAAAGAAAAGAAGGCATAGCAATGCCAGCATTGAAACAAAAAATTCCTGCGGAATTCGGTGTTGTGGTAGACATAAGTATTAAAACCAATAATTAACAAAAAATTCCTAGACAATTGATTTTGTCTAGGAACTTTTTTAATTATGTCTTATTCTTCTTTTGATTTTTTGCCATAATCCCAGCGCTTGTCGCATATGTTCAGCGGGAACATATTGACGAATAGCACGTAAAGTTTTCTTATTGTCTCGCGTAGTAAAAATAAACTTACCACTTGCACGAGTGCGAATTTCAAAACGAGGTATATAGCGTCCATGAAAATAAACATCCGCTACCACGTAGGTAACCTCTTGCCACGGAATTTGGACATAATCAGAGATATTGCGCTCATTATAGAATTCAAACGCCTTATCTCCAACCATTACTTTACCGTATGTTGATAACGCACGAAACCAAGTTGCATTTGCCGTTAAATCAACTTTAGTATTTTTTGATTCAACCATTTTAAATTAAAGCACATGCAGAACGTGCAAAACAACACCGACAATAAAGATGGCAATAATGATCAAAATTGGTGAAACTTTCTTCTTTAATAGCCACATACAAAGGAAAGTGAGCAGTAGTCCGGCTAAACCAGGGATTAAGCTATCCAAGTTGTTTTGCAAAGTAGTTACTTTAAACTTGGTTAGTGATAAGCCGTTGGCTTGATCTATTAAAGCTTGCTGAATTCCTTTGGCACCAGCAGGAAGTGATCCCCAGTCAATATAGCCACCCTTTTGAATAGGGGTTTTTGAAACAATCGGAGTGAACTTAATGTTAACCCAGCGTTCAATTAAGGAGCCTAAAACAAACATACCCATCATGGAGGCGCCACGAGTTACTTTTTGCAATAGACCACCAGACATATCACTGGTAATAGCAGAACCGGCCTTGTAACCAAATTCCTGTGTATACCACATAAAGGCCAATCTAATTACATTCCAAATAACGAAGAACAAAATCGGTCCTAACACGTTACCCTGAATAGCCATTGAAGCACCTAAGGCACCAACTATTGGTCTTACCGTGTACCAGAATACAGGGTCACCAACACCAGCCAAAGGTCCCATCATTCCGACCTTAACACCTTGAATAGCTTCGTCTTCAACTTTAGCACCATTAGCCTTGTCTTCCTCTAAGGCTAAAGTAACACCTAAAATTGGTGAAACCAGATAAGGGTGAACGTTAAAGAATACCAGGTGTCTTTGCAAAGCAGCTGCCATATCATCCTTTTTAGGATAAAGTTTCCTTAAAGCGGGTATAAGTGAATAGGCATAACCACCGTTCTGCATTCTTTCATAGTTCCATGAAGCTTGCAAAAATTGTGAGTGCCACATAACTTTGAAGCGGTCGGCTTTAGTTAATTTTATTTTTTTATCAGCCATTATAAAATCCTCCTCTTAAATATCACTCTAATAGTCATCTATGATATCGCCGAGTGGATCGCCGGTACCGTCATTATCAGAATTTGAGCTACCGCCATTGCCACCTTTTGACTCTAAAGATAAGTACATCAGTGCTAAAGCTAAGCCAATTGCACCTAAAGCAATCAAAGTTAAATCTTTTATTGCTGCCAGAGCAAAACCGATGGCAAAGAATGGCCAAACTTCACGACTAGCCATCATGTTGATAACCATTGCGTAACCAACAGCAACAACCATAGCACCACCAATTGACATACCGTCGCTCAGCCATGCTGGCATTAAGCCCAGCCAGTATCTAACTTGTGAAGCAGGAATAGCTAACAGCAATGCAGCCGGAATAGCGATTCTCAACCCTTGTAGACAAACATCAAGCCATTGCCACATATTAATTTTACGCCAATCACCCTTTTTAGCATCAGCATCCATAATGTGGACAATACCAGTAGAAATAGTCCGCACAATCATGGTTAAAAAGAGTCCGGCAACGGCCAAAGGCATAGCAATACCAGTAGCCATACCAATTCCTTTTGTTCCTTGACCACTTTGAACCAAAATGATTGCGGAAGCTACTGAAGCTAAAGCGGCATCAGGAGCAACAGCAGCACCAATGTTAGCCCAACCTAAGGCAATCATTTGTAAATATCCACCTAGGATAACACCTAAAACTAGATTACCAGTTACAAGACCAATTAATGTACAAGCAACTAATGGTTGGTGAAATTCCCATTGGTCTAAGATACCTTCCATACCTGCAAGAAAGGCCACTATGACAACTAAAATCATTTGAATAGCGTTCATTTTTTACTCCTATTCTCCTACTTGTTTTGTTCGTCAAGCAAACTTTGGGCTTTATTTAAAATAGCTTCCATATTGCCTTCTTTATCTGTTGGAACTTTACGCACATCGTACTTGACTCCCATTTTTTCAAGTTCGTGGAAAGTATCAACATCTTCTTGATTCATAGACAATACGTTATTTGCATTGACGTCTCCGACTTTGTAAGACATTGAACCGACATTAACAGTCTTAATGTCAACACCTGCTTTGATTACTTTTAAAACATCTTCCGGGTTTTCAAAAAGCAATAAGGCATGTGTATTACCAAAACGGGGATCTTTAGCAATCTCTACCATCTTCTTCAACGGAACAGTATGCGCTTTGACCCCTGCAGGAGCGGCTTCACGAATCATGCTTTTACGCATTTCGTCTTTAGCTACACTATCGGAAACTACAATTACACGATCTGGGTGCATAGTCGGTATCCAGCCCGTTGCTACCTGACCATGCAAAAGACGTGAATCAATTCGCGCTAAGACAAACTTAATGTGACCATCACCAACAACTGTACCTTCAGGAATAGTTTTCTTATTAGCTGAATTAGCAGGTTGGGACGGTTTTTGAGCTGCTGCAGATTCCTGCGGCATTAAGTCAACTGGCTTGGTTTTAATACCGTCCTTTGCCGGCTCAATAATGGCACTTGCAATCTGATGAGCAGTAGCATCGGGATTGGCCATTCTCTGCGTTAGTGCTTCAACAACCATTGGTAAGTTCATACCAGTAACAATAGCCCAATTAGGATGCTTTTCAAGCAGGGCATTAGCTTGATTAAATGGCGTACCTCCCCACAAATCAACTATCAGCAAAACTTCATCTTGATTTGCAAATGAAGCAATTGCCGTTTCCATTTTGCCTCTAATATCATCTGGACCTTCATCAGGTTTCAAAATGACATGAGCAAAATTATCTTGTTCGCCAAACAGCATCTGCGCAGATTCCGCAATACCGTCAGCAAAACCACCATGGCTGGCTAAAATAATTCCTACCATGAGATTTCCTCCTTTAGATAAAACATATCCAATATTATTTTATCGTTAAAAAGGTTTGATGTCACATTCTTTAAAAATTAGCTCACGTATTTCTAATATAATAGCCATCGTCACTTAAACATCATCAGGCACAAAAAAAGAGGACCTTTCCAGGTCCTCTTCTCTCTTTGCTCCGGCTGTCAGACTCGAACTGACGACATCTTGATTAACAGTCAAGCGCTCTACCAACTGAGCTAAGCCGGAATACTAAAAAGCACGGCAGCGTCCTACCCTCGCAGGCAGTCTCCCACCAACTACTCTCGGCGTGAAGAAGCTTAACTACTGTGTTCGGCATGGTTACAGGTGTTTCCTTCTTGCTCTTGCCACCGTACTTTTCCTTGTGAGCTTTT